>DATJHY010000108.1:0-88014 GCA_035493635.1 Gemmatimonadaceae bacterium | reverse complement strand
TCGCCGAATTCGGTGAGGAGATCGAGCGACTGCCGGTCGAGCACGTACACGCGCTCGTTCTTGCCGTCGGCCATGAAGATGTACTTCTGCTGCGGATCGCGCGAGAACGCGATGTCCCACACCGAACCGTCGCCGAGCGTGAGCGGCTTGATGATCTTCTCCTTCACGAACTCGCCGTTCTTGCGGAAGACCTGCAGTCGGTCGTTGGGGCGGTCGCACACGTACACGAGCCCATCGGGCGTCGGCTCGGCGCAATGCACGGGATTGCGGAACTGCTGCGCGAGCGGCGCATTCGGGTTGTAGGGGCCAAGGTTGGAATCCGACGGCACGTGGCCGTAGGCGCCCCAGAATCGCTTGATCTTGCCATTGTCCATGTCGATCACGGCGACCCGCTTGTTGCCATAGCCGTCGGCGAGGAACGCTTCGTTCGCCTTGACGTCGAAGGAGATCTTGGCCACGCGGCCGAAGTGCGTCGTGCTGTTGCTGTTCACCGTCTCGTGCGGCGTGCCGATCTCCATCAGGAACTTGCCATCGTGCGTGAACTTGAGGATGAACGAGTCGATTGTGCCCGCGGGGCACTCGGGCGTTCCCGGCGGAGGGCAGGTGCCATTTCCGCCGATCCAGACGTTGTCCTTGTCGTCGATCGAGATGCCGTGGTTGGACGAGGGCCAGTCGTACCCCTTGGCCGGACCGCCCCATGCCTTGACGAGATTCCCCGCCGGGTCGAACTCGAGCACTGGCGGCGCCGGGACACAGCACTCACTCAACGGCGGCTTTGCCGCCGCGCCAATCTCGGTGCGGGCATCGAAGGTGTCGTTGCGATGAACGATGAAGACGTGGTCCTTGGAGTCGACGCCGACGCCGATGACGTTGCCGAGTACCCAGTGATTGGGCAGTGGTTTGGGCCACACCGGGTCGACCTCGAAACGCGGCGCCTGCAAGGTGTGAGTGCGCGCGGCGGCATCGAGCGCGGCTTGACCGACACCGAGACTGATGATCGCTGCGCCAAGCGCGACGCCGAACAAGATTCTGCGTGCGCGCGTCATGGCTTCGTCCTCGCCGTGGTCGGCCACAACACTCCCTGATCCCTGTTTGCGATCGGGCCGACTCCCTTGTAGTTGAACTTCTGCACGCGTTTGCCCTCGTACGTCTCCACCGTGTAGATGTTGCCCTTGGAGTCGGTCGCCACGCTGTGCACCGCGTAGAACTGCCCCGGCTGCCGACCGCCGTCGCCAAAGCTCGTGAGCTCGTCGAGCGACTGCCGGTCGAGCACGTGCACCTTCATGTTCATGCCGTCGGCCACGTACAGGTATCTCTGCTGCGGGTCGCGCGAGAAGGCGATGTCCCACACTGATCCGGTGCCGCGCGTGGCGGGAGCCACCGTCTTCTCCTTCACGAACGACCCGTCTTTCTTGAAGACTTGAATGCGATCGTTCTGCGTGTCGCATACATAGAGAAGCCCGTCGCTCGCCAGTTTGGCGCACATGACCGGCGCACCGAACTGCTTCGGAAGCGCCGACCCAGGCTCGTGCCTCGCGCTATCGGCATCGTTCGGCTTGTTGCCGTACGCGCCCCAATAGCGCTTGATCGCGCCTGTGGTCATGTCGATCACCGCGACGCGATGATTGCGATAGCCGTCGGCTATGTACGCCTCGTTGGCCTTGGCGTCAAACGAGAAGCCCGCCGGGCCGCCAAAGGTGTCCATGCTGTTGCTGTTCGCGGGAAGTGCCGGCGTGGATGCGCGGCCACGTCCTCGGCCGCCGCCGCGCCCGCGTCCGGGTGATACGCCGGCGTACGCGGTGTCCTCGCCGCGGCCGCCCGCCCCACGCGCCGCAACCGTCCCCGACTTGCCGAACTCGGCGATGAACTTGCCGTCATGTGAGAACTTGAGAATTCTGGAATCCGCGCCGCCGCTGCCGCCAATCCACACGTTGCCCGCGTCGTCGACAGCGAGTCCGGCGTTCATCTCCGGCCAATCGTAGCCGGCGCCGGGTCCGCCCCAATGACCAACGAGCGAGCCCGCGGGATCGAACTCGAGTACGTTGGGCGCCGGCGCGCAGCACTCGCCGGTGACGGGATTCGTCGCCAGGCCGATCTCGGTGCGGGGCGTGAAGCTGTCGGTGAGGTGGACGACGAACACGTGGTCGCGCGAGTCCACCGCGACGCCGGTCGTCGAGCCGAGGATCCAGCGGTTGGGCATCGGCGCCGGCCAGAGGAGGTCGACCTCGAAGCGCGGCGCGGCGCGGCCGGGGGACGCGCGCGTCGGTCGCTGAGCGCCGCCGACAGACGCGAAGGTAAGAAGGGTGCCGCCGAGCAGGATACTACGCCGGTTCATGAGCGCTCCTTGGGCCGAGCATCAGGTCGATCCGCCACCGCCGCGCCGTTCCACCGCTCGCGCACGGGATGTATACTCGTGCTTCCCGGGAGCGAGTGCGTGATTCTAAGCCGCTACAGTCTGGTCCGTCCAGGTGCCGTCGCCGCGATTGCGGCGGTGCTCGTGCTCGCTCTGCCCGGGCCTCAATTCGCGCATGACATCCCGAGCACCGTCACGGTATTGGCTTTCGTGAAGCCGGACGGCGATCGATTGCGCGTCGTGATGCGCGTGCCGCTCGAGGCGATGCGCGATGTGAACTTCCCGGTCTCGGGGCCCGGATATCTCGACATCGCGCGATCGGCGCCGCTCCTAGCCGATGCGGCCAAGGTCTGGCTGGCAGACGAGATGGAGCTGTACGAGGACGACGCCCGACTCGGGCAGCCAACCATTGTCGCCACGCGTGCCTCGCTGCCATCGGATCGCTCGTTCAGCAGCTATTCGAGCGCGCTAGCGCACGCGACCGGTGCACCGCTCGGGCCGACCACACAGATCATGTGGAAGCAGGCGATGCTCGACGTGGTGCTCGAGTATCGCATTCACTCGGATCGTGCGCGGTTCTCGATGCGCCCGGCGCTCGCTCGGCTCGGCGTCCGCACGACGACGGTGTTGCGCTTTCTGCCCGCAAGCGGGGGAGAGCGCGACTTCGAGTATCTGGGCGATCCCGGCCTCGTGCGGCTCGACCCCCAGTGGTATCAGGCCGCGCGACGCTTCGTCGAGCTCGGATTCTCGCACATCCTCGACGGCATCGACCACCTCCTGTTCATCCTGTGCCTGGTCATTCCGTTCCGCCGCATTCGACCGCTCGTCGCGATCGTCACGTCGTTTACCGTGGCGCACTCGATCACGCTGATTGCATCGGCCGCCGGGCTCGCGCCGGACGGGCTCTGGTTCCCGCCGCTGATCGAGATGCTGATTGCGCTCTCGATCGTGTACATGGCGCTCGAGAACATCGTGGGGGCGAGGCTCGAGCGTCGCTGGCTCATCGCCTTCGGGTTTGGGCTCGTGCACGGCTTTGGCTTCTCGTTCGCCCTGCGGCAGTCGATGCAGTTCGCGGGCGCGCACATGGCGCTGTCGCTGGTGTCGTTCAACGTCGGCGTGGAGCTGGGGCAGCTGCTGGTTCTTGCGCTGGCCGTCCCGGTATTGAACTGGCTGTTCTCGCGCGTGGTCGCCGAGCGAATGGGGACGATCATTCTGTCGGCGTTCGTGGCGCACACGGCATGGCACTGGATGGTTGACCGCTGGAGCGTGTTCGAGCAGTACCACATCGAGCTGCCGTCGCCCAGCGTGGCCCTCGCGGCCAGCGCGATGCGCGGACTGATTCTCATGTTGATCGTCGTTGCGGCCGCGTGGGGAATGTTCGAGCTCGTCGGACGGCTGGCGCGTGGTGGGAGCGCGCGGACGTCGTCTCTGGCTGGAGGCAGCGAGGGCAGGTGATGCCGCGGCCGAAGCGCGAACGTCTGGTGGCGTGCGTCCGAAGGAGCTGGTCGCTGCTCGGGTTAGGCCTGCTGATCGCCGGCGCGCAACGTGCTGCCGCACAGGGGACCGCGGCGCCAAAGGCGCACGCCTCTCCGCCCTCCGGCCTGTCCACCCTGAGCGGCGTGTATACCGACGAGCAAGCAAGCCGCGGCAAGGACGTCTACGCGGGATCCTGCCGCTCCTGCCACACGCCGGCGTCGCACACGGGCGTCACGTTCAACAAGTGGTGGCGCGGCAAGCAACTGTCTGATCTATTTGGGTTCATCAGCACCTTGATGCCCAAGAACGATCCCGGCTCCCTCGCGCCCGAGGACGTCGCGGACGTCACGGCTTACCTGCTCAAGATGAACGCGATGCCGACTGGCGCGGCGGAGCTGCCGCCGGACCTCGACTCGCTGAAGAAGTTCCGGATCGAGACCAAGCCAAGCCGTCCTTCACCCGCAAAGAGGAAGAAGCCATGACGCGACGTTGGTCGCCCACGCGGCGCGGACTCGGTGTGATGATCGCCGTGGTCGTCGGGGCCGGTGCGTTGTTCGCGTACGCCTCGCAGTCGAGCGCGCGACAGGGAGCACAGCTCGTGCGCGGCAACAAGCCCGGCGAGTGGCGCTATTGGGGCGCCGACGCGTGGAGCACGCGCTACTCGGCGCTCGACCAGATCAATTCACAGAACTTCGATTCGCTCCAGGTCGCCTGGCAGTGGGATGCGGGGCAGTACGGCGAAGATGAGTACTATCGCACGACGCCGCTCTACGCGAATGGCCGACTGCTCACGGTGGCGACGAATCGGCGCAAAGCGTTCGCCATCGATCCCGCGACCGGCAAGACGCTCTGGCAGTGGGGCATCGAGGAAGGCATTCGCTGGCAAAAGGCGCCGCGCCAATTCGCCGGCCGCGGGCTCTCCTACTGGACTGACGGCACGAACGAACGAGTGATCGTCGTGACGCCCGGCTATCATCTCGCGATCATCGACGCCAAGACAGGCAAGGGAGATCCGAACGTCGGCCCGAAGAAGGACGGTGTGGTCGACCTGATGACGGGACTCGGCTATCCGCTCGTGCCGCTCGCGGTGGATGACACGCTGCCGCTCGAGATCAGCGAAGCGTACCCGGCGCGCCGCGCGCGACCCGGCGAAAAGTGGAATGCAAAGACGAAGACCGGCGCCGACGGCACGATCGGCATCGATCCGGCGAACGGGCAGATCGCGAACAGTTCGCCGGCGATCGTCGTGGGCGACGTGGTCGTCGTCGGCAACTCATCGATCCACGGATACTTCCCGCTCCACACGCACAACATCCCGGGATTCATTCGCGGATTCGACGTGCACACCGGCAAGCAGCTCTGGAAGTTCAACCTCGTGCCGCAGCCGGGAGAATACGGGGCCGACACGTGGAAGAACGGATCGAAGATCGGCACCGAGGGCGTTGGTAAGGTCGACGCGTGGGCCACGTACTCGGCCGATCCGGAACTCGGCTTGGTCTACATCCCCGTCGGCATGCCGATCGCCGACGAGTACGGCGGCCATCGCCCGGGCAACAACCTGTTCAGCAGCAGCGTCGTCGCGATCGACGTGAAGACGGGCCAGCGCAAGTGGCATTACCAGTTCGTGCATCACGACATCTGGGACTACGACACGCCGATGGCTCCCAACGTGATCGACGCGACGATCGATGGGCAGCGTCGCAAGATCATCGCGGCCACGACGAAGCAAGGTTGGGTGTACGTGCTCGATCGCGCGACCGGTGAGCCGATCTGGCCGATCGTCGAGACCCCGGTGCTCCAGACGGAAGTACCGGGCGAACAGACGTCGCCCACGCAGCCGATTCCGTCGCGGCCGGCGCCATACTCCCAGCAGGGCCTCGTCGAGGCGGACCTCATCGACTACACGCCGGCGATCAGGGACTCGGCGCTCAAGCTGGCCAAGAAGTGCCGTATGGGTCCGTACTTCATTCCGGGCTCGCCGCGCGACGGCAAGGGCAAGAATGGCCCGGCGCAGTACACGTGCTCGTGGTACGCGCCCGGCGCGAGCGGCGGCGTGAACATCGACGGCGGCACCGCGGCCGATCCGGAAACCGGGATGATTTACGTTGGCGGGCAGAGCGGGTTGACCACGATCGCCGTCGCGAAGGACCCGTGCTCGGAGCTCGACTACACGTCGCCGCACAACAGCTGCGGTAAGACTGGCGCGGCCAAGCCGCCGGCGGGCTACGTCGCGCCACAGGAAGAGGCGGCGGGCCGCGGCGGGTTCTCGCGCGTCGCCGCCGCGACGTCGATCGGTGGCATCTCGATCCTCAAACCGAAGGAGCTGGGCGGCATCACGGCGTACGACCTGAACACGGGCGACAAGAAGTGGTGGGTGCCGAATGGCAATCAGTGGCGTGACCAGACCACGACCGATTCGCTCTTTGCCGGCGTCACGCTGCCGCGCGTGCCCGCGCTCGGTGGTCAGCCCGAGGTGATCACGACGAAGACGCTCGTCATCCACGGGACCGGTCGGAGCGGTGGAGGCCGCGGCGCGCGCGGTGGCGGCGGCGGTGGGCGTGGCGGCGGCCCCGGTGTGGGTCCGCGACTCTACGCGTTCGACAAAGCGACGGGCAAGCAGGTCGGCGCGGTGCCGATTCCGACCGTCAACACGGCGGTGCCGATGACGTTCCTGCACGGCGGCAAACAGTACATCGTGTTCGCGACGGGGCAGGGCGAGCACACGGGACTCGTCGCACTCACGTTGCCGCGGCCGACGCCACACTGATCGCGCACGGCTCCGTTTGCATTTCGGACGCCGTGTGGCTTGGACGGGCTCTACGACTTGGGATACGGATTGGAACGGAGGGGGCGGATTGAACGGATCGCTCGTCGAGGCGCGAAAGCACACCTTGGCACGGGCCCGGACGATCTTTTTTGGTGACGACCGTTCGGGAGGCTTCGCGTGGCTTCCCGAGCGGCTGTTCCATCAAGAAATTCCGGGCGTTACGAGAGGAGCTCACCTGCCACCGGGAACGATCCGTTCGATCGGTTCAGATCCGTGGCATCCGTTTCCCAAGTCGTAGAGCCCGTCGGCGCTACTGCTTCACGTACCTCTTGAGATGCGGCGTCGCGTCCGGGCCGTAGAGGGACGGCCCGACTTCCGCACCGTACACGTTCCCGCGCGCGTCCACGGCCACGCCCTCGGCGGAGCTGGTGCTCGGCGGGTTCACGGCCGGATCGGGGATGAAGTACTTCACCGAACCATCGCGTGCGCTGCCGACGCGGATGCCGCGCTTCCAGTCGGTGCGATCGCGCGCGACGGAGCCCGACTCGGAATCGGCGACGTAGATGTCGTCGTGTCCGTCTATGTAGATGCCGCTCGGGCGACTGAACTGGTACCAGGTATCCAGCAGCTTGCCATCCTGGTCGAGGATCTTGATCCTGTTGTTGCCGCGATCGCCCACGAACAGCCGGCCGCGTGAGTCCATCGCCAGGGCGTGCGGCTGATCGAAGTCGTCCGGGCCATGGCCGAGCGTACCCCACATCTTGATCAACTTTCCGTCTTTCGAGAACTTGAACAGGCGCGCTACGCTGCCGGCGGCAGATGAATGTCCCTCCGACACGAAGATGTCGCCGTTCGGCGCCACGAGCACGTCGTTGGGCTGAAAGAACGCGCTGTCGCGGTTCCCGCCCGGCACGCCGAGCGTCATGAGCAACTTGCCGTCGGGACTGAACTTGAAGATCTGATGTCCTTTGGTCGCGGCGGGTGGAGGCGGCGCGACTGCTCGTCCGCCTGCTGCGGTATCCGCGCCGCGCCCGCCCCTGCGGCCCCCACCGCCTCCCGTGCAGGCGCAGTCGGTGACCCACACGTTGCCGCCGCGATCGACGTGGATCCCGTGTGGCGAGAGGAGCAGACCGGCTCCGAAGTGTGCCACCACCGTTCCACTCGCGTCGAACTTGATGACAGGATCGAGGGTCGATGTCGCGCAGCTGTTCGTGCCGCACCGCTCGGCCATCCAGATGCTCGTACCGTCCTTGTCGATGTCGACCGCGCTCGTCGACCCCCACGTCCGTTCCGCGGGCAGCTTGGCCCACGCCTGAACGGTGGTGTAGGGATTGGGAAGATCGTTCGTCGGCCGTGGAGGTGTCGCCTGCGCGCGGGCCGTACCCGCCAGTGCGAGCGTCACCGTCAGTGCGAGCGACATCTGCCGGCCGAGCTGTCGAAGCATTGTCATCGGCGGCGTCATGGCTGCACGGCGATCCTGCGGCCCCGCAGCACAGTGGTGTCCGTGCTCAGAGACTCCGGAGCTGCCGGCGCCGGTGAGTGGTTGGCCTTGAGCAAGTACGCGGTCACGTCCAGATAGTCCTGATCCTTCAGCCCGCCGGGATTGTCGACCGGCATCGTGCTGCGGACCAGCGAGTAGAAGTCGCCGACACGTCGGTCGCCCCAGTTCTCGATGAACTGCTGACCGATGAAGCGCTCCCCGGTATGGCAGGCGCCGCAGGTCTGGTTGAACACCTGCGCGCCGCGCGTGGCCTGTGCAGCGCTGTAGGGCGCGGGCGGAAGGTTGGCCATTCGCGCGATGACGACCTTCGCGGTGGGATCGAAGCGCAGCGGCACCGGCGTCCCTGTCTTGGCGCCGGCAAGGAGATGAGCCCCGAGTGGTGGACGGGCACTCGTCGACTGACGCGCCGCGACGCAGCCGGCCACGGCGACCCATCCAAGAATCATCACACGCGATCGTCTCATCCACGCTCCTGAGGCGGGTGGGAACGCCCATATTAGACCGGGGTGCGACGTGCCGCCAGTCTCCATCGGGGCGCGTTGATTTCATCGGCGCGCGGCGACAAGTTGGTCGAGACGACCCTCTTCACCAGTCACATACATGGCGAACGATTCTCAGCCTACTCCGTCGAACCCCGCTGCCGAAACGAGCCGCGCCGACGCGTTGCCGCGTCGTGATTTCCTCAAGGTCGCCGGGTCTGGCGCAGGCGCGATTCTCGTCGGAGGCGCCGGCGCCGCCGAGGCGAGTACGGCCAAGCCGAAAGGCACTCGATCGGTGCGATCGGCGAGCGCGTCTCCCGAAATCGTCGTGATCGGGGCCGGGCTCTGGGGAAGCTTCACGGCGTACCACCTGCGCCGCATGGGCGCGAACGTCACGATGGTAGATGCATACGGACCAGGCAACGCGCGATCGACCTCGGGCGACGAGACGCGCGGCGTGCGCTCGTCGTACGGCGATCGGCTAGGCCAGATGGGCGAGCTGTGGATGCTTTGGGCGCGCGACTCGATGACGCGCTGGAAACAGTTCGACGACGAGTGGGGTCGCGAGCTACGCCTCAACCTCTTCCACGTCACGGGCGACATCATCTACCGCACCGAGTGGGACAACTTTCAGCTCAAGTGCAAGGTCTGGTGGGACAAGAACAAGATCCCGTACCAGATTCTGAATCCCGACGACGTGCGCAAGGCATTCCCCGTCGTCAACATGGACGACATCACGGCGTGCCTCTACGAGCCCGACGCCGGCGTCCTCCGGGCGCGCCGCGCGGCCCAGGCGGCCTCGGCGGCGTTCGAGCGTCTCGGCGGCAAGGTCGTCATCGGCCGCGCGACTCCTTCAAAGATGTCTAACGGCAAGCTGGAAGCGATCGCGCTCGATACCGGCGGAACTCTGCGAGCCGACAAGTTCGTATACTGCGTCGGTCCGTGGCTCGGAAAAACCTTTCCAGATGTCTTCGCCAAGAAGACCCGCGTGCCGATGGGCTACGTCGCCTACTACGGCACGCCGGTCGGCGAACATCGCTTCACATACCCCAATCTGCCGAGCTACAATTTCCCCGGCGTCACGGGTTGGGCGGCGCTGCCGGTCGATAACCGCGGCTTCCGGGTGCGGGGTGGCGAGCGTGCCCCGACTCCGCAGGTCGCGAGCGCGGCGGACAGCACCGCTGCAATGCCCGGCCAGGCCGCGCAGCAGAGTCCCGGGAACGCCAATGCGCCCGCGACCGACGTCGGATCCAATCTCGCGAACGCGGGCGGCGGGCGGCGGGCGGTGGGCGGTGGTGCCGGCGGACGTGGAGCTGGCGGTCGTGGAGGCCGCGGCGGTCCACCAGATGACGTCTCGCCGCAGCAGGACGATCCGGACACGAGCGATCGATGGGCCAGCTCCGATCGGCTCGAGTCCATGCGTCGGTTCGTCGCGCATCGCTTCCCGCTGCTCAAGGATGCGCCGATCGCTCAAACACATGCCTGTCACTACGAGACCACATCGAACGGCAACTTCGTCGTCGACTGGCACCCACGATGGTCGAACGCGCTGATTGGTGCCGGTGGCAATGCGGAAGGCGCCAAGTTCGCCCCGAAGATGGGCGAGTACATCGCGCAGCGCGCGCTCGGCACCCTCGGCGAGAAATGGATCGCCGACGCGTTCAAGATTCCTGAAAAGGAATTCGAGCCACCGCCACAAACCCCGGCCGACTCCACAGCGGGGCGAGGACGCGGCGGCAGACCGCCGATGTAGAGGCCGGGCTAATTAGGGTCAGACTCGAATTAACCAAAATCCCGAGTACAGGGGCGAAATACCGCAATTCGACTCTGACCCTAATTGCAGTAATTGCACGAATTGGCGGCTACGGGGCCTTTACGATCTTGATGTCCTTGAGCCGCTCCGGTTCCGGCGTGAGCGGCTTCGTCCCCGCCGGGAACTGATTCCGTTCCAGTACGAGCGCGACGAGGTCGGCCACCGCTGAGGGCGGGATCGTGTTTGGCGTGTCCGGCGGCATCGTCGTGCGGATCTTGTCCTGAAGATCCGCGAGCGTCAGCCCTTGCCAGTTCGTCAGGAAGATCGGTCCGACGAGCGGGCCGCCGTCCTGCGCGCCCTCCAGTGCGGCGCCATGGCATTTGGCGCAGCCCTGCTTGTACGTCGACTCGGCGGCGGTGGCCTGCGAGTCCGTGTAGACGCTGTCCAGCACCGTGTGCCCCGGTTCGACTTGGACGCGAGCTCTGTTCGAGCGCGCGGAGTCGACGGTTGGGTGCACCGCGGCGGCGACGCCGGCGAGCGTCGCCGCGACTGCCAGGAGTCGAAGCATTCGAAAAAACTAGTCCGGCGCGCCCGGGTTCGGGACCTCGAGCAGCTTGGGGTCGATATCCGTCGGCTGCACGTTCGTGATCTGGGTCTGCTGGACGACGGTCAGTTTGTCGACCGTGGGATCATTGCCGACGAACCCCTGAAAGCCGACGATCCCCTGCACGCCGCCGAGCGTCGTCGTCGTTACGACCTTGATCGGCGTGCCCTCGATCTGGGCGCGCACGGCGCGGAGCTTGAGCGCGTACTCGATCAGCGGTCCATCGCCCGACTGGTCGGCGACAATGAACGGCTCGAACGGATTCGGAACGTTCACCGGTAGCTGCGCCGTCCACATCTCGGTTACCGCGTGTGCGGGGATCACCTGGTCGCCCCAGACGATCCGGTAATCCGTGGTCACGCGATAATGCTGGGTCGGCCGGGTGTCGATTGCGTCCCCCGGGCCGAGCTTCTCGAGCTTGAAGTCGACGTTGAGGAGCTGAATCTGGTTGAGAAAACCCTGGCCAAGCCCGCCGCGGCCTCGGCCTGCCCTGCCGCCCGGCGGACCACCACCGCCGCCACGGCCAGCGCCGCCACCGCGAGCACCGCGATTGCCCCCGCCCCCGCCCCCGCCCCCGACAGCGCCGCCGGCGGCATCGCCGCCGCGGCCAAAACCACGACCGCCGCCGCCCATGACGCGTGCGAGCGCCACGACCGCCGGTCCGTTGAACGTGTCGTTGGCCGGAGTGAAGGTCTGATCCTTGGCGTGCTGGATGAAGACCTTCCCGGAGTCGACAGCGACCAGGAAGTCGTCGGTCGTCACGCCCTGCGGGGCCGGCGTGTATGCCAGGAATTCAATCCGCGAGTGGTTGTTGGCGGCGATTCCGCGGCCACGCATCACTTCGTCGTCCTGACCGCGCGGTGTGTCGCCAGGATAGATGCGCGTGACCGCGGAAATCCTGAACGAGACGCCAGGCACCGTTCGCGCCGCGGCGACGAAGGCACTGGTCGACGCAACGATGACAGCGGCAACGGCGACGCCAGTGGCGGGGCGCCAATGACTTGATATGCGAGAACGAGCTGCAGAAATCACGTGCACTCCCGGTGCTGAAGCGATCAACCCTATTACGCGCCGTGCGGGACGGATGTTCACGCGACAGCTCGCCAGAAAGTCGGGGAACTACGCCAGCCGGCGTGCGGAAATCACCCCCGAAAGCGTGCAGAGGTCCCGATAGCTCTGCGCCGGATGCGAAGCAATCGTGGGGCAGAAGTTTCGGAGAGGGAAGGATGCGCAGAGTCACCTTGGCCGTTTTGCTGCTGTTGCACGGCTTCGCGCACGCCAGTGTCGGCGTCTGGGCCGCGTCCGAAGGGCCGCTCTGGCTCGTGACGTTCCTGTGGGCTACGGCGATGGTCGGCTACTTTGCGGCCTCGCTGGGGCTGTTTCGCGTACCGGTGCTCCGGCGCTACTGGAAGCCGCTGCTCACGGCCGCGACTGCCGCCTCGATCCTGATGCTCACGGTGTACTCCCAGCTCGTGGGACTGATCGGCGCGTTCGCCGACGTGGCGCTCTACGTGTTCGCGGTGGAAGGCGTGGATGGCCGCGCCGAGGCCGACATCGAGGTCGTGGAATCGGCGGGTGTCGACGCGTTGAACCATCCGCTCATGCACCGGCTCGGATGGACCGTGGGAATCATGTGGCTATGCTACGCGGTCGCCGTCGTGCTCGCGCGGCCGATGTATTTGCGGTGGGGCACGACCGCGTCCGAACGAACCGCACGCCTGATCGGCGACGACCGTGCGCCGCATGCCACCTACCGCGTGGATCACGCGATCACGATTCGCGCGCCGGCGGACTCCGTCTGGCCGTGGCTCGTCCAGCTGGGCCAGGACCGCGCAGGGTTCTACAGCTACTCGTGGCTCGAGCGGCTCGTCGGCGACGAGGTTCACAACGCGGACCGCATCCATCCTGAATGGCAGCATCTGGAGCGGGGCGATACGATCTTTGCCACACAGCGCGACTACCTCGGCGGGCGGCTCGGGCAGATGGGCTGGCGAGTATCCGAGCTCGAACCCGGCCGCGGAATGTACCTCGACAACTGGGGCGCGTTCGTGCTGCAGCCAGTCGACTCAGCGACGACGCGGTTCATCATCCGAACGCGCGGCGCACACCGGCCCGACCTCGCGTCGGTGCTGCTGGGACCATTCAACGTCTTCGTCTTCGAGCCGGCGCACTTCATCATGCAGCGCGGCATGATGCGCGGTGTCCGTCGGTTGGCGGAGTTGAGTTCGTAGAGTCCCTTGCGCATTTTGTGATGCGCCCTGCCCGCGGCGATGCCGCCGCGGGCCCTTGTTCGATCTCTGCCAGGCGCAGAAGACGCCGGAGCACGCGATGGTGAGCGCGATGGCGGCCGCGTCGTGGCCGCGCCGTCGGCGTCGAGCGTGTCGAAGGATCGCATTCGAGCTCTACCGGCGGCATATTTCGCGTACGCCGAAAAACGGCGCACTCACCATTCTGAGGCACGCATGGCCAAACTCACCGAGACCGACTGGATCTGGCATGACGGCGAGTTCGTTCGCTGGCAGGATGCCACGGTCCACGTGCTCTGCCATTCTCTACAGTTCGGTTCGTCCGCGTTCGAAGGCATTCGCTGCTACAGCACCCCCCGTGGCCCGGCGATCTTCCGGCTGGAGGATCACCTCCAGCGCCTGCTCGATACGTGCAAGATCTACCGGATGGAGGTGAAGTACTCGCTGGACGAGCTGGTC
This sequence comes from Gemmatimonadaceae bacterium, assembly GCA_035493635.1. Classification (GTDB taxonomy): domain Bacteria; phylum Gemmatimonadota; class Gemmatimonadetes; order Gemmatimonadales; family Gemmatimonadaceae; genus JAQBQB01. The sequence continues at coordinate 74,376 of DATJHY010000108.1, read as the reverse complement.
GCCGCCTGTTGCGAGCTCGTCGACCGCAACAACGTTGAAACCTGCTATCTGCGGCCGATGGTCCTCCGCGGCTACGGCGCGAGCGGCATGGTTCCGTTCGACAGTCCGGTCGAGGTCTACCTCCCATGCTGGCCGTGGGGGGCCTACCTCGGCGAAGGCGCGCTCGAGAACGGCGTGGATGCCGGTGTCGCGTCGTGGCATCGCGTCGCTCCGAACACGATCCCCGGGCAAGCGAAGATGGCCGGCAACTACCTGGGTAGTCAGCTCATCAAGATGGAGGCGCTGCGCAACGGTTTTGCCGAAGCCATCGCCCTCGATCCTGCCGGCATGGTGAGCGAAGGCTCGGGCCAGAATCTCTTCGTCGTGCACCGCGGGGAGCTCTACACGCCGACGCTCAACGGCACCTTGCTCCACGGGATCACGCGCTACAGCATCATCACGCTCGCCCGCGACATGGGTTTCACCGTGCGCGAAACGCTGATGCCGCGCGAGATGCTGTACACCGCCGACGAGATCTTCCTCACCGGCACGGCCTCGGAAGTGACGCCGGTTCGAAGCGTCGACCGCATCACGATCGGCAATGGAAAGCGCGGTCCAATCACGACGCAGATCCAGCAGCGGTTCCTCGACCTGGTGAAGGGCGTCGATGAAGACCCGTACGGCTGGCTCACGTACGTACAAGCCGAGCGTGCGAGTGTGAAAGGTTAGCGTTTTGGGCATGGTTCACGCATGACCTTGCTGAGTCCCGCGTTTCATGGGTCCATCCGATGTCGACCGATCGACCTGAATTCACGCCCGACCTGAGCAAGCTCGACAATCGATACCAGATTCTGACCGAGTTGAATCGGGCGGGTGACACGCGCGCGTACCTGGCTCGTCACCTCGAGCTGAATCGCGACGTCACGATTCAGGTCGTTCGGCTGCCAGCGGGAGCGGACGAGGCGAGCGCCGGCCAACTCGGCTCGGACGCGCACCTTCTCGCGTCGTCGCGACACCCGCACATCGTCCCGGTGATCGAGGAGGTTCCGCTCGGCGACGGTGCGCACGCCGTTGTGCGGCCACGCGTCCGCGGCACGACGCTGGAGCAGTTGATCAGCACCGTCGGCACGATCCCCAATCTCCGTGTGGCGGATACGCTCGAGCAGGTGACTGGCGCGCTGGATTGGGCGCGCTCGCAGGGTGTCGTGCACCGCCACGTATCGCCGAGCGGCGTGGTCTTTCAGCAGGGAAGCGGCAAGGTTCTGCTGGCGTTCGAGCCCGCGCCGACCGTCGGCACGACGGCCCCCAATGCCTGTGACGACGCGCGGACGCTCGGCGAGCTCGCGTGGCGGATGCTTGCGGGACAGCGTGCCGCCGCCGCTCGTCTCAGCTCGCTCGCGACCGTGCGGCCCGAGCTGTCGCGAAACGTGATCAAGGAAGTCGACGCGCTGATGCAGTGTGATCGAGCTGGTGAAGCGCCCAGCATCGCGCCGCTCATCTCGGCGCTCGATCCGGGACGCGTCGTCGCAATCACGCAGACCGCTCGAGCGGCGGAGGCTGCACCCTCCGCGGCCGTCATCGCCGCCACGGCGCCCGTGGTCGTCGCGGCGGCGCCGATCGTTTCGCGTTCGTACTCGACGCCTGTGGGTGCGAGCGATCGCGATGCAGTCGTCGTTGTGCACAGCGGGCTGAGTTTTGGAACGCGGCTGGCGATGGCCGTGGGCATAGCCGTGGTGATCGTCGCTGTCGCGTTGTTGCTGCTCAACCACCGTCGCGGGCCCGCGGGCCGCACGGCCGCCGGCGTCACGACGCCCGATAGCGGTTCGATGGCGACGGGCGACGTGTCGCTCCGGCGGCCCGACGGCGCGGCGATGAACTACGACACGACGGCGATTCGTCGCGTCGCGCCAGGAGCTGTCGTACCCACGACCGCGATGCCCGGCACCACGACGGTCATTCCCGGCCGCACGGGGATGATCGCTCCGCCGGGCACGCGGCGATCCGAGCCGCCGGTGCCGTACCCGCCGGCCATGCCGGGCAATTCGGCGGACAGCGCGCGGCGCGCCGACAGCGCCCGTGCCGATAGCGCTCGGCCAACGCGCGATACGGCGCGGTCGCAGTCGACCGGAGACGTGTGCGACTCGCCGGCGTCGGCCGATCAGCGCGCGTGCCTGGCGAGCGCGATTCGCGACAATGACGTCGCGTTGAACGAGACGTATCGACGCGTCGTCGTAGCATTGCGCCGGCAGGCGAACGTCAGCGACGACGCGCCCGATCCGCCCGCCGTGGAGCAGTTGCGCAGGACTGAGCAGAGCTGGCTCGAATGGCGTGATTCGGTTTGCCGTGCCGTAGGAGGCGCGCCGCTGTACGCGCGCGCTCGCGCGCAGTGCTTCGCGCAGGAGTCGGCGAGGCGGGCTCGCGTGCTTCAGCAGAAGCTCGACTCGCTGCCGCCACGATAGGCCGCACTTCGGCGAATCGACGACCGTCGGGATGGTTCTTGCACGCCGCCTGATCGAGCATCAGGAGTGTGCCGTGACGCCAGACCCTCAGAGTACGACGCACCAGGATTCCACCGCCGCGCCCGCGACCCGTGCGGGTAACTTCCCGCTCGGCGGCAATCTCATCGTCAATCGCATGGGCTTTGGCGCCATGCGCATCACCGGCCCCGGCATCTTCGGGCCGCCTTCCGACCGCGAGGAGGCGATCCGCGTGCTTCGGCGCGCCGTCGAGCTCGGAGTGGACTTCATCGACACCGCCGATTCGTACGGTCCGTACGTGTCCGAGGAGCTGATCGCTGAGGCGCTGCACCCGTATCCGCAGGGCCTCGTGATCGCGACGAAGGGCGGTCTCGAGCGGCCCGGTCCCAATCAGTGGACGCCGAACGGACACCGCGCGCATCTGCGCCGGGCACTCGAGGGAAGTCTCAAGCGACTCAAGGTCGAGCGCATCGACCTGTGGCAGTTGCATCGCATCGACCCCGCCGTGCCCGACGACGAGCAGTTCGCGACGCTCGCCGAGTTCGTGCGGCAGGGGAAAGTGCGCTACGTCGGGTTGTCGGAGGTGGACATCGACGAGATCCAGCGCGCGCACCGGTTCGTCGACGTCGTCTCCGTGCAGAATCGCTACAACGTGTTCGACCGACGGTGGGAGAGTGTGATCGATTTCTGTGAGCGCGAGCGGCTGGCGTTCATCCCCTGGTTTCCGCTCGGCGCGGGCAAGCTGCGGAGCGAGGTGCACGAGGACCGCGCGCACGAGCGTCTCGAGCGCGTCGCGCGCCGCCACGAGGCGAGCGTGATGCAGGTCGGACTCGCCTGGCTGCTCGCGCGATCTCCGTCGATGCTCGTCATCCCCGGCACCTCGAAGGTGCGGCATGTCGAGGAGAATGTCGCCGCCGCCGAGCTGGAGCTCGACGACGAGGACATTCACATTCTCGAAACAGCGATCGCGTAACGGGCGGCGGGCGGCGGGCGGCGGGCGCTAGGGCGTCTGGACGGCGACCCCGGCGTCCTTGAGCGCCTGGATGAGCGCAGGAAGATCGTCGCTGGCGACCTTCTTCACACGCGCCCCTTGCTTGGCCAATTCCGCCGGAAGCACCTGCACCGTGCGCTTTTGCTCAGGATTCGGATTGAACGTGACGTTGAGCATCTCCGCCGTGGTGCCGAGCTTGGCCTGAAGGTTTTCGGCCGCGGTGGGCCCGACGGGATTCTGGTCCTGATCGCCGCCGGCCGCACCCGCGGTACCGCTCGTCGCCAGCGGCTCACCCGTCGGCGCGCCTGACTGGGCGACGGTCGGTGCACCGCCGCGTCCTCCGCGCCCGCCGAACGGAGCACCGCCCGCGGCAGGCGGCGCCGCTCCGGCCCCAGCTGCAAACCCGCCGCCAGCGCCAAAGCCGCCGCGTCCACCGCGACCACCGCCCGGCGTGCCGAGCTCGCGCGTCACATCGGCGAGCTCCTTTTCCACGGCAGCGATGCGAGATTTCAGCTCCGGCGTGACCTTGGTGCCTGAGGAATCCGCGGCGCGCTTGGCGGCGGCGAGCACGCGCTGCGCGGTATCGAGCTGCGCCTGTTTTTCTCGCAAGTCGCGCTGGAGCTTCACGACGCTCAGACGGAATGCATAGAGCTGCTTGAGCTCCGCATCGGCCAGCGTCACCATCGGATCCTTGGTCAGCGCGAAGGACTGCTCGAGCATTGTCGGAGCGCCTTGTGGCGGAGCGACGGTGAGTCGCGCGATGTAGCGACCGGGCAGCGCCGGGAAGGTCGCGTCGCCCGCGCCGCCCCGTCCGCCGCCGAATCCTCCGCGTCCGGCCCCGCCCCCCGTCGTGTCGGCGCCGCCCTGCGCACCGGCACCGAATCCGCCGCGGCCACCACGCCCGCCTCGTCCGGCGTTCGCAAGAGCGAGAGTATCGACCGGTCCGGTGAGCGGTGGTCCGACGCGCATGTCCCAGGTGACGCGATGGAGTCCCGCTTCCTTCTGTACCGGCAGCGCGCGCACCACGGTGCCTGTGCCGTCGAGTACCGAGAGCGAGATCTTGCTGGTCGCCGGAACATCGTTCAGCGTGTAGCCGATCTGCGGACCCGGTTCGGGATTCTGTCCCGTAAAGCCGCGAGTGCCCATTCCGGAGTTTCTGCTGTTGTTCGGCTGGAACAGCAGCGCGTCACGCACGGGGAAGAGATACGCGACCGATGCCTGCTTCGCTTTCGCCAGCTGCTCGAGCGGCGTGATGTCGTCGAGGATGTAGATGCCCCGTCCGTGCGTGCCGAGCACGAGGTCGTTGGCGCGGGCCTGGATCTGGATGTCGTGAACCGGAACGCCGGGCAAGCCGCCGCGGAGCTGGGTCCACTGCGTGCCACCATCGATTGTGAAGTACACGCCGAACTCGGTGCCGACGAACAGGAGGTTCGGCTGGCGGGGATGCTCGCGCACGACCTGGGCCGATCCGCCGTCGGGCAGGTTGCCGGCGATCGACGTCCACGTCTTGCCATAATCACTACTCTTGAATACGTAGGGCTTGAAGTCGTTGCTGCGATGGCCGTCCAGCGTGGCGTAGATCGTCCCTTCGCTGGCGCGTGACCAGACGACGCGGCTCACGTACGTGGTATCGGGAACGCCGGCGAAGGAATCGGTCTTCGTCCACGTCTTGCCACCGTCGCGCGTGACCTGGATCAGGCCGTCGTCGGTGCCGACGACGAGCAGGCCGGCGCGCAGCGGCGATTCGTCGACGGTCGTGATGTTGCTGAACTCGGCGGTGCCCTCGTTGCGGCCGAGCGACGAGGAATCGGGAACCGCGCCGCGCAGCGGCAGCTTGTTGCGATCGATGTTGCGCGTGAGGTCGGCGCTGATCTTTTCCCAGCTGTCGCCGCGGTCGGTGCTCCTGAACAGGAAGTTCGCCGCCATGTACACCGTGCGCGCGTCATGCTTCGACGGAACGATCGGCGCGCTCCAGTTGAACCGGAACCGCTCGCCGGGTTTCGGAGTAGGGCGGATGTTCTTGGTCTGGCCGGTGCGTGCGTCGTAGCGCACGACGCCGCCCGTTTGTGATTCGGCGTAGACGAGATCGTGATCGAGGGGATCGGGCACGGCGTAGAAGCCGTCGCCGCCGGCCATGCGGAACCAGTCGGCGTTGGTAGGGCCATAGCTGTTGCGCGTGCGGCTCGGGCCGCCCCACGTCTGATTGTCCTGCAACCCGCCGTACACGTTGTAGAACGGCAGGGCGTCGTCCACCGAGATCGCGTAGAACTGTCCAGCGACGATGCTCTCGATGTGGTCCCAGGTGCGGCCGGCGTCCCACGACATGTACAGTCCGCCGTCGCCGCCCAGGATCATCTGCTCGGGGTTGTCGTCGTTGATCCACAGCGCATGGTGATCGCTGTGCACGCCGCCCACGGCGAAGGGCAGCAGCGTTTTGCCGCCGTCGTGCGATTCGCGCGATTGAGCGTTGAGCGTGATGACGTGATCGGGATCAGTGGGATCGCAGCGCACCTGGCTGTAGTACCACGCCGTGCCATTCTGATTGTTCACCTGCCGCCAGGTCGCGCCGCCGTCGTCCGAACGATACATGCCGTTCTGCGGTGGTCTCGCGTGGATCGACGCATAGATGGTTGACGGGCGCGACTTGCAGACGCTCAAGCCGATGCGGCCGATGTCGCCTGTGGGCAGTCCTTGCTTGAGCTGCGTCCACGTGGTGCCGGCATCGGTCGTCTTGTAGATCCCGCTCTCCGGTCCCGCGGGGAGAAACCCGTACTCGCGGCGCTCGCGCTCGAGCGCGGCAGCGTACAGGACGTCGGGGTTCGACGGGTCCATGACCAGGTCGACGAACCCGGTGAACTTGCTGATCTCCTTCGTGTTGGTCCACGTCTTTCCACCGTCGGTGGTCTTGTAGAGGCCACGCTCACCGCCCGCGGCCCAGAGTGGGCCAAGCGCCGCAACGTAGACGACGTTCGGGTCGCGCGGATCGATGACGATCCGTCCGATGTGCTGCGACTTCGGCAGCATCGCGCCCGACCAGGTCTTGCCGCCGTCGGCCGACTTGTAGACTCCCGTGCCCCACGACGAACTGCGCATGTTGTTCGGCTCGCCAGTGCCAACCCACACGACGTTCGGATCGGACGGCGCGACGGCGACCGCGCCGACCGAGCCGGTTCGCACGGAGTCGAACACCGGAGTCCATGTCACGCCGGCGTTGGTCGACTTCCACAGGCCGCCGGTGGCCGCGGCGGCGTAGATGACGCTGCCGATCCGTCCGCGCGGCGCCTTGGCGTTGTCGGTGACCGCCACGTCGGCGATGCGGCCGGACATGACCGCCGGGCCGATCGAACGGAACACGAGGGAGCGCACGAGTACCGAGTCGGGCGGCAGCGTTGCGGCGCGAACAGCGCTCGTCACGCGCGGCGCTCGACCGGCGTTCTGGCTCAGGCGGGGCGTCTGTGCGGACACAATCGCCGGCAGCGCCGCGATCGCGAGGAGGGCGGAAAATCGGGACATACGGTGGCAAGGGGTAGGGAGACGTTTAATGATACGCCCGAGACCGATGGGACGCTGCTGGCGGCGCTTAGAGTTCGCTGACAGATTGGGCTGCGGCACAGGTACAGGGGCGGTCCATGCGATGTTGGGTTCTGAAGTCTTGCGTCGTCAGCGCGAGCATGGTCTCGGTCGGCGTTCCGATGCCTGCGCAGTCAGTGGTCATCGGGACCGTGCGCGAGGATTCGACAGGTCGGCCGCTGGCCGCCGTTGGCATCACGGTCGAAGGCGCCAAGCAGCAGGCGCTGACCGACAGCCTCGGTCGCTACGTCATCGAAGCGCCGAACGGCCGCCGGGTTCTGGGCTTTCGGCTTCCGGGCTACCAGCCGCTTCGCCTGGGCGTGTTCGCGCGCGGCGACACGGTGCACGCCGACGCGACGCTCATTCGCACGCTGGCCACCCCGCTGCAAGCGGTGCAGGTGAACGCGCCCGGGCATGCGGCATCGCTCGGCCGCGACGGATTCGCCGACCGGCGGGCGATGGGGATCGGGAAGTTCATCGATTCCACCGCGCTGCGGTCACGAGAAGACCGTCGACTCACCGACGTGCTGCGCGAGCTCGCCGGAGTCCGATTGCAGGAGTATCGCGAGCCGGGGTCGTCGATCGTCGAGCTCCGCGTGATCAGTCCATTCAAGCCGATGACACCCGCGGTTCGCCAGCGCGACATAGTCATGGAAGGTCTGCCGCCGTGCTGGTCCTCGGTGTTCCTGAATGGGACGCCGATCTATCGCTCGGACCGGATGGACGCCGGGCGGCCGCCAGACATGGGCCGTGACTTCTCCGTCGCGAGTCTGGAGTCGGTCGAGTTCTATCGGACGGGATCGGAAGTGCCGCAGCAATTCGGCGGCTCGAACGCGAACTGCGGCGCGCTGGTGCTCTGGACGCGGCGCTGAGGTCGGGCGGCGGGCGGCTGGCGGCGCTTGTCGCGGCGCCCACGACGCGGCACCTTTGCCGCATGACAGCTCCCGTCACTTCACCGACGCTTCGACAGTACGACGTCGGCGCAAAATCGACCGACGTCTTCGGTCGCGTGCTCTGCGCGACCCGCAACCATCACTTCATCGTCGACGGGCCGGTGCAGAACGGCTGTCCCGGCGAGGAGATCACGCCGGTCGAGCTCTTTCTCTCGGCGGTCGCCGCCTGCGGCGTGGAGCTCGTGCACGTGATCGCGCGCGAGCAGAACGCGCCGCTCGAGCGCGTGGCCGTCCAGATCCACGGTGAATCCGACCGCGCCAAACAGACACGCACCGACGTGTCGACGCTGAGCAAAGTCCGCGTGGACTTTCGCCTGTGGGGTGTGGACGACGCCGGCGCCGCCGCGCTGGTGGAAGGATTCAAGCGGCGGTGACCGCTCTACGGCACGGTCGCGGTCGCGACCGCAGACGTCCAGGTCTTCTTTGCGCTCGGCGGCTGACGTTCACGGCATGAGCGTTTATGGTCGTTTCATCGTCGCGTGCGCGCTGGCCGGCGTGTGCGTACGACCCGCGCGCGCGCAGGCGGCTGCCTCGCAGCCGCGGTACGACCTCGTGATCACCAACGGCACGATCGTCGACGGAACGGGCGCGCCACGATTCCGCGGCGACATCGCGATCTCCGGCGATCGTGTCGTGCGGCTCGAGCGCGGAACGATTCCGTCATCGCTCGCCAAACGCACCATCGACGCCAACGGGCTGATCGTCGCCCCGGGGTTCATCGATCTGCACGCGCATCTCGACCCGCTCCCTGCCATGCCCGACGCGCGGAGCGCCGCGATGCAGGGTGTGACGCTCGCACTGGGCGGCCCGGACGGTGGCGGACCGTGGCCGTTCGGACCCTATCTCGACTCGCTCGACCACAAGCCCCTCGGCATCAACGTCGCGTTTCTCGCCGGTCACAACTCGATCCGCCGCGCCGTGATGGGCACGGAGAACCGGGCGCCGACCGTCGCGGAGCTCGCGCGCATGGAGTCGATGGTCGGACAGTCCATGCACGAGGGCGCGTTCGGGATGAGCACCGGGCTGCGATACATCCCCGGCTTCTACTCGAACACCGACGAAGTCGTCGCGCTCTCGAGGGTCGCCGCCGATTCTGGTGGCATTTACACGTCGCATCTTCGCGAGGAAGGCTTGGGGCTGCTCGACGGCGTCGCCGAAGCGCTCGAGATCGGCCGGCGCGCGCACATCCCGATCGTGCTCACGCATCACAAGGCGATCGGGCGACTGATGTGGGGCAAGAGCGTGGTCACCCTCGCCATGGTCGACTCGGCGCGCCGCGCGGGCACCGACGTGATGATCGATCAGTACCCGTACACGGCGAGCTCCACTTCGCTCGACGTGCTGGTGCCACCGTGGGCGTTATCGGGAGGCACCGCCGAGCTGCGGAAGCGTCTCGCCGATCCGGCGCTCAAGGACAGCATCACGCGCGGCGTGGTCGAGTATCTGCTCAACGATCGTGGCGGCGGTGATCTGCATCGCGTGCAATTCGCGCGCGTGGCGTGGGATCACTCGCTGGAAGGCAAGACGCTCCATGACTGGGCGGTGCGGCGCGGCGTGCCGACGACGCCGCAGGCCGCCGCGACGCTCGTGCTCGAGGGCGTGCTGAACGGCGGCGCGTCGATGGTCTTTCACGTGATCGACGAAGGCGACGTGAAGCGCATCATGGCGCATCCGATGACGATGATCGCCAGCGATGGGCGTCTCACGCGAATCGGCGACGGCGTGCCGCATCCGCGGAACTACGGTACCTTCCCCCGCGTCCTCGGCCACTACGTTCGCGACGAGCACGTGCTGACGCTGGAGCAGGCGGTCCACAAGATGACCGGCATGTCCGCGGCGCGGCTGGGACTGCGCGAGCACGGCTGCATCGCCGTCGGCTGTGTGGCGGATGTAGCGATCTTCGACGCGGCCAAGATCCGGGACGTGGGCACGTTCGAGGATCCACATCACTATCCGGAAGGGATCGGGTACGTGATCGTGAACGGAGTCCCGGTGGTGGATCGCGGACAGTTCACGACGGCTCGGCCGGGGCGAGTGCTCAGGCACAAGACGAGAAGCTGAGGCGTGAGGTTGTTGGTCTTGCCGCGGCGCGCCCGAGGTAGGGTCTCACCCGCGACAGCGAGACCAGCATCGAGCATAAAGCTTCGAGGCGTCAGGCGTGCGAAAGCCGACCGAACAGCGGAGCGGCGCCCGCAGTTTGGTAGTTCCCGCTCCTGGCGTGGCTTCCCCACGCCTGCCGCCTCGACGCTGATCCCTCGATGCTGGTCTCGTTCTACCGGGTGAAATCACGCCTCGCTCGCACCGTAGCCGGACCGACAAGCTGACCACTCACGCCTCACCGCTGACGCCTCATCTCGGAGTCGTCCACACCCCAGGATCCTCCGTCCCCAGCACCCACACCGAATACCCGCGCAGTTTGTACTTCCGCACGAGCTCGAGCTTGGCCGCGAACGCGCGCGCATCCTCCAGCCAGAGGAACTCGTTCACCCCGGCGTTGCTCCAGAATGCGTACGCCGTCTTTTCGCGATCGTCCCACACCGGCGTCGCAGTGTTCCGTGCGAGGAGCCCCATCGCGGTTGCGTGTGAGATGTCGTTCCCGCGCATGCGCGACCCCGCCTGTGAATCGTACGAGGGATACCACCAATCCGAATACGATGGAATGCCGAGTGAGATCTTGGAGGGTGGCACGCCCAATGAAAGCACGAAGCGGAGCGCGTCCTCCATCCAGGTGTACCCGGCAACGGGGCCGGGTGGCGTGCCGCCGGTGTGCTGGGCATACGTCATGTACGAGATGAAATCGAGCGCCTCGGCGATTGCCTTATAGTCGTACGCGCCGCGCCAGTTCTCGAAGATCCAGCGGTGGAAGCTCGTCGGCCCCGGGTCGTCCGACGTCCGCGGCACGACGGCGGCCGAGACCGAGCAGCCTGCGCGGTGCAACGCCGCGGCGGACTCTCGCATGAAGCCGGTGAGCGCGTCCTTGTCGGCGACGCTCACGTTCTCGATGTCGAACTGCAGTCCGTCGAAATGATTCCGCGTGCACAGCGCGACCAGGTTGTCGACGGCGCGCTGTCGGACGTCTGGCGTGTTGAGGATTCGATGAATCGTCGGCTGATCGAATCCGGGGTTCATCACCAGCGGTACCACCTTCACCCCTCGCCGGTGCGCCTCCGTCACTATTCTGGCGTCGACCGTCCCCCAGATGACGCCGAGCGTGTCGATCGAGAACACCTGCGGCGAGACGATCGAGATGTGAGCGGCGTGAGCGAGAAAACTCTGCGTGCTCTCCTCGCGGTCGACGGAGTACCAGAGGGACTCGAGCTGCTGCGCGCGGAGCGTCGGCGTGACGAGAAGGCCGAGCATGATGAAGAAGATTCGCATGGCCAAACGATGCTGGCATCGGTCGCGACTGTAAAGCTCGCGAAGGGTCTCCGACGGAGTCTGAACGGTCGCCAGCGTCCGGCTCGCGACTCGTGCGCAACGGAGCTTTAGACAAAGCTGAACGTCCTGGCCGTCTAATGACAACCAAGAGCGCGCACGCAGTGTCAAACTCCTGTGCGCGTTCGGTTGCTCGGCGCGCGTGGTCCCTGGAGCTGCGCCGGTCAGCAACGAATGCCGGCGCGCCTGGCAGCGCGCCTCCGCGAACTTCGCTTCTCCGTGATGGCTTCGTCGACGGTCGTTTCCGTCGTGGACGCAGAATTTCACATGGTGGGTTGCCGCCGATCGCGCAAACGACATCGGCTGCTGGTCCCACGCTCAAGGAGGCTCCGATGCGCACTCCCGGATCATCGAACGTTGCTCCGGACGCGGAAGCGAGTGGACGCGAGCGATACGGTCGTCGTGCGAGCGCAAGCATTCCGGCGCGCCTCGCGTCGCGAGCCAGGCTGGCCGCGGAGATTGCGCTCGGAGCGCTGAGTGTCGCAACGCTGAGCGCGGCTGCCGGCTGCGCGCCGGCGGCGGTCGAATCCCACAGTTTGTCGCTCGAACAGCGACAGCTGGCGCCTGTTGGCCGTCAGTCGCCGAGCGATCGCCTCGTCCGCCAGGACTTCGCGTCGATGACCGAACTGTCGCTCGAAGAGGCCGTGCGTCGCCTCCGTCCGGAGTGGGTGCGAGCGAGTCCGTCGGCGCGGCAATCGGCGGAGCCGGCCTCCGCCTCGGTGTACGCCAGAGATTCCTACGTCGGCGGGCTCGAGGCGCTGCGACTCATTCCGATCGGAGCCGTCGAAGAGATGCGCTATCTGACGCCGACGGCCGCGAGGTCGTGGTTCGGGATGTTCTGTCGGTGCGCGGGCGGCGTCATTATCGTGACGACGCGCGTCGAGGACTAGGGCCTCGTGACAATGACCAATGGCAACGGATCGGCCGCGGCCGTGCGGCCCGAGCGTCTCTGCGTCCTCGATGGAGAACGGATCGCCATTCGCTACCGGTCATCGACGCAAGTCTTTCTCCGCGAGGAGATCATCTGCGCACGGGCCGCGAAGAACGGGACGTGGATCGTGACACGGCAGGGCGATTTCAAGATTCGCGAGCCGATCGGAGCCGTGGTCGAGCGGCTCGAGGTAGCGGGCATCGTGCAGATCCACCGCGGGATCGCGGTGAATGCGGCGAAGGTGCGGCAGTTGGTCGGCCGCGGTCAGCATCGCCTCGGCATCATTCTCGAGGACGGTCGAGTCTTCCAGGTCGGTCGCCAATTCCAGCGTCTGATCCGAGGACGGTATGGCGCCTTGCGGTAAGTGGCGGACGCGCGGGGCCTAGTCGGGCCCCGCCGCGGTCACGCTCCTGGTGCTGACGTAGAAGTCGGGATCGACCCGCAATTGCGCCGCGGTCGCGGCCTGCGTGTCCATCGTCTTCCACGCCGCCGTCGGCGTGATCCACTCGTACTCCGCCGCATCGCCGACCGCGACCCGCACCGGCATCGCGAACCCCGGAACCACGTTGTTCCACCGGTAGGACAGCCGTCCGTCCGCGATTTTGTATTCGAGAACCGGAATCTTCGTCGTCCGCAAGTACTGCTGGAAGAACGGACGCAACGGCAGGCCCGACTGCGCAATGATGTACTGCTCGACCTGCGCGCCGGTCACGGTCTTGTGCCAGAACGTGGACTGGATCCCGCGCAGAATGCCGCGCCACTTCTCGTCATCCTTTACGAGCTGGCGGATCATGTGCAGCATTGTGCCGCCCTTGTAGTACATGTCGTCCGACCCGTCGGCGTTCACCCCGTAGCGTCCGACGATGGGCTCATCGTTCTTGACCAGCTTGCGGCTGCCGATGATGTACGCCGCGCCAGCCTGCTTGCCATCCTGGCACTCCGCGTACAGCCCTTCGGCGTAGTTCGCGAAGCTCTCGTGGAGCCACATGTCGGCGGCGTCCTTCGTCGTGATGTTGTTCCCCCACCACTCGTGCGCGCTCTCGTGGACGATGATGAAGTCCCACTTCATCCCCCAGCCCGTGCCCGAGAGGTCGCGGCCGTTGTAACCGTTCTTGTAGTGGTTCCCGTACGCGACACCGCTCTGATGCTCCATCCCCAGATGTGGCGCCTCGATCAGCTTGTAGCCGTCCGCGTACCATGGAAACGGTCCGAACCAGTGCTCGAAGCACTGCAGCATCGGCTTGACCTGCTTGAACTGCACTCGCGCCGTGTCGGTGTGATAGGCGAGGGGCCAGTAGTCGAGTGTGAGCTCGCCTCGCTCGCCAGAGAATACGTCGGCGAAGTGCGCATAACGGCCGGCGTTGATCTCGACGCTGTAGTTGTTGATCGGCGACGACACGAACCATTCATACGTCGTCGTGCCGTCGGCATTGTGCGTCGTGTTGCGTAGACGGCCGTTCGACACGTCGACCAGCGAATCCGGCAGCGTGACGGCGATGCGTTGGCTGTCCGGCTCGTCGCCGAGATAGTCCTTGTTGGGCCAATAGACGCTGGCACCGAGTCCTTCGTCGGTGGTCGCGATCCAATCGTTGCCGAGACTGTCCCGCTGCCAGGTGATGCCCCCGTCCCACGGCGGACGCTTGGCGACTCGCGGCTTGCCATGGTAGTAGACGCTCACCGTGTTGACTGCACCCGTGCGCTGTGGGGCCTCCAGTGCGACGAAGAACGCATTGCTGTCGCGTCGAAACGTGAGCTGCTTTCCGCCCTGAACGATGCTGTCGACAACGAGCGGTACCTGGAGATCGACTTGCATTCGCCGCGCCGGCTGGAGGACACGATAAGTGATCGCGTTCATGCCGCGAATGCTGCTGTCGCCGGGGCTCACGGTGACGTGCAGATCATAGAACGATACGTCCCACCACGCGCGCCCCGGGCCGTTGCTGCCTCGGAGCGTGTCGGCATGCGTGAAGACACGCGGCGCGCGCTGGGCGTCGAGCAGGGCAGGGGCAAGCAGCGCAAGCGCGAGGAGGAGGCGAAGTCTCGTCATCTCACAGGATTCGTCGAGGATCGTCGAAAGGTAGCGCGTGGAGCCGGTCGGGAGCGCTCGAAGAAGCGGAGCGCAAATCGGGGTCGTAATTAGGGTCAGAGTCGAATTATGGCATCGCCTAATTCGACTCTGACCCTAATTGCGCCGCGTTGACCGCCACGCTCCGGCCGCCTACGTTCGTCCAACCCGCCTCCCGACACGAGCCTATGGGCACTCGAGACAAACGCGTCGACGCTTACATCGCGAAATCGGCCGATTTCGCCAAACCCATCCTGACATTCATCCGTGAAGTCGTGCACGAGGGTTGCCCGGAAGTCGACGAAACCATCAAGTGGAGTCACGTGAGCTTCCAGTACAAAGGAATCCTCTGCGGCATGGCCGCCTTCAAGGCGCACTGCACGTTCGGTTTCTGGAAGCACGCCCTCGTCGTCGACGCGGCCGATCGCTCGGACGAAGCGATGGGCCAACTCGGCAGGATCACGAAGGTCGACGACCTACCGTCAAGGAAGAGGCTCGTCGCCTACGTAAGAAAGGCGAAGGCGCTGAACGAGAAGGGTGTCAAGGTCGCGAAAGCGTCCAGCAAGCCGAAGCCGCCGGTCGAGCCGCCAACCGATCTGCTCGCCGCACTCAAGAAGAACAAGAAGGCGCTCGGGACCTTCGAGAGTTTCTCTCCGAGCAACAAGCGAGAGTACGTCGAGTGGATCACCGACGCGAAGACGGATGCGACGCGACAGCGTCGCCTGGCACTGGCCGTCGAGTGGATGGCGGACGGCAAGCCGCGCAACTGGAAGTACATGTGATCCGTCGATGGCGCGCGCTAATGACGAGCGCGATCGGATTCGTCGCGCCGTGCACCGCGATCGCCCAGCGCATTCAGGTTGCCGCCGGCGATCCCGTGGGCAAGACTGTGTCGGTGATCGAATTCCGACTGTGCATTCCCGCCGAAACGAGCGACTGCGGCGCGTGGGTGGATCGCGTCGTCGACTTGACGGGCGAAAGTGACGCGGTGATGCCGCCGACGATGCGCGCGCTGCATGCCACCAACGGCCGCGATTCACTCTGGATCGAGAATGGCGTGGTCAAGGTTCGCGCGACGGCGACAGCTCGTGCGCGCACATACGTGGTGAGTGACGTGCACGGTACGGCGGTCGCGCTGGCGGCGAGCGGCGACCCAAGATATGCGTTCGCGCTCGTCGACCCGAACCGCGGACAGAGCGGCGGGAGCGCGATCGTGATGATCGATCTCGACCACCACAGCGTCGTCGACAGCTTTGGCTCGCGCACGAGATTCACCGGCATCGCGATGGTCCGGTGAGCGAGCGACCTGGAGAGATCAGCCGGCGAGCCTTCGTGCAGATCGCGGCGGGCGGCTTGGCGGCGTGCGCGCTGCCTCGTGGGGGAGCGCCGGGCATTGAGCCGGCGCATCCGCGGCCGTCACCATCTCAGCTCGCGTGGCAGCGCGACGAGCTGGCGATGTTTCTCCACTTTGGCATGAACACTTTCACCGACCGCGAGTGGGGCGACGGCCGCGAGTCACCGGCGACGTTCGCGCCCGCCGCGCTCGACGCGCGACAGTGGGCGCGCGCGGCACGAACGGCCGGTTTTCGCGCACTGGTGCTCACGGCGAAACACCACGACGGGTTCTGTCTCTGGCCAACGAAGACGACCACGCACTCGGTCGCTTCGAGCCCATGGCGCGACGGACGTGGCGACGTGGTGCGCGAGTTCAGCGACGCATGTCGCGTGGAGGGATTGAAGACGGGGCTCTATCTCTCGCCGTGGGATCGGAACAACCCGGCCTACGGTGACTCGCCGCGTTACAACGATCTGTACGTCGAGCAACTCACCGAGCTGCTCACCCGGTATGGCCCGATCGCCGAGGTGTGGTTCGACGGCGCAAATGGGGAAGGTCCCAATGGAAAGAAGCAGATGTACGACTGGCCGCGCGTGTGGGGCACGGTGCGCCGCCTGCAGCCGAACGCCGTGATCTTTTCGGACGCGGGCCCGGACGTTCGCTGGTGCGGCAACGAGCGTGGCATGGCGGGCGATCCGAATTGGTCGACGGTCGATCCGTCGATCGTGACGTATCCCGGGGCGAGCGGGCCAGGCGTCATCGACGCGCTGCAACACGGCGACCCGCACGGGTCGGTGTGGCGGCCAGCCGAAGTCGACGTATCGATTCGACCGGGCTGGTTCTACCATCCGGCGGAAGATTCGCGCGCGCGATCGGCGGACAACCTGCTCGACCTCTACTTCACGTCGGTCGGCCGCAACGGCAAGCTGCTCCTCAACGTTCCGCCGAGCCGCGATGGGCTCCTCCACGACTCCGACGTTCGCGCGTTGTCGGCGTTCAGCGATCGGCGGGCGGTTTTCGCGCACGATCTCGCCGCGGACGCGCGCCGTCGGTGGCGGGCCACCAGCGCGACGACCGCCGTGCTCGAGATCGACCTCGGACGCACTATCGAGATCAACGTCGCGCGCCTCGCCGAAGACATCGCGCGCGGCCAGCGCGTGGCGAGATACACGCTCGACGGCGCCAACGACTCCAGCTGGAAACCAATCGCGCGCGGGACGACGATCGGTTACGCGAAACTCGAGCGCTTCGAGCCGGCAAGCGTCCGTCGCGTGCGGCTCGCGATCGAAGACTCGGTCGCCGCGCCGGAGCCTGTTGGGGTCGAGCTGTACACGGGGAAATAGGGAGACGTAAAAAGGGTCAGAGTCGAATTAGCGCCCAATAGGGTCAGAGTCATAAAAAGGGTCAGAGTCGAAATGCCGCGTCTGACGGGTCAACGTCGATGGGCGCGATTCGAGACCGACTTTGATCTGCCTAATCCGAGCTGGACCGCAGTTTCGACTCTGACCCTTTTTACGACCCTTCTTGCAGACACTGAATTTCGACTCTGACCCTTTTTAAGCGTTCGAGCGCTCAACGTACCATTAGCTCGCCGCGCAGGCGAATGTCCTTCGACGACGCGCCGACCAGCACGCGAAACGCACCCGGCTCGACAACCCAGTGCTCGTCGCGGTCGAGCATCTGAAGTTGGTCGCGGGACAAGATGAACGTCACCTCGCGCTCCTCGCCCGGCGCAAGATGAATGCGGCGGAAGCCCTCCAGCTGCATCACCGGTCGCGCGACGGATGCCAGGACGTCGTGCACGTACAGCTGTACGACTTCATCGCCCGCTCGATCGCCGACGTTCTTGACGCGGCAGCGCACGGTCGCCGTGTCGCTTGCCGACATCTGCGCCGGCTCGATCGAAAGCGCCGTGTACTCGAATGACGTGTAGCTCAAGCCGTAGCCGAAGGGAAAGAGCGGCTGGCCCGTGAGATCCACGTAGTCGTCGCCGCGGCCGGTCGGTTTGTGGTCGTAGTAGAGCGGCAGTTGTCCCTCGGACACCGGCCACGTAATTGGCGTGCGGCCGGCCGGGTCATAGTCGCCAAACAGCACGTCGGCCACCGCGCGGCCGCCCTGCTCCCCCGGGTACCACGCATCGACGATGGCTCCGACACGGTCCATCCAGCGCGACATCGTGATCGCGCTCCCGCCGACGAGCACGACGATCGTCGGCTTGCCGAGCGCCGCGACACGCTCGATGAGCTCCTCCTGATGTCCCGGAAGACTCAACAGCGCACGGTCCCGGAACTCACCCTCCTCGATCCCGGCGACGACGACGGCCACGTCGCTCTTCCTCGCACTGTCGACGGCGCGAGCGACTGCGACGCGCCAGTCGTCCCGCACGCCGGCGTCCCACACGAGCTTCACTCGCGCATTGCCGGTGCTCTCGAAGTACTCGAGCCGGATGTCGTGCCTGCTCCCTGGCGTCA
The DNA here is from genome assembly GCA_035493635.1 of Gemmatimonadaceae bacterium. Classification (GTDB taxonomy): domain Bacteria; phylum Gemmatimonadota; class Gemmatimonadetes; order Gemmatimonadales; family Gemmatimonadaceae; genus JAQBQB01. The sequence continues at coordinate 56,168 of DATJHY010000108.1, read as the reverse complement.
GCGCGACCGTCGCCAGACGCGCGCCGTACGATCGCTTCTGCCAATCGTCGATCAGCAACCTGCCGTCGAGATAGAGCCGATAGCCGTCGTTTGCCTCGACGCCGACGCGATTCACGCCGGACGCGGGAACGGTGAGCGTGCCCGTCCATCGCACCGAGTACCAGTCGAACGGAATGCCGCGCCCGGGCGAGTTGAGCGTCCAACCGAAATCGATGCGCGGGTCGTCCCGCACGAGACGCGGCGCGCCGTCGAGCCGATTATTGTCGAAGTAGATGCCGTGCAGTCCTCGCACGGTCCTTCCGCTGTCGCTGTGTGACAGTTGCTCGGCCGGGACAACGACGTACGCCCGCGTGATCCGACCCGGCCCCGGCGCAAACCGCACGTTCGCCTTGCCGACTTTCTCGCGAATACCGTCGAGGATCGACACCTTCTCGACGCCGGGACCACTGTAGCCGCCCAGTCGTGCCTCGGAAGCATCCGTGCCGATCACGGCGATCGTGCGCGGCGAGCGCGCCGTGAGTGGCAGCGTGCGGCGGTCATTCTTGAGCAGCGTGATCGACGCGCGCGCCGCGTCGAGCGCGAGCGCGCGATGCTCGGCGCTGCCGTTCCCGTAGGCAGCGCTGTCCGGGTCGACATACGGATGCTCGAAGAGTCCGAGCTGGAACTTGGCTCGCAGCACGCGGGCGACCGATCGATCGATCACCGAGTCGTCGATCAATCCACGACGAAACGCATCGAGATACGGCCTGTGCTGCGGCCAGGACGACTGAAAGACGACGTCCAATCCCGCATCAAACGCGTCTTTCGTCGCCGTCGCGGTGCTCGCTTCCGTGTGATGGAGGACCGTGGCGCCACCCGTCGCCGCCGCGTCGGAGATGACGAATCCGCCGAAGCCCCACTCGTCGCGCAGTGTACGAGTGAGCAGCGCGCGGTTCTGCGTCGCGGGCGAGCCGTCGACCGAGTTGTACGCGCTCATCACCGACCGCGCGCCACCGTTCGCGATCGCGGCTCTGAACGGAGGGAAATACATCTCCTCCAGCAGTCGACGGCTCACGTCAATTGGATAGCTGTCCCGCCCGCCCTCGCCAACGTTTGCCACGAAGTGCTTGGGTGTCGCGATCACACCGGCGCGCTCGAACGCTCGCACGAATGCCACGCCCATCGCCGCGGAGAGAACGGGATCTTCGCCGTACGTCTCTTCCACGCGTCCCCAACGTACGTCCGTCGCCAGATTCACCACCGGCGACAGGACTTGCCGAATTCCGCGACTTCGCGTCTCGCGCGCGATCGCCGTCGCTACCCGCGCGACGAGCGACGTATCCCATGTGGCGGCGAGGGCGATCGCCTGCGGAAACACCGTCGCCCCCGGACGCATGAGCCCGTGTACACCCTCGTCGAACGGGATGATCGGAATGCCGAGCCGGGTCCGCTCGGCGAAAAAGCGCTGGATCGAGTTGATTCGCTCGGCGTGCGCGCGCGCGATCGCGCCGCTGTCGAGCCTGGTCGAGATTTGGAGGCCGAATACGCCGTGCGAGTAGTCGTTCGCCGGATCGTCGAGGTCGCCCGGAATCATGAACAACTGCCAGAACTTCTCCTCGAGGCTCATCCTGCCGAGCAGATCGTGTACACGCGACTCGACGGCGAGGGTCGAGTCGCGATACGGCGGACGCGTCGCTTGCGCCGCGGCAGTGGTGTGCGCGGCGGCGACTGCGATCAGCAGGTGACGAAGTCTCATTGACTCGCGGGGAAGGCAGGTCGGGCCAAGAAGCTACCAGTTCTGGGCAAAGAAGGCCCAAAGTTCAATGGGAGACATTATATTTCGTCACGGACACTGATCGCGACCAGAAAGAGGACCGACGATGACACTGGGAATGGGACTGCTACCGATTGCGCCGATCCTCCTGCTGCCGGTGATCCTGGTGGTGTTCGTCATCGTGTTCCCACTCTGGGTAGTCGCGCTCGCCGTTGTGGGGTTCATCCTCGTTCTCGTGCGCGTGCTCGACAAGCTTGCGCGCCTCGCCGGAACCGAGCTCTTGAGCGGAGCGGCGTCGGGGATGCACCGCGCGTTTCGCTGGGTCTTGACCTTTGGCGGTCTCGCTGAGAAAGTCGCATCGGGAGAAGCACACACCGAGGCCTGACGCGGCCGCGAGGGCTCGCAAGTGACCAATTCGCTCGAGTGGAAGCCGTCGCGTCGCACGCTTGGCCGATTCGCGCTGTTCATCACGATCGGTGCGCTGATCCTGGGTGGCGAGCTTTTGTGGCTGGCCGTCGTTCACCGGCATTGAGACCGGGCGACCGGCATCAGCGAACTCTTATCGAGCGCACGAGCATGGCGACGCGAATCTACTGTCCCAGGTGCGAGTGGAAGCCGCACGCCGACGACCGATGGCAGTGCGTGCCGTCATGCGGCACGGTCTGGAACACGTTCGATACGGGCGGGCGCTGCCCCGGCTGCGGGAAGCGATGGCAGACCACGCAGTGCCTCCACTGTCACGTGTATTCGCTGCACGAAGCGTGGTACCACGAGGAGCGGCCGGCCAAGGCCGATGAGGAGAGCGAGGCCGAGTCGTGGAGCGAGGAGCTCGTCGGCGTCGGCGAGTAGATCTCGCGAGCGGCACGTCAGAACAATTCGCCAACGGTCGAAAATCGTTTGTAAGATCGAGCAGGTCGCGGGCACGGGGTGAGCCGCGGCTCCGTGCGCAGGGCACGAAGGCGCACGAAAAAGGGTCAGAGTCGAATTACCGTTTCCGGAATTTCGACTCTGACCCTTTTTACCGGTTGGCCCTCCGGGCGTCCCGCTAACTCGAGTCTGACCCCCGATGTCCGGGTTCTGTCGCTAATTCGACTCTGACCCTTTTTAATCTTTTTATCGCTTAGAACCCCGCCACTCGAAACGCGTAACTCGCCTTCACGAAGAACGCGTCGCTGGTTCGGCGCAGGCTCTGGAACGCCAGCGGGTCGGCCTCGGTCAGCGTCCCACCGTACCCGAGAAAGAACACGGTGCCAGGCGCTGGCCGATAGGAAAAGAGCCAGTCGGTGCGCAGCGAATTCGACGCCGCCACGCTCGACGGAACGAGAGAGTCGCCGCGGCTCACCAGCAGGATCTGCCCCGTGCGCGGATCGCGCAGTGGCTCGCGCCGCGTCGCCGCGTATTGCGAGACCACGCGTACGAAGATCGGCCGGGCGAGCTGGTATTCCAGCTTGAGCCGCGGGATTCGCTGGAAGGAGGTCCGCTCGCCGTCGCTCCGTCGCGTCAACTGCGAGCTCACGTACGTGAGACTCGCCCGGAGACGATCGCTCGGCCGCAGGTCGAGCGACGCGTTGTAGTCCACGCGCCGCGCGCGCGACGTCTCGAGAAAGTCCACGTCGGTGCCGAGTGTCGTGCCGATCGAGGCCGCCCACCGCGGAAACTGCGGCGTCGACAGGCTCACGCTGCTCGCCGCGCTCGTGATGCGGTCGGACGGCCTAAACGGCGCCGGCGCCGCACCGCCGATGGCGGGCGAGTACAAGCCGGCGTAATTGGCTGGATCGAATGCATAGCTCGAGATGCGCGGAGACGCATTGACGTTCCAACCGCCGCGCAGCGTGAACTGCATCATCGCCGACGCGCGATCCTCGAGCAGGCTCTTGTAATCGAAGAAATCGCGGTACTGCCACAACGGGTTCAACGAGAGAAACACGTTGAATCGCTCGAGCGCCGCGCCCGACTTGCCGTACCACGTGAAGCGATTCGAAATATTCGGCTGGACGTATCCGGTGCGCGGCACGAAGCCGTTGTCTGCCCGGAAGTCGGGATGGATCCCGATCACGCTGTAGTGGAATCCGAAGCTGCGGCCGGTCCGATCGAGCACGGCCTCCCACAACGGTCCCGACTGCGTCGCGCCGTTGCTGCGCGTGATCCCTTCGACGGCCTGGAATTGCGCGAAGTACATCCCGCCGAACACGATGTGCGTGTCGCCGCCAAAGACCCGGTTTTCTCTCGCGCCGCTCACGCGGTCGCTGTATACAAGGCCGGCCAGCGACTGTTCGCCGAAATTCTGGCGCACCCGCAGAATGTCGACCATAGGGTGCTTACCCGCGGTGCTCGCCCCGGCTTGATCGACCGCGGACAGCAGCGCCACGTCGGCGCGACCGAGCTTGCCGGTCAACTTGGCCGCGGCCTCGGGCCGTACGATGGTACGCGTGTACACGAGCGTGTTCGGTACGTTGAACTGGTCGATGCCTTCCACGAAGAACGGCCGCTTCTCGGCGTAGAACAGCGCGAATCGCTCGTCGGCCGCGATCTGCGTGGCATCCGCTTCGACCTGCGAGAAGTCGGGCTTCACCGTGCCGTTCGCCACAAAGTCGCTGCCGAGTGTCCAGCGCACGTTTCCGCCGAGCTGCGGATTGGCGTCGTACTTCCATTCGGTCTGCGGCGTCTGGCAGCAGGGCGTCCCGTTCACGGTATTGGTGAGCTCCGGATTGAGCTCGACGATCTGCCCGTGGCGCATGCCGGTGAGCCCCACGAGCGTGCCCGCCTGCCCGATGAACGATGCCGAGGCGCGTTTGGCCTGCGTCCATGTCTCGTCGTAACCGTTGTGCTGCGCGTGCCGCTCGATCTGCAGGCCCCAGGTGGTTCCAGCGCCGTAGCGAAGACTGCTGAACGGAATGCGCACTTCCACCTCGTACCCATCGTCCGTGACGCGGCCCTTCGACTGCCACACGAAGTCGGCGCTCAAGTCGTTCTGGCCGGGCATCACGTTCGAGCCGGGAATGAAGCCGCCCGCTTCGTTCTTCGTCCCGTCGGCCTGCACGCCGAATGGGTTGACGATGAACACGAACGCGCGATTGCGTTCGTTGAACGTGTCGAGATGGATCTCGACATTGTCGTCAGCAGCAACGCGGTCGCGGTCGGCGAGCGTCGCCGACACGCGCGCGTGCGGCTCGAAGGCGCGGATGCCGAAGAAGATCGCGCTCGACGAGTACCAGACGAGGACTTCCGTCGAGTCCGGCGACGGGCGCGAGTCGACCGGTTGGTAGAGCGAGAACCCGGTGAGCAGCGCCGCCTCGCGCCACGGCGCGTCGTCGAGCTTTCCGTCGACGGTGACGTCGCTCTCGATGCGTGGTATCTGTACGGAGACCTGGCCCTCGCGCCCGCTGTAGACGCGCGGCTGCGCGGCCGCGAGCTGCAGGCCGGCGAGTATGGGGAGGAGCATTGCGCGGAATATAGGTACCGGGCACCCCACTGTCCCGCGCGACCCACATCGTATACAATCTGTTCGGTTCCCTCCCAACTGATCCGGAGAATCGATCGATGCGCCGTGCGTCCACGTCCCGCCTCGTCGCGCCGCTTGTCACGCTCGCCGTACTGTGTCAGCTCCCCGACGCCGCCATCGCGCAACAGCGCGGCGCGGCGCCGAGTCAGGCGGCGCGTGCTCCGCAGCCCGATCCGTTCCGCTTTCAGATGCTTGGCCCGGCGGAGGGAGGACGCATCGCGTCGATCACGGGCGTTCCGGGTGATCTCCGCGTGTGGTACGTCGGCGCGGCCTCGGGCGGAATTTGGAAGTCGGTCGATAGCGGCGCGACGTTCCGTCCGGTGTTCGACTCGGTGAAGGTCCAGGCGATCGGCGCGCTCGCCGTCGCGCCGTCCAAGGCGTCGACGGTGTGGGCGGGCACGGGCGAGGCATGGGCGATTCGCGACGCGGACCTGATGGGCGACGGCGTCTACAAGTCGACCGACTCCGGGACGACGTGGACGAACATGGGCCTGCGCGAAACCGGCCGCATTCAGAGAATCCTCATCCACCCGACGAACCCGAACATCGTGTTCGTCTGCGCCCTGGGGCGCGCGACGGGGCCGCAGCGCGAGCGCGGCGTGTTCCGGACGACCGACGGCGGCAAGACGTGGACCCAGGCGCTGTTCGTCGACGAGAACACCGGCTGTTCCGGGCTGACGATGGACGCGAAGAATCCGAACGTCCTGTTCGCCGGAACGTGGCAGGTGGTGCTCCACACGTGGGCGATGTTCAGCGGCGGCCCGGGCAGCGGCATCTACGTCACGCGCGACGGCGGGACCACGTGGAGCAAGGTCGAACACACAGGCCTCCCCAAGCCGCCGCTCGGCAAGACCGACGTCGCCGTGGCGCCCACCAACTCGCGGCGCGTCTACGCGCTCATCCAGACGGCGGACCAGGGCTCGGTCTGGCGCTCCGACGACGCGGGCAAATCATGGAACGTCGTGAATTACCAGCGCGCGCTGATCGGGCGCGCCGGTTACTACATCCATCTCGCCGTCTCGAGCGGCAACGCCGACGAGATTCTCGTCGCCAACTCGAGCTTCTTCCAATCGAAGGACGGCGGCAAGACGTTCGCCGACGTGCCGTGGGGCGGCGACAACCACGACATCTGGATCGATCCCAAAAACCCGAACCACTTCGGGCTCACGAACGATCTCGGTGCGCGGATCACGCACGACCATGGCAAGAGCTTCCAGACGATCGTGCTGCCGATCGCGCAGATGTATCACGTCGCGGTCGACAACCAGATTCCGTACTGGGTGTACGGCAACCGGCAGGACAACGGCACGATGCGCGGTCCGAGTACGGCGCCCGAGGCGACGACGGCGACGCGCGGGATCGCGGCCGGCGCGGGCCGAGGACGCGGCGGCGGACGTGGCGCCGCCGATTCAACGGCAGGGCGTGGCGGAAGGGCAGGGGCCGGCGGACGCGGAGCGCCAACCGTGCGCGGCGACACGAGCGGCGCGAGAGTCGCGGCGCGGGGCGGCGGTGGAGACGTCGGGCGTGGCGGTCCGCGGCCCGACACAACGAACGCCGATTCGACGGGCGGACGCGGTGGTGGCGGAGGCTTTGGCGGAACGTCGACGTGGGATCACGGACTCGGCGGCTGCGAGTCGGGATTCACGCTCCCCGATCTGACCGATCCCAACATCGTGTGGGCGAGCTGCTACGGGAACGAGGTCACGCGCTACGACCACCGGCAGAAACGCGCGCGATCGGTCAGCCCGTGGATCCACACGCTCGACTCGCCGCCCAACAAGCTCAAATACCGGTGCCACTGGACGCCACCGCTCGCGATCGATCCGTTCGATCACAATACCGTGTACTACGGCTGCCAGGTCGTATTCAAGACCTCTAATGGCGGCCAGAGTTGGAGCGTCATCAGCCCCGATCTGTCCACGCGGGATTCGTCGCGCATCGTCTCGTCGGGCGGCATCGTCGAGGACAACCTCGGCCAGTTCTACGGGGAGCTGGTGTTCGCCATCGCGCCTTCGGACGTACAGCAAGGGCTGATCTGGGCCGGCACGAACGACGGCAAGGTGTGGTACACCAGGGACGGCGGCGGCAACTGGACCGACGTCACGTCGAATCTCAATGCCGCCGGCCTGCCGACGTGGGGCACGGTTCGCAAGATCGAGCCCTCGCACTTCGATCCGGCCACGGCGTACGTCGCCGTCGACTTCCACATGATGGACAATCGCAAGCCGTACGTGTTCAAGACGACGAATTACGGTCAGACGTGGAAGAACGTCACCGGCGATCTGCCGGCGACGCATCCGCTCGACTACGTCATGGCGGTGGCGGAGAACCCGAACAGGCAGGGAATGCTGTTCGCCGGCACCGGTCATGGCTTCTACTACTCGCTCGACGATGGGTCGCACTGGACGGAGTTCGACGAAGGCCTTCCGCACTCCGCCGTCTCGTGGATCGTCGTGCCCAAGCTGTGGCACGACGTTGTGGTATCGACGTACGGCCGAGGCATCTTCGTGCTGCGCGACATCGCGCCGCTCGAGCGGCAAGGTCAGATCGCGGATGCCGACGTCGTGCTCTATCCGCCGCATCCGGGATACCGGCAGTCACGCAGCGGGCGCGCCGACATCACCTTTTCGCTCAAGACCGCCACACCGCGACCGGTTCGTGTCGAGATCCTCGACTCGGCGAGCGCGGTGGTTCGCACGCTCCAGGTGCCGACGCGCGCCGGCTACAATCGCGCCGTGTGGGATCTGCGCTACGATCCGCCGCACACCGTGGCCATGCGCACCGTCGCCCCCGACAATCCGCACATCTTCGAAGAGACACGGTTCCGGAATCGTCCGACTCGCCCGGTGACGCACTGGGGCATTCAGGGCGCGCAGACGTCGGGGCCGATCGCGCTCCCTGGCAAGTACTCGGTTCGTCTGACGGTGAACGGTAAGACCGAGACGCAGCCGCTCACGATCATTCGCGACCCCGAGATCAAGACGAGCGACGCCGACCTGATCGCCTCGACGGCGGCGCAGATCCGCGTGCGCAACGCGATGACCGCGGCGGCGGACATGGTGAACCGGCTCGAGACGATGCGGAAGCAGGTCGCCGATCAGATGAAAGCCAACGCCGAAAGACCGGACGTCGAGCGCGCGCTCTCCGATCTCGACAAGAAGATGATGGACGTCGAGCTCCGGCTCCTGTCGCGTAGCGACATGAACAGCGACGACAAGTACTACGTCGAGCCGTACAGGATCTATATGTCGCTCATCTGGCTGAACGGGGTCGTGAACAGCGGAGCGGGCGACGTGGCGGGCGGCGCCGACTATCCACCGACGGACGCGGCGCTGGCGTGGTTGGCCGATCTCGAGAAGCAGCTCGCCGAGGCCAAGGACGCCTACAAGGCGATCGTCGACAACGACGTCGCGGCATTCAACAAGAGCATGGACGGCAAGGTCCCGGCGATCACCGAGACCTTGCGTCCAGCGGTGCCCTGAGTCAGGCGGCGACGTCCGCCGTGCAATTGGGGCAGCGCGTGGCAGCGAGCGGAATCGGCAGCGTGCAGCGCGGGCACGGCTTCGTGTTCGGCGCTGCCGGTGCCGGTTTGGAGTACAGCTTGCTCACCATTCGCACGATGACGAACACGGCGAGCGCGACGATCAGGAACGCGATGATCGTGTTGATGAACGCGCCGTAGTTGAGCGTGACGGCGCCCGCGTCGTGCGCCTGGGCGACCGTGGTGTACGGTGGCGGCGCCTTGTCGCCCGCCTTGAGCAGCACGAACAGGTTCGAGAAATCGATGTGCCCGAGCGCCAGTCCAATCGGCGGCATGATGATGTCGTCGACGAGCGACTTGACGATCGCTCCGAACGCGGCGCCGATCACGACTGCGACGGCCAGATCCATCACGTTACCGCGCATGATGAACGCTTTGAAGTCCTGCCACATAGGTGGTCCTCCTCAGCGATGAGTTGGTCCTGCGCGTAACCATAACTGGCATCCCACAGCGTCATCGGCCAGTTTAGGCGATGTTGAATGTCCCGCGATTCGACGCGTCTGTCGAGTCAGCCTCCTCCGACGAGGTCCCGTCATGCGGCGCTCACCCGCCCCCCCCTCACGCTTCGCTTCCATTGCGCTTGCCGCGCTGACTGCACTCCTGGCATCGGTGTCCGGCGCGCGCATCATTCGAGCTCAGCAGGATCCTGCAAACGCCAAGCCCGGTAGAAACCCCGGCCAGGCAATCGACGAGGCATATACCAAAAAGATCAAGGAGTACACGACCGAGCCATTTTTCCTTTCTCCGCTCGTCGACTACATGCCGGCGGCCAAAGGCGTGCCGACGCCCATGGCGGTCCTTGGCGACATCGCCGGAAACCCCAACAACTTGCCGCACTCGAAAGAGGTCTACGAGTACATGCGGCTCCTGGCCAAGTCGACACCGCGCGTGAAGGTGTACTCGATCGGGCAGACCGAAGAAGGCCGCGAGATGATCGCGGTGGCGGTCGCCTCCGATCAGCTCATGGCAAAGCTCGAGGCCAACAAGGCGAACCTGGCAAAGCTTGCCGATCCGCGTACGATCGGAATGAACGACGCCGAGGCGGACCGCATCGCCACGACCGCGGCGCCAGTTTATTACATCACCGGCACGATACACTCGACCGAGTCGGGCGCGCCGACGGCGCTGATGGAGCTCGCCTACCGCCTGGCCGTGGACGAGAGCCCGTACGTCCGCAACATCCGCGATCACGTCATCACGCTCATCACGCCGATCGTCGAGGTCGACGGACGTGATCGCGAGGCCGACCTCGTCAACTACCACCTCAAGCACCCCAACGACGTCGTGCCGAGCCTCATCTACTGGGGCCACTACGTGGCGCACGACAACAACCGCGACGCGATGGGGGCCACGCTCAAGCTCACGCAGAACGTCCTCAACACGTACGTCGACTTTAAAGCGCAGATCCTGCACGATCTGCACGAGTCGGGATCCTTCCTCTACGACAACACCGTGGGCGACGGCCCGTACAACGCGTGGCTCGACCCGCTCGTCACGAACGAGTGGCAGTTGATCGGCTGGAACAACGTCCAGGAGATGACGCGCTTCGGCATGCCGGGCGTGTTCGCGCACGGCACGTTCGACACCTGGTCGCCAGGCTACTTGATGTTCATCGCCGCGACGCACAACGGCATCAGCCGACTGTACGAGACGTTCGGAAACGGCGGTACGCCGGAAGTCGTCGAGCGCACGCTCTCGCCCAACGAGACAGAGCGAACGTGGTATCGCCAGAATCCGCCGCTCGCGCACGTGAAGTGGGATCTCCGCGACAACAACAACTACGAGCAGACGGGCATCCTCGTCTCCCTCGCCTATGTCGCGAACAATCGTGTGCAGCTGCTGCGCAATTTCTACGAGAAGAGCAAGCGGTCGATTGTCAAGCCGAAGACGGAAGGGCCGGCGGCGTACGTGTTGAGTGGCAACGATCCTCGGCCGGGCGCACAGGCCGAGTTGCTGCGCGTACTGCAGCGCCAGCGCGTGGAGATCACCCGCGCCACGCAGCCGTTCACCGTGACGATCCCAGTCAAGCGCACGGTCGCGGTGGGGCGCGGCGGTCGCGGTGCGGCCGGGCAAGCCGGGGCGCAGGGCGGGGCGCAAGGCGCCGCGCAGGGCGATGTCAGCGCGCAGCAGGCGGGCGATCCGCGCGGCGGCACGCGTGAGTTTCCGGCGGGGAGCTACATCATCCGCATGGACCAACCCTATTCGCGCATTGCCGACGCGATCCTCGACTATCAGTACTGGAGCCCCAACGATCCGCAGAAGAACCCGTACGACGACACTGGCTGGACTTTCCCCGAAGGTTTCGCGGTGCAATGCCTCCGCGTCACCGACGCCAAGGTGCTCGACGTACCGAGCGAGAAGGTGACGGGCGCCATCACGCCGCCGGGCGGCGTGAGTGGGGCAGGGAGCACGTTCCTGATCAACCACAACGGCGACAACGCGCTCATCACGCTCCGCTACAAGCTCAAGGACGGGAACTTCCAGATCGCCGAAGAGCCGTTCGATGCGAACGGGCAGCACTACAACCGCGGTTCGTTCATCGTGAGCGGTGTGTCGCAGTCGGCACTCGATGCCGTGGCGAAGTCGCTGGGTGTGAAAGTCGCCGCCGTGGCGAGCGCGCCCAGGGTCAAGACGCACCCTGGTCGCGCGGCGCGCGTGGCGGTTCTGCACACCTGGACCGGTACGCAGACCGAGGGATGGTTGCGCCAGGCGTTCGACTTCAACGAGGTGCCGTACGACTACATCAGCGTGCAAGATGTCGCGGCCAGCGCGAACCTGAACGCCAAGTACGACGTGATCATCTTCCCACCGGCCGGCGGTAACGGCCAATCGATCATCGAGGGAATGCCGATGTGGCGGAACCCGATGCCGTGGAAGAGCACGGCGGAAACGCCGAACATCGGGACCTGGGCGCAGACTGACGATGTTCGCCCCGGACTCGGCTGGGCGGGGCTCGACCATCTTGCGAGTTTCGTGAAGGCCGGTGGGGTGCTCGTGACGAGCACCAACACCGCGGAGTTCGCGATCGACTACGGGCTGACGAACGGCGTGTCTTCGAGCACGGCGCGCCGGCTCGAGGTGGACGGGACGCTGCTTCGCGCCAAGATCGTGGATGACGCGAGTCCGATCGTGTATGGCGTGCCGGACAACCTGGCCGTGTTCACCAAGACCGGCCAGTGGCTGACCGTGAGCAACACGCGCGGCGGCGGCGGACGTGGCGGGGCCGGTGGCGGATTCGGCGCCGGTGGCGGCGGACGCGGCGGGGCGGGCGGCGGTGCGGCGCGTGCGACGGGTCGTGGCACGCCCGACGATGCCGATGCTCCGCAGGGCCGGCCGGCATCGATGCAGGAAGGCCAGTACGTCGCGCCGCCGCGTCCGCAGGGAACACCGTGGTCGGCCGCGCCGCTCACCGACGACGCATTCCGCAACCCGCTCAACATCATTCCGCCCGACCAGCGGCCGCGCGTGGCGCTTCGATACGCCGATCAGCGTGATCTGTTCGTGTCGGGGCTCATGGACGGCGGGCAGGATCTGGCGCAACGTCCGGTCGTCGTCGACTCGCCACTGGAGAAGGGGCACGTCGTCCTGTTCGCCAACAACCCCGTGTACCGCGGCGAGACCGTGGGGAACTACTTCATGGTCTACAACACCTTGCTCAACTGGGACAACCTGAACGCGGGCCGGAAAGTCGATCCGCGGTAATCAGCGCGAATAGCGCTAATTAGGGTCAGAGTCGAATTAATTAGGGTCAGAGTCGAATTAGGGGTCATTAGGGCCAGGGTCGATTTCAAAGCCGTGAATCGACTCTAACCTTGATGGGTGCCGTAATTCGACTCTGACCCTTTTTGCGGTTTTTCGATAATTCGACTCTGACCCTTTTTCGCTTTTTCGTTTCTGAAAGGATGCCCATCTACATCGCTCCGTACGATGCCCAGTGGCCCGCCGAGTACGCCGCCGAGGAAGGTCGCATCCTCGACGCTTGCCGCGGCTTGCCGGTCAAGCTCGAGCACATCGGCAGCACCGCTGTGCCCGGGCTCGATGCCAAGCCGATCATCGACATTCTCGCTGGCGTTCCGCCGCGCGCGAATCGCGCGGAGTATGTCGCGGCCCTGCGGCAGGTCGGCTACGAACACAAGGGCGCGTTCGGGATTCCTGGCCGAAACTATTTCCGCCGGGGATCGCCGCGGTCGCACCACGTGCACATGGTGAGCTGGTCGAGCGCGTTCTGGCGCAGACAGCTCGCGTTCCGCGACGCGCTGCGGGCGGACGCATCGCTTCGCCAACAGTACGCGGCGCTCAAGCGCGAGCTGGCCGGGATGTTCCCCGACGACGTGGAGCGTTACGCGAGCGCAAAGGGGCCGTTCATTGCTAGTGTGCTGCGCGAGGTCCACGAGGAAACGAGGGGAGTGAATGATCTCGCTCGCTGAGACGATTCGTGCCGCGATCCGGAGGCTCGTGCGAAGCCCCGGCTTCGCGCTGACGGCGTCGCTCACGCTCGCCCTCGGCATCGGGCTGTCGACGGCGGTATTCACCGTCGCCGACGCGCTGTGGATTCGACGCCTGCCGGTGCGCGACCAGGACCGCATCGTTGCGTTGTGGGGCGCCACTCGCGATGGACAGTTCGCCAACTATCCCCTGAGCTACGACGAGGCGCGCGACCTCTCCAGACGGTCGACGACACTCGAGCGCACGGCGTTCTTCGGGTACGAGGGCGCCTTCCCCGAAACGATTCAGGAGGAGGGCGGCGCCTACCGTCTTCGCCGCGCGCTCGTGACCGGCAACTTCTTCGACGTACTTGGCAGTCGGGCGGTCGTCGGGCGGGCGTTACGGCCGGAGGACGATGTGGCCGGGGCCGCGCCCGTCGTCGTCCTCAGTCATCGCGCGTGGCGCGGCCGCTTCAACGGCGACGCGAGCATCGTCGGGCGACGCATCACGATGGTCGAGAACGGGCGCACCTACACGGTCGTCGGCGTGATGCCGCAAGGACTCGACTACCCCAACGGCGTCGACATCTGGGCGCCGCTCGTCGCGTCGAGCAGCGGGACAGGTGACTCGTTGCATCTCGCGTATCCCGCGCTGGATCTCGTGGCTCGCCTGAAACCGGGTGCGTCCGCGGCGAGCGCGCGCACCGAGCTCACGAACTATCTCACGCGCTTCGTCGCCTCGGTCGGGCGCATCGAGCTGCGCGGCGTCGTGACCACTCTGCCCGATCTCATTCTGGGCGACACGGGGCCGGCATTGCTCGTCGTTGGCGCGGCGGCCGCGCTCCTCCTGCTCGTTGCGTGCGTCAACGTCGCGAATCTGCTGCTCGTGCGCGCACTCGGCCGCGTGAGGGAGACGGTGGTCCGCTCGGCGCTCGGGGCGTCGCGCGCGCGGATCAGCGGCGAGCTGCTCGCTGAGAGCGGACTGCTCGCCATCGCCGGCGGTGTCGTGGGCCTCGTCGTCGCCATCGCGATCGTCCGCGCATTGGTGGCGTTGGCCCCAACGACGCTTCCCCGGCTCGACGAGATCGCGATCAATAGCCGGGTGTTCGTCGCCGCGGTCGGGATGACGATCGTCTCGATGCTGGTGTTCGGCGTCTCGCCGAGCGTTGTGGCGTCTCGCGTGAACGCTCGGGAAGTTCTGCATGCCGGAACCCGGAGCAGTGGGACGCGCGGCATGCGAGCGGCAACGGAAGCTCTCGTGGCCGGGCAAGTCGCACTGGCCGTGATCGTGCTGCTGGCGGCGGGGCTCATGACCAAGAGTCTCGTCAAGCTCCAACGGGTGGATCTCGGATTCGATCCGCAGCGCCTGCTGGTCGCCGAGCTGGCGTTGCGACACGATCAATCCGTCGGTGAAGAGACGGCGCGTGCGCTGATCGATGCGGTCGTGCAGCGGCTGCAATCCACTCCGGGAATCGAAGCCGTGTCGCCGGTGTTCACGCCGCCGTACGCGGGCAGAGCCGGCGGAGTGAGCAGCCGGCTCGTTGCGCCAGCGCAATCGACGAAGCAGCGGAACGAGAACCCCATGCTCGACCTGGAGGTCGTCGCGCCCAATTACTTCGCGGCAATGCGAATTCCGGTTCTGGCGGGACGCGCGCTTTCTCCGGACGACCGCGAAGGCGCCGCACCGGTGCTCGTCGTCGGCCAATCGGTCGCGCGGCACTATTGGGGCTCGGCGAACCCGCTGGGGCAGCGCCTCGAGGGCGCGGGAAAGTCGTTCACTGTCGTGGGTGTCGTGCCCGAAACGCGATACCGGGAGCTGATTAGCGCTGTGCCGACGGTCTACATCCCGAACCGCCAGTCGTTCTTTCCGATCGTGGCGACCACGTTGCTGGTTCGCACGAGCGGTGAGCCGGCGGATGTCGTGGCCACGCTGCGCCGCGTCGTCAGCGACGTCGACCCACGACTCACGATCGCCACCGCGGCACCGTTCGATGCGTTGCTCGACGAGCCTCGCGCACAGCCACGACTCAACGCGCTCCTGCTCTCGGTGTTCGCCGTGTCCACGCTCACGCTCGCGACGATCGGACTCTTTGCCGTCATCGCGACGATGGTCCGCCAGCGCACGCGCGAGATCGGCATTCGCATCGCACTCGGCGCGACGGGCGCGTCGGTTCGGCGGATGGTGCTGGCGCGCGGGCTCAGGCTCGCCGGAATTGGAGCCGCCCTGGGAACGCTGATCGGCGTGCTGTCGAGCCGGTACGTCAGCGCGCTGCTGTTCGACGTCAGTCCAACCGACCTGCCGACACTGGTCGAGGTGCCGTGCGTCATGCTGGCCGCGGCCGTGCTCGCGTCCTACCTTCCCGCCCGCGCGTCGACGCGAATCGATCCAATGCTGACGCTGCGCAGCGATTGACGGAGTCAGGCGAACGACGATGTGGTATCGCACTGTCGCCGATCTGGTCCTCATCAGCCACTTCGTGTTCGTGCTGTTCGTCGTGGGCGGCGGCCTGCTGGCGATTCGCTGGCCGCGCGCGGCGTGGGTGCACGTGCCGGTCGCGATCTACGGCGCGGTCATCGAGTTCCTTGGATTCATCTGTCCGCTCACGCCGCTCGAGAACTCGCTGCGTCGCCGAGGCGGCGAGGCGGGATACTCGGGTGGCTTCATCGACCACTACATCACCGCCACGATCTATCCATCGGGGCTCACGCGGCGAATCCAGCTCGTCCTCGGGATCGCCGTGCTGGTGTTGAATGTCGTCGTCTACACCATCGCCGTTCGTCGCGCGCGGACCGGGCCCACGGCGCGATGAAGATGCGTACGCTCGGCAGCGAGGCTGTGGCTACGACGCTCTGTGCCGATCGACCCACCACGGAAACAGCGTCAGCGGCCAGCCGATGAGCGCTCCAGCAGCGAGCGCCTTCACGTTCTGTGGCGGCGGGGCGATGATGCTCGCGGCGTAGAGCGCGAGCAAGAATGCCACCAATCCCCAGAACGCATACTTCCCAACCGCGTCACGCGGCCGCGTGACGCGTGAGTAGATCGCCACGCCCGCGGCGAACAGCGCACACTCGACCACGATCGTCGCGGCCGGATAGTTCCACAGGCCGAGTCCCGCGCGCGCCATTCCGGTCGGCGAGAGCGGCAGGTCGGGACGGTGCGTGATCAGGTCGAGCACCCAGTGGCTGATCACGAGAAGTGGTACGATCGCGGCGCCGCGCGTGTAGCCCGTGATCGCATAGTAGACGATACCGAAGGCAGCTGCCCACAGCACGTCCATCTCGAGGCTGTGGGACCACGGGTATCTCAGAAATTGCAGCGTGAGAAACGGATTGCCGCTCGGCGCGATCCGCACCTGCTCCCAGCCTAGCAGCAGGAACGCGGGCCAGAGCAGGTCCGCGAGTTGCGCGGCGACGAAGTTGACCGCCAGCGACGTGCGTGGCGCCGCGCGCTTGGCGGCGAACGCCAGTGCGAAATGTCCGATGACCACCCGTGGAGAATAACCGGTCCGAACCCTCGCGTCAGGTCACCGGGGTGCTCGGCATCGGAGTAGTCGGCGCGCCGAGCTGCTTCACGAGGCCACTGAACCTCGGGTCGGTGCGAAGGCCATCGAGGCGTGCATCCCACGTCATGTGAACCACGAACATCGAGCGTTCGTTAATGGCTTTCTGGAGCCAGCTGATCGCCTGGTCGTTGTCGCCGAGACCCGCGTACACGATCGCGATGTCGTACGCCGAGACGTAGCCGCTGAGCGCCTTCTTGAGGAGACCGTCGAGGATCTGCTGAGCCTCCTGCTTCTTGCCCGCCTTCGCGAGCGCATTCGCCAGGGCTGCCTCGGCGAAAGGCAAACTGTCGGACAGGGCCGCTGCCTTCCGCATCGCGGCGACGGCGTTGTCGTTCTGGCTCTTGCCGAGAAGTGCCCAGCCGGTCACGATCTGGGCCCAGAAGTTCGGCATCATCATCTGCGACTCGTTGGCGCGAGCCAATGACGTGTCGAACTGTTTGTCGAACAGGTTGTGCCAGCCCGTGCAGGTGGTGAGCATCGGGTTCGCGGGGTCGAGCTCGCGCGCGCGCTCGGTCTCGGCCGCGGACTCCCGGCTGCGACCGACGGCGAGCAGGAAGTGCGCGTAGTCGTGGTGCACTTGTGCATTGCTCGGAGCGAGCGCGAGCGCCCGCTCGAACTCCTTTTTCGCGGCGACCCAATCCCACCGGTAGTGGACGTTCACGAGCGCCACGAGGCCGTGCGCCTCCGCCGAGCCGGGATCGTGCTCGAGCGCCCGCTGTGCCGCGCGCTCCATCTGGCTGAACGCCTCGACGGGAGCGACCTCGCCGAAGAACGCGCGGAAATACCAGGCCCGCGCGAGTGCGGCGTACGCGGCGGAGTGATTCGGGTCTTTTTCGACGGCGACCTGGAACTCGGCGATCGCTTCCTTGAAGCGTGATTGGCCGGCGAGGTAGGTGCCCTTGAGGTACGCTTCCTGTGCTTCGGGCTTCACGCTCGCCACCTTTGCGGCGGGATTGTCGACGAGCTTGGCGCCGATCTCCTCCGCGATGTCTGACGCGACATCGTTCTCGAGCTCGAGCGCGTTACTGATCTGTCGCTCGTAGGTGCGGGTCCAGAGCGCATGCTCATCGGCGACTCGAACGAGCCGACCGGAAATCCTCACGCGGTCGCGATCCCGGCGCACCGATGCCTCGAGCACGGCGTCGGCATGAAGGTCTCGCCCGATATCGCGGAGGGACTTCTTCATCTTCATCATCTTGTACTGGTTCACCGACGTGCGCGAGATGACGTTCACGGAGCCGATCTCCGACAGTCCGTTGATGAGCGCGTCCGTGAGCCCGTCGGCGAGGTAGTCCTGACTCATGTCGCCCGACAGGTTGGCGAGCGGGAGCACCGCGAGTGTGTGGATTCTCGCTGGCCCTGACAGGAGTCGTGTGACTCGCTGGCGCAACGACGGGGCCGCGAACACGACGGCGGCCGCCGTCACGAGAATCGCGGCGGCGACAAGGGTTGTGCGGCGCGCCGATCGTTGCCGTGCCGCAGTACGTGGTCCCGACGATACCACACCGCTGTTCGCGATCGATGCGTGCTCGGCGTCGGCGAGCAGCTTCCGCAGCTCGGTCGCAGTCTGCACGCGATCGGCGGGGACGCGAGCGAGCATCCGCGCGATCGTGCTGGCGAGCTGTTCGTCGACCGTGTCCCTCGCCTGGCGTACATCGGGCGCGGCGCTCGCCATCTTCTTGGCGACGATTGCCTGCGTCGTCGGTCCCGTGAACGGCGGCTCGCCGGCGAGCATCTCGTAGAGCACGCATCCGAGGCTGTAGATATCGGCGCGCTCGTCGACGTGCTCGCCCGCGGCCTGCTCGGGGCTCATGTAGCTCGGCGTGCCGATGCTGACGCCGGTGGAGGTGAGCTGTTCGCCGGCTCCCTCGAGCGCCCTCGCGATGCCGAAGTCCGCCACGATCGGCTGTCCGTCGGCGAGTAGCACGTTCTCCGGCTTGATGTCGCGATGCACGACTCCGTGAGCGTGCGCGTGCTCGAGCGCAGTCGCGATTCCGCGCGCGATCGCGATCGCGTCGCGTATCGGCAACTGTCGCTCGCGAACCAATCGCGCCCGCAGCGACTCGCCGGGCACGTACGGGGTCACGTAATACAGTCGCCCGTCGGCTTCGCCGGAATCGTGCAGCGGAAGGATGTTCGGGTGCGCGAGTTTCGCGGTGATCGCGATCTCGCGCTGAAAGCGCTCGATGCCGAACGCGTGGCTCAGGTCGGGCTTGATGACCTTGACCGCGACGACGCGGTCGTGGCGACTGTCGCGGGCCAGGTACACAGTCGCCATACCGCCATGGCCGAGCTCGCGCTCGATCTCGTAGCCGTGAAGGCGAATCGGCGACGACGACGTGGCATCGCTCATATGCTCCCCGTGGAGACGTACGTGCCGGCCCCCGTCGGCACGCGAACGTTCAAAGGCCGGATACTCTGGCCGCACTACTATACGAGCGGCCGGCATCGATGGATAGAGCGCGGGCCGGCCACACGAGTAGGATCACCGTCCCGAGATGGACGTTCTCCCCACGCCTGAGAGCTCGATGCTGCGTCCTCGATGATGGACTCGCTGTCGTGGGTGAGATGTCAGTTGCGAGCGGTGAGATGCCAGATTGACGATCTCGTTCCTCGCCTCTGATGACTGGCATCTCACCCGCGAGGGCGAGTCCATCATCGAGGGCTCGGCATCGAGTCGCCAGACGTCAGGAGAGGGCTCCGTCGGCCAGCAGCGCTCGACGTGACCTGGCCAACGGCTGTCAGCGGGGGATGACGGGGAGCGTGACGTGTGAGGGGTGCTCGGCATCGTGCACGAGGCGCTGGTGTGCGATCACGAACGTGCTGTCGCGCTCGTTGTTGCCGCCCGTGTTCAGATTCCGATCGTACTTCGGGAACAGCGCCGACGACACGGTGACCCGAATGCGGTGGCCGGGCTCGAACACCCGGCTGGTGAACCACAAGTCGATGTCGTATCGCTCGACCTTGCCCGGAGTCAACGGAAGCTCCTTGTCGAATCCGTTGCGAAATCGCGCGCGGGCCACGCCGTCCTGTACGCGCTCGGCGTGACCATCGGGAAAGACGTCGAGCAGCATGATGTTCCAGTCCGTGTCCTTGGCGTCGCTCGCGGCCCACAATGTCGCCGACATTGGACCAGTCACCTCGATAGCCTTGGTTAACGGCTTGGAGGTGAAGACCAGTTCGTCGCCGCGCGTCTCGTTGAGCGGCGCAAAATCTTCGTTGAGCGACGTCTCGAGCTCGCGCGAATCGATGAGATACGGCGTGGGGTTCGCCGGATCATAGGTGAACGTGTCGGCGGGCGCTCCGTTGGGAGGAAGCGTGTCGAGCGTGCCGTCGCCCTTGCTCGATCTCGCGCCGCCCTGCGACGACAGGTACCAGCTCGTCGGCACGGCGCGCACGAGCGGCCAGGCGCGTTCCTTTCGCCACGCATTGTCGCCGAACACGAAGATGTCGACCGGTGGCTCTGTGTCGACACCGTTGTTCCTCCCCAGCAGGTAGTGATCGAACCAGCGCAGCTGGAGACGGCGTGTCTCGACGCGCGACTGCGGGCCGAACTCGCCCGTCACGTAGTCGACTCCTTTGTGCGCGCCCGGGCCCATCACCAGGCGAATGTACGGATGGCCCGGCACCTTGTTGAGCGCATTCGTATAGTCGATCGGGCCGCGCGAGTCGTCGTACCAGCCGGAGATCTGGAGCACAGGCGCGCGAACCTTGGCGATGTTCGTCGTGACCGCGTGCGCTCGCCAGTACGCGTCGAGCGTGGGGTGCGCGATCCAACGGTCCCACAACGCCACGTCGCCGCATCCGAGGCGTTGCGGCAGGTCGCTGAGCGGCAGATGCGTGAGCGCGGCACCGATGTCGAGATCGTTGATGTTCTGCAGCGTCCGCGCGCGCATGAGACACGCCCATGCGACGTTGATCGGCGAGAACACCATGTCCTCGTACGGTACGATGCGCCACGGGTCGCCAGTCGCGGCTGACGGCGCGATCGCGGCGAGATGTGGCGGCGCGCTCACGGCTGCGTACCAGGCGAGCCGGCCCTCGTCCGAGTGGCCGATCAGACCGACGCGCCCGTTCGCGCCGGGCAGCTTGGCCGCCCACTCCACCGCGTCGTAGCCGTCGCGCACGTCGGTGTCGTAGTCGCCGAAGTCCGTGCCGTCGGAGATGTCGCGACCGCGCACGTGCTGCGCCACGAAGATGTAGCCTCGTGATGCCCAATAGCGGCCTGCCGGACGCAGAATACGCGTGTAGGGCGTGCGCTGGAGCACGACGCCGAATGGTCCATTCCCGCTCGGACGCGCGATGTAGCTCGCCAAGCGAGCTCTGTCGCGTGTCGTCATGAACACGGCCGTGTCCTCGGTGACGGCGTATTGCGAGTCCGACACCGCTCCGGGCCAGAGCTCATACTGCTTCTCGACGATGAACGGCGCCGGCCGCCGCACGAGTCGAATGCGCCGGCCGGCGGGCTTGCCGGCGGCGAGCAGCACGCCCGTGAAGCTCTCGCCACTCCACGTGCCCTTGAGCGATTGCTCGCCGCTGCCGCTCAACAGCACCGAGTCGGCATTCGACTCGACGCGCGTGACGGCGAGCATCGGTTCACCGGTTCGGCGGCGAATGGCGCCGGCGAACCCCGAGTCGCTGCCCGCGAAGTGGGCGAAGCCCATTCGCCGCCAGCCCTCGAAACCAGGCCGCGCCGTCGAGCCGTCTGCGACGTAGGCGTCCCACTCCCCGGCAAAGGTGGGCGAGGTTCCTCGCGCCGCGCAGGCCGAGAGCATGCTCGCGGCGAGTAGCGCGATGGAGGGTAGGGTGTGGCTCATGGCCGCACGAGCTTCACGCGACATGCGATTCTCGATTGATGAGAACCTGAACTTCGTCGGCGACCGGGGGATCACGCAATGTCGGCGGGAGCCAAGTTCATCGCGGTAAAAAGGGTCAGAGTCGAATTAGCGGAAGCGCTAATTCGACTCTGACCCTTTTTAAGCCTTTTACCGCCTACAGCGACAACAGCCGCGAGAAGAACGAGCGGTACCGCTGCAGCGCCTGGCGCAGGTCTTCCGTCGACACGTCGCCGCCGCGATCCCACTGTTGCTCGAGCTGAGTGCGCTCACGGCTGAACGAGTCGGCGATCCTCGAGATCACGTCCGACACCAGCGTGTCCGCCTGCTGCACCGCGCGCCGCGGCTCGTCGACGAACCCCGCCTGGATCTCGGTCCACCGTCCATTGAATTCGTCGAGCTGACCGGGCTCGAACAGCGCGATGCGGTCCGATTCATCGATATCGGCGAGCTGTCGGTCCGCGCGCGGCCGCGCGACCTCGCGGTCGGCAACGGGCGTGCTCGCGGCCGCATCGCGTACGATGTCGCGATCGACTTCCCGCGTACGGTCCTGGGGCAGGGCCGACGGATCGACGTCGGCGCGCTCATTCCTGAATTCGTCGGCGCTCATGGTCTCACGTCCCTGTCAATGCGGGCACGCCGCTCGTCTTCGATCGCCGCGCGCTCGGCGCGTGCGGCATCCTCGGTCCTCGCCACCTCTCGTTCCACGGGCCGCTCGACGGCGCGGTCGGTGACGCGTTCACGATCCTCGAGGAGATCCTGGAACAGTTCGCGATAGTAGACCATCGCCTTGCGCAGGTCCTCGGTCGTCGCGGCGTGCCGGCGGTGGCGATCGGCAATCTCACGCGCCGCGCGGTAGTTGTGCACGACGCGCGCATGATGCACCGAGAGATCCGCCGTGCGCTGGTCGAAATCCGATACGGGGTAGCCGCGAACCTTCATTACCTCCTCGACCAGCCCGTCCGCGCGCGTCACCGCGTTGCCGGGATCGTCGACGAAGATCACCTGTGCTCGCCGCCACTCGCGTGTGAAGTGGTCGCGTTGTTCGGCGGTCAGCGGTTGTATCTCGAGCGCCTCCACGCGCTCCTTTCGCTTGATCAACTCCTCCTCGGCTCGTCGCGCGCTGCCCGTTTCGCCCACGGTGTAGGAATACTCGGGCCCGTACTGCTCGCGGAGCTCTTGAGTTCGCCGTTGCCGCACCGTCAGGTACCACGCGATCGCGCCGAGCGCGACGATGGCAATGACGACGCCGATGATTGCCTCTGGTGTCATGGTCTCAACATCTCCTCTGCCGGAAGGCGGCCTGCGGTCAAACTGCTCGTGCGTTCCGGAGGGATGTGTAGCAGGCGCGGTGCCATGACATACTCGCGCTCGGTGGAATCGTTCAACGATTCCACCGAGCGCTCTGCCGTTTCCGTCGGCGATCCGAGGCGGGCTTGCTTACGTGAAGATGATCTGGCCGCCCGCGGCGAGCTCGTAGAACTCCCCGACGGTGATCACGCCCTCGAGCTCCTCGATGAAGTCGTCACGCTCGAGCCCGAACATGTCCACCGAAGCCTTGCACGCGTAGAGCTTCGCGCCCGAATCGGCGATCATCTGGATGAATTCGGGGACCGGCGGGATGTCGAGCTTCGCGATCTGTTTCTCCATCTGGTGCGTGACGAACGACGACATTCCCGGCAGACCGCCAACCATCGTCGGGATGTGCAATCCCGGATTGCCGACGGTGGCGACCTTGAGGTGCTCGTAGTGCTTCACGTTGATCGCTTCCATCCCGAAAAACGTGAAGAACACGTTCACCTCGATGCCTTCCATGCGGGCGCCATTCGCCATGATCAGCCCGGGATACACGCCCTCGAGCGAGCCCTTGGAGACGATGATCGAGACCTTCTCAATGGTATTGGACATGGGTGCGCCTCAGATGCAGCCGTGCGGCTTGGGGATGCCGCCGATCTTCGCGGCGAGCTTGGCAGGACCTTTGGGAAAGAGTTGATACAGCTCCTTGATCGGAACTCCCGACTCTTTTCCGAGCGATCGAATCGTCGGCGCGGTGCCAGTCGTCAGGAACCGTTCACGCATGAACCGGATGACCTGCCAATGCTTGTCCGTCAGCTCGGTGACGCCGCACTCGTGCGCGATCTGTGCGGCGAGCTCTTCATTCCACTGTTCGGGCTTCTGGAGGAACCCCTCGGCATCGAGCTCCAGGTCATGATAGCCGGGAAGTGTGGTCGACATGGGCTGGCTCCTTGATCAATTCGAGAGTTGATGTTTTCCGTGCATGGACATCTGTGGGCCGACGCCCGGGATGTCGTGACCCGGCAGCAGCACGTTCCAGTAGATCCATTTGAACGCGCGCTTGCCCAGGTGGTTGATCCTGGACTCCTCGAGCAGCGGCATTGGGCCGATGCCGGGGATCGGGAATTTTCCCGGCAGCGGTTCGACGTCGTAGTTGAAGTCGATGAGCAGGGCTTTGTCGTGACCGGTCTCGATGAAGCAGTTCGCGTGACCGTCGAACTCCGGCCGCAGCGGCTCGCCGGCGAGAAACCGCCTCACGTTCTCCTCGAGGATCTCGGCTTCGAAGTGCGCGACCGAGCCAGCTTTGGACACGGGCAGATTCGCGGCGTCGCCGATCGCGAACACGTTCGGCGCCGCCGCCGACTGCAACGTGTGCGGGTCCGTCGTGACGAAGTCCATGTCGTCGCCCAGACCGGGCGAGCGCGAGACGAACTCCGCCCCCATGTGGACCGGGACGGTCACCAGGAGATCGAACGGGATCTCGCGATCGTCCCACGAGAAGAGCGTGCCCGCCTCACCGTCGACGCGTCCCGCATTGAACTCGGTAACGAGCTCGATGCCCTTTTCCGCGAGCAAATGAGTGAGCGCCCTGGCGCAGGTGGCTTTCGTGAACGCGCTGTCGAGCGGCGTCACGTACGTGATGCGCACCTTGTCACGAATGCCACGTTTCGTGAAGAACGCGTCGGCAAGAAACGCGAACTCGAGTGGCGCCACCGGACACTTGATCGGCATCTCGACGATGTCGACGACGAGCCGGCCGCCGGGCCAGTCGGCCAGCGTGCGGGCGAGCGCGTTCGCGCCGTCGAGGGTGTAGAAATCGAACGTCTTCTGTCGCCAGCCCGGGCCGGTGAGCCCATCCGTCTCGCTCGGGACCACCCGTGCCCCGGTGGCGACGATCAGCACGTCGTAGCGCAGGCGAGTGTTGTCGCCGAGGTAGACGGTGTTTTCGATCGTCTCCACGCGCGCGATGCTCTGTTGCACGTACGACACGTCGGGATGCAGCTGCTCACGTCGCGGACGGACCACCTGATCGGGCGAGTACCCGCCGAACGGAATGAACAGCAGCCCGGGTTGATACACGTGCTCGTCGTCCTGATCGACGACGGTGATCGACATCCGCTTGTCACGCACCTCGGGCGCGTACAGGCGTCGCAGCCGATTGGCCATGATCGTGCCGGCGGTGCCGGCACCGAGAACGAGAATTCGCGTCATTGCGCCGCTCCGGATCCTTTCTGATCAACTGTATACCGTTACAGTTGAATAGTAGACCTCGGGCCCGGGGGCGCTGTCGGCCAATCGCAGGCTATGTGTGAGGGGTCTTCCGTCTCGATCGGCGCCGAACCTTTACGCGGCGATTCGGCGCCGACCGGCCGAGACTAACGCGGCAGTCCCGGCGGGGAGAAGGTGAAGCCGACGAGGAACGAGTTCTCCGCCATCGAGCTCTTGACGCTCGTTCCCGGCATGGCGCCGGCCGGAGTCTGGAACGGACCGCTGATCGAGTTCTTGAACGCGTGATAGTAGGCCGCGTCGAGACCGAAGCCGTTGGCGAACGTGTATCCGGCGCCGAACGTCGCGTGATGCTGCACGACGGCGGGCGCGGCCGTGTTGAACATCGACAGGTCGTTCGGGATCGGATTGCCGGAATAGTTGTAGCCGGCGCGCAAGGCGACCCGCGGCACCGGCCGGTACTGCATACCGCCGGCGAAGCTCCAGATGTCGCGCCATCCGAACCCCTTCACGGAACCGTCCGCCGCAAAGCCCTGGTCCTTGAAGCCGCGCGTGCTGTGGTAGGTGATGTACTTGGTGTCGAGCCCCAGCGCGAACGCACTGCTCGGCGTGAACGAAAGTCCGGCGGCGTATACCGCGGGCACGTCCATGGCGAAGGTGATCGTGCGCGGGGTATTGAAGCTCGGCAAATTGGGATTCTCGTACACCGCGTCGTATTTGAACTTCTCAAAGACCTGCGGCGTGGTGTAGGCGAGACCGAGGGCCACCTGCGGGTGCACGGTGATCTGCACGCCCACCTGCGCGCCGATGCCAAACGAGCCGTCCGCGTCGGTCGCACGTGAGTAGAAGGCGCGGTCGTCCTGCGTCTGCCATGTGCCGTCGGGGCCAGGGTCCACGGCCGGCGGGGCGATCGGCATCGGGTCCACGGCGAGCGACGCCCAGTCCACGTTCAGCGCGAGGCCGATGCGGACGTTCCCGGCGGGCCGGAACGCCACGGCGGGGATGATCTTCATCAGCGAGAAGTTGCTGTAGATCGCGCCGAACCCGTACGGGCGCGGAGCGAGGCTCGGATTGGCCGGGTCGGTAGGGTAGTCAACGCCGAAGCCGCCGATCCCTAAGCCGGCAACGCCGACCGTGAGCTCGTCCTTGCGGAGCTCTCGGCTCCAGCCGAACGCTGGAATCGGGACGAACTCGCTCGTGCTGGCGGTGGAGCCCGACAACGTTCCCACGGCGCTGTTGATGGTGCGATCGGGCTTGAAGAGCTCGAACCCGAGCTCCGTGGACGTTCCCTTGAACGCGAGCAGGCCCGCCGGATTCACGTAGAATGCGCCAAGCAGGCTCGTTGGGCTGGCCACCCCAACGCCGGCCATGGCTGAATTGATCGCTCCCACACCGTGCAGGAAGTGGCCGTCCGTCGCTCGCGCGACGTTCGGCACCGCGACGGCCAGGAGCGGGATGATGACAATGTCACGGATTCTCATATGATGATCCTCTTGTGGCGAGGCTACGAGCGCTGGCGGCGATGAGGCCGCGCAGCTCCGCCTCCGCGGATATGTCGATCGGGTATGCGCTCTCGAACGTGCGGCTGCCCGCCAGATCCAGAAACAGGCGGCGATACTCAGTGGCGAGGACGGTGTCGGACGCGTCGAGAATCAGCGCCCCGGCCCGCACCGCCGCCGCATCGCGCGCGCGCGCGGCGGCCACTCGCGCCGGTCGATCCGGCCGCGTATGCAGCCGGTCGAGCAACGGAAACGCCAACTCGCGAACGGACATGAGGAGCGGCGCGATGGTCGTGTTCCGGCGTGCCGACGACACCGCGACGACGGCCGATCCGTCCGCGTCTCGAACGATCCGCCCTTCGCTTCCCACGGCCGGCGAGACGATGATGGTACCGCGCGTCAGTCCCATCGCGTCCAGATACCACGCCAGCGGCCGAGCGAAGCGGCTCTCCCACGCGAGCTGCAACTCGCGCGCTGATCGCGCGTCATCGACGGAGTGTAAAGCGCGGCTCTGACGCAGAAACGACTTCCACTCGTCGTCTACGGCATCGACGAACGTCCGAAAGTTCGCTTGCTCTCGCGCCAACGGCAGTGAAGATACGATCAGCCGCGCCGTCGCGTCGTCCGGCGCGTTCGTGCGCTCGAGCGCGCGTCGCAGGCTCGCCAGCGCGCGATCCGGGTCCTGGCCGGCAAAGTAGAGTGGAACGAAATGCAGGATCTCGAACGCGCTGTCGGCAGCGAATGCAGCGCGAAGCTCCACGGCCTTTCGGTCGAGCGTCGTGGAGACGCCCATGCTCCGCTTCTCGACGCGGGTGCGTTCGGCATCGCGGACGTCATACAGTGCGAGCGGACCAAACCCCTCGTAGCCTACGGTCGCGAGAGCGTGGAACCACAAGTCCACGAATGGATCGCGCGCTACCGTCCACGATCGAGATGCGAGGTGTCGAGCCGGCCCCTGAGCGCGCGCGCCGCGCGTGTTCGATGGAGCAGCCGTGGCCAGCAGGGCGCACAGAACCGCGGCCGACCTCCGGCGCGAGAGACGCATCGGGACCTCGTAGGTTCGACGTCCTCTACGCTAGGGTGGCGTGCCGACGCCCCGAATAGGGTGATTCACCGAACGGCTGTCAGGGGGGCGCCCGGGAGCGCCTGGGGCGGGGCGGGGGCGGGGACGACCGCCGCCGGCCGCATCATCGCGGTCCGGCGTGCGTCGCTTCCGTTCACGCCGCTCAGTTGATCGTCAAGGCGAGCGGGCTGTTCAGTACGTTGACACCGCCGATCTTCACCGTGATCGCGTCCGCGCCCGCGGTGGCCGGCGCCGTATACGTCGCCGTGCACACCCCGTTCGCGCAGGTCACGGCGCCGATAGCGCCGCGCGTTGCGACGGGCACCGAGAAGTCGGCGGGAGTTGCCGTCAGCACGATGTTGTTGAACGCGTCTCGTACGGTGATCGTGACGGTCGTCGTCCCGTTTACCGCAATCGAAGTCGCGCCCACGGCGACGGTCGTCTTCGCCGCGCTCGGTATGGCCGCGATGACCACGAGGCTGCGACGGATGACGATGCGGCCCACCGAATCCGAGGGCGTGGTGATCCCGCCCGACGGGGTGCGGAATCCCGTGAGCGTATACGACCCGGCGACCGTCGACGGCGTCCAGATGACGGTGGCGATGCCGTTGCCGTCGGACTGAACCGCGGCGGGAATCGCGCCGGTCTGCGCCGTGAAACTCACAGTCGTGCCGACGGCGAGCCGCGCGAGCGAATCGAACACGGTCACGCTGAGTTGTCGCGTCGCGGTTCCGGCGACGGCCGTATCGACCTTGAACAGGCTGATCTGCGAGGGGTCGATCAAGGGGGCAATTTGCGGGGCGCGCGGTTGGTTTGCGGGAAGCGCGATTCCCGTCAACGTCGGCGTAATCGTCGCCAGGCCCGTCGCGCTGTTGGCCGGGAGCGGACCAGCGAACCCGTTGTGAAGCGTGGTCCCCGACGCGGCCACGGTGATCGTCGCATCGGCGATGAGTGCGCCGTGCGCATCCCGCGCCAGGGCGCGGAAGGGGATCGAGTCGATCAGCGAAACGACCGCGCTGAGCGGCTCGACTTGTACGCGACGAGCGACCTGGCGAACGGTGTCGGCGATCGTGTCTCGCCCGAGCACCGTGAGCCCGTCCGGCGCGAGTCCGATCACCGCCACGCGAGCGCCACCGTTCTTGATCGATACGAGCCGCGGTGATGCGACGACGCCCGTCGAGGGATTGCTCGCTCCAATCGTCGCGCTCACCTTCACGACCGCCGAATCGTCGACCGTCAGTGGGATGAACCGGACGGACGTGCCGGCGAGGCCAACGCCGCGGCGATCGGCGATCGTGACCGTCGGCGCCAGGGAATCGGCGAAGCTCCACGACAGGAGGATGTGCTCCGACAGCGACATGCTGAGCTGCTGCGACACGCGCGCCACGACCGTATCCGCACACCGCGCCCCGCGCAGGCAGAAGTCGTGCGTCGCAATCAGTGTGTCGGCGCCGTTGGACCTGGCGATGTAACGGATCGTGTCGCCGTCGCCCACGACCTGCGTGTGCGTGCCGCGGTGAATCCAGTGGATACCCTGTGACTTGCGATCGACGGGCGCGCCGTTGACGTGCGTGACGGACGTCGCGATCGCGAAAGCGGTGTCGTTGACTGCCGTGAGCGTCGAGTCGTGCGTCGACAAGACGCGAAGGCCGGCAATGACGACCGTCTGCTGTCGCGCCGCGTCCGTTGCGGTGAAACGCGAATCCGGGAGCGACAGCGTCACCATCGCTTGTCCGGGCCTGACGGAGATCAGAGAATTCGTGCGCCCCGCGATCGCGTCGGCGTCCGTGGTTGGCGGCACGCCCAACCCGACCACGTTGTTATTCGAAGACGTCCACTTGAACGTCAGTCCGGAAATGAGATGCCCATTCGCGTCGAGTGCCTGCGCCTGGGCCGCGGTCGAGTCGCCAACCACGATCGTATCGCGTGGTACGACGATCCTGAGTTGCGCGGCGAATCGATCGGGCCCGTTCGGCAGGTTCTCCTCGCAGCTCACGACGGCGAAGAGTGAGGCGATCGCCAGGAGCGCTCCGCGGCTTCGGCGCGCGGCGGCCGCGTGATGCACGTTGATGTGTGTCATCTATCGGCCCAGCCGGATTGAAAGACCGCCACCGAGCACCGTTCGCGCGCGGTCGCCGTCCATCGGCGTTCCGCTGAAGTACCACTGCGACGCTACGCCGCGGGCCGCGACCGGTCCAAACAACGGCACCTCGACGGTGAGTCCGACGCTTCCGCCGACCGTGCTGGCGCTCGAGTAGCTGTAGCGGGGCGTGTGTCCTGTCGCACCGGTCTGCGGGTCCACCCAATCGAAGCCCGTCGAGTCGACCGACCGTTGGGCCCGACCGACCAGGCCTCCGACCGCCGGAATGAAGAGCACCCGTCCGGCCGGGAACAAGTATCCGAACGAGATGGTGCCCCCCTGCACGGTGCTGAGGTCGCGCGCCACGCGCAGCCAACCCAAGTCAGCCGACCATGAGCGCCGTCGGAACGAGAGGCTTGCGGCGTTGCTGTGCAGGGTATTCCGGTCGATCGGCAAGGCATTGGCCTGGAGCCAGTCGCCGCTGGCCACGATGCCGTGGTCGAAAGTCATTGTACCCTGAGCTCGCACCGTCGATGTGGGTGCGGCGAGGGCGGTCAGGCTCGAGACGGTGATGAAACACCAGAATCGAGCGTGCGATCCGGCGCGTAAACGGGTGGGCACAGGCTTGTCGTGTTGAGGAGGAGGACCCGGTTGCCGCCCGCTTCGGCGCGACAATGGGGTGAGAGTTTCACAATGAGAATATCTGCCGCGTTGGCGAGAATCAAATCGCGTCTGGCGCGTCGGCCGTCGACTAATCCCCTACTCGCGGCCGGGTTCCATGGTTGGACCGATTACGCGCCGAGTCGTCCCTGTTCGGCGACGATGCGGTCGAACAGCCGGTCCAGCTCGAGATCGTAAACGTCTGCACGCGGCGGATGCTGCCGCGCCACGAGGCACATGCCTTCCCACGGGTCGATCGGACATTCGAAATCGCCAACGACGCTTTTGACTTTGGCATTGTCAAAGATCACCGAGGGACTCTTGTCGCCGAGCAATGGGCCTTCCCATTCAGGACGGTAGCGAATCAGCGTGTCCGTCGCGACGTGCACGATGTGCGGTTGGCGAACGCCAATCGCCTCGGCGATCGCCTCGAAGATCTCGTTCCACGACCACTGCCGGTCGTTCGTGACGTGAAATGCTTCTCCCACCGCCCCCGGCTCGCCGAGCAGCCGAGCAAATGGACGGGCGAAATCCCGTGCATGCGTAACCGTCCACAGCGACTCTCCGTCACCGTGCAGCACCACGGGCTTTCCGCGCAGCATGCGTCCCACCTCGCCGCCCAGCGGCGTCGGCATCTTCGTGCGGTAGGTGTGGCTCGGGCGTACTATGGTATAGCGCAGTCCAGTCTGGGCGCGGATCATCTCCTCCATCGCCGCCTTGGCGCGCGAATAGTCCCAGTAGGGATTCCCGAGAGGCGTCGACTCGGTGATCGGAAGCCCCCGCACTGGTTTGCGATACGCCGATGCAGAACTGATGAACACGTACTGTCCACAGTGGCCGGCAAAGACGGCGATATCGCGCTCCATCGCCGCGGGCGTGAACAGCCGGAACTGGCAGACCACGTCGAAGTTCTGGTCGGCGAGCCGCCGATACGAGGCGTCGTCTTCGACGTCGCCGGCGATCAGCCGGCATTCAGGCGGCAGACCGGCATTGTTGTTTCCACGATTGAAGACGGTGACGTCGTGCCCGAGGCGCACCGATTCGTGAACGCAGTCGAAGCTGATCTCGCCGGTGCCGCCGATGTACAGAACTCGCACGGGTGCGCGCCCATTAGTCGAGGTTCATCTGCTTCAACAGCGCACGGAACCGCGGATGGCCGCGCAATGGTGTGAACAAAAATGATCCCTTGATGCCGTAGCTCGCCCCGCTTCGCTCTGCCACGGCCCGCTCGAGCAGGTCGATCGCGCGGTCGGCCTCGCCCAGGCCCGTGTACACGTAGGCGAGATGGTACGGCGACACGAAGGTCTGTTGCGAGCGCTCCTCTAGCTCGCGCAGGATCGCGCGTGCCTGTTCGGTCCTGCCGGCCAGCGCGTATGCCTCGCCCAGCTGCCCGAGCCACAGTGAGTCGCCGCGCTTGAACGCCGCCGCCTGCTCCAGCTCGCGCAGCCCGCGATCGTGCTCGCCGCGAAGGAAGTAGGCCCACCCGAGCGTCGCCCGCGCGCGGTCGTGTCCGGGGTCGAGCTCCGCCGCGCGCTCGGCGCTCGCCACGGCTTCGTCGTAACGGCCGGCGCGGAGCAGGGTTGTCGCGACGTCCAGCCGGTGCGCCAGCGGGTCCAGCTCCTGGGCGCGCTCGACCATCGCGACGGCGTCGTCGTACCGCTCGATCGCCCCGAGCATCCGTCCGTACAGATCGTACGCGTCGGCGTCGTTGGGATTCAGCTCGAGGGCCCGCTTGTACGCGGCCTCCGCGCCGGCCCAGTCGAATTCGTAAACCGTCTTGAGGTAGCCCATCGTGCAGTGCGCCGCTCCGAGCTCCGGATCGAGCTGGAGCGCCATGGCCGCGGCATCGGCGGCGTTCCTGTGCGCCGTGTCCGGCGGTACCGCGCCGTGCTCCGCCAGTTCCGTGTACGCCAGCGCGATGTTCGAGTAGGCGAGCGCGAACTGCGGGTCGCGCGTCGTGGCGCGCCGGAAATAATCGATCGCCTGATTCAGCGACGTCGGCGTGTATTTGACCATCCAGCGCTGGCCCTGGAGAAAGAGCTGGTACGCCTCGAGGTCGCGCGTCGGTTCCTTGCGCACGCGTACTCGCTCGTCATGGGTCAGCTCGGCTTTGAG
The DNA here is from genome assembly GCA_035493635.1 of Gemmatimonadaceae bacterium. Taxonomy (GTDB): domain Bacteria; phylum Gemmatimonadota; class Gemmatimonadetes; order Gemmatimonadales; family Gemmatimonadaceae; genus JAQBQB01. Next base: position 23,611 of record DATJHY010000108.1, on the reverse strand, counting down.
CGCTGCGGCGATGTGGAGCGCGACGTCGGTCTGGATCGCGAAGATGTCGTCGAGCTGGCGATCGTATGTGTCGGCCCACAGATGGCGGTCGCTCGCTACGTCGATGAGCTGCGCCACGATGCGAACCCGGTTGCCGGCGCGGCGAACGCTTCCTTCGAGCACCGTCGCGGCGCCGAGCTGCGCTCCAATGTCCTTCAGGTTCTGCCCGCGACCCTTGAACGGCATCACCGACGTGCGCGAGATCACCTTGAGCGCGCGGATCTTCGACAGGTGCGCAATCACGTCTTCGGTAATCCCGTCCGCGAAGTACTCGTTTTCCGGATCGGCGCTGAGATTCACGAACGGCAGCACGGCGACCGACGAGGCTTCGGCGCGGCTGGGAGCAGTGAGCGCCTTGACGAACTCCGCGACCGACGAAAAACGGTCGGCCGGCAACTTCGCCATGGCTTTGACCAGCGCCGCGTCGACGTTCGCCGGCACCTCGGGACGAAGCCGCCGAACCGACGGCACCGGATCGACGAGCCGCTTCGCGATCACCGACTGCGCCGACGGACCGGTGTAAGGCTGCTCTCCGGCCAGCATCTCGTAGAGGACGCATCCGAGGCTATAGAGATCGCTCCGCGCATCGGTGGTTTCGGACAGCGCCTGCTCGGGGCTCATGTACTGTGGAGTTCCCACGACGAGTCCCGTGCCGGTGATGCGCCGCTCGGTCGCGGCACGCACCGCCAACGCGATGCCAAAATCGGCGAGCAGCGCCTCGCCCGCGTGAAAGAGGATGTTCTCCGGCTTGATGTCGCGGTGTACGACGTCTCGCGCGTGGGCATACTCGAGCGCCGCCGCCACGTCGCGCGTGATCGACAGCGCCTGGTCGATCGGCAGGCTCTTCTCGCGATCCAGCTTCTGACGTAGCGACTCGCCCTCGACGAAGGGCATTACATAATACAGATAGCCTTCCGACGCCCCCGAGTCGTAGAGAGGCACGATGTGGGGATGGCTGACCCGCGCCGCGATCTCGATCTCCCGCAGGAACCGCTCCGATCCCACCGCGAAGGCGAGCTCCGGCTGCAGCACCTTGAGTGCGACCTTGCGCCCGTGCCGCAGATCGTCGGCCAGGTACACCGTGGCCATGCCTCCTCGTCCGATCTCGCGCTCGATCCGGTAGCGCGTCGCAACCGCCGCGTTCAACGCATCGGCGTCAAGCATCCGACATCCGATCCGGCTGGCGGGTCTCGATTGCAGAGATCATCTGACGGGTGGCGGGGGGGGAACAGCGTGCGCGGCAGGCCGAATATGGAGTCCACGCTCGCGGATGTCACGCGATTGGGCCCCGACTCGCTCGACTGGTCGAAGCGGCATTCGCGTTGACACCACGATGTGCCCGATCTACTCATTTCGAATCCACAGCTCCGAGCCTCAGCATGCCGCCGAGCTCCACCATTCGCATCGTCGTGAACGGGACGCCGCGCGACGTGACCGCCGCGCCGGAAACGCCGCTCTTCTACGTCCTCCGCGATGACCTCGGCTTGAACGGGCCGAAATTCGGCTGCGGCCTTGGCCAGTGCGGCGCGTGCATGGTCCACATCGACGGCGCCGCGGTCCGTTCTTGCCGGACCCCGCTCTCAGCCGCTGCCCGCGGCGCGGTCACGACGATCGAAGGCCTTGGCGCGCCCGACAAGCCGCATCCCGTGCAGCAGGCGTTCATCGACGAGCAGGCGGCCCAGTGCGCGTACTGCATCAACGGGATGATCACGTCGACGGCCGCGCTCATCGCGCGGACCAGGCGGCCCACGCGCCAACAGATTCGCGCGGCGCTCAATGCAAACCTCTGTCGCTGTGGGTCCCACATGCGGATCATGCGGGCGGTCGAGCGAGCCGCTGAGCTGAGCATCGCTCAGAGCAACCACGAAGGAACGGGAGGCGCCGATGAGTAGCGGCCTCTCTCGCCGCGATTTTTTGAGGCGCAGCGGCGTCCTCGTCGTGGGTTTTTCGTTCGGTGGGCGCGCGTTCCAAACCTCGGGCGAAACCGGCGAAGCCGCGATCGCACCGCCCGCCTCGCAGCTCGATTCGTGGCTCACGATCGCGGCGGACGGCTCCATCACGGTGTACTGCGGGAAAGTGGAGCTAGGGACCGGCGTGTCGACGGCACTCCGCCAGATCGTCGCCGAGGAGCTCGACGCACCGTTCGAGCGCATCGCGTGGGTGCAAGGCGACAGCGATCGCACGGTCGATCAAGGTTCCACTGTCGGCAGCCAGTCGGTGAAGCGCGGTGGAGCGCAACTCCGCCAGGCCGCGGCCGAAGCGAGAGCGGCCCTCCTCGAGTTGGCTTCCGCCAAGCTTGGAGTGCCGGCGACGTCACTCGTCGTCGCCAACGGGGTGATCTCGGCGACCGGGTCGCCATCGCGCAAGGCGACGTTCGCTGAGCTCGTGGGCGGCAAACGGTTCGAGCGCGAGGTAACGGGGAAGGCCCCAACGAAGTCGCCGACCGAGTACACGGTCGTCGGCAAGGCGATCCGTCGCGTCGAGCTGCCAGCCAAGATGACCGGACGCCACACCTACATGCACGACGTCCGTGTCGACGGGATGCTGCACGCGCGAGTGGTGCGGCCGGCGAGCATCGGCGCGCGGCTGCTCAGCGTGGACGACAGCGCGCTCCGCGACATCGCCGGTGCGCGCGTCGTGCGCAAGGGCGACTTTCTGGCCGTGACCGCCCCGCGCGAGTGGGACGCCGTCCGTGCCGGTCGAGCCATCAAGCCGATCTGGAGCGAATCCGCGCCGTTGCCGGCGGCCGGGGCGCTTTTCGATACCCTCATGAACGTTCCGGCGACGGACCGAGTCGTCACCGACGCGGGCGACGTACCCGGGGCGATCACGCGCGCGCACAAGACCGTCACGGCGCGCTACCGCTGGCCGTTCCAGATGCACGCCTCGATCGGCCCGTCGTGCGGCGTGGCCGACGTGAAGGCGAACGCGGCGACGATCTGGTCGTCGACCCAGGGCGCGCACACGCTCAAGGGCGCCCTCTCACGATTGCTCGGCATGCCGTCTGACGCCGTGCACGTGATCTGGACGGAAGGCTCCGGCTGCTATGGCCACAATGGGTCGGACGACGCGGCGGCTGACGCGGCGCTCATCTCCCAACTCGTCGGTCGGCCGGTACGCGTGCAATGGATGCGCGCCGACGAGCACGGCTGGGAGCCGAAAGGCGCCGCGATGGTGATGGACATCTCGGCCGGCCTCGACGAGAACGGCCACATCGTCGGCTGGGACTACGCCGTCTGGACGCCGACGCACTCGAGTCGTCCAAACGCGCAATCGGCGGCCGGCTTTGTCGCGGCGCAACTCACCGGCGCAACGCCGACCGCGCGCGGGTCGCTTGGCGGCGAGCGCAACGCGCGGCACACCTACGCGATTGCGAATACGCGCGTCGTCGCGCACCTGCTTCAATCCGCGCCGCTCCGTACGTCGTCGTTGCGCGGGCTCGGCTCGCCGCAGAACAGTTTTGCCAACGAGTCGTTCATGGACGAGCTGGCGCTGGCGGCTGGCGCCGATCCCGTCGAGTTCCGTCTACGGCACCTCACCGATCCGCGCGCCATCGCCGTGGTGAGAGCGGCAGCGCGCCTCGCGGCGTGGGAACCACGCGTCTCGCACTCGCGCGCGCCGAATGCCTCGAACGCCGTGTCGAGCGGACGCGGTTTCGCCTTCGTGCAGTACGAGGGTTCGGAGGCGCTCGTTGCCGCGGCGGTCGACGTCGACGTGGACAACGCTCAGCGTACGGTCCGCGTGCGGCGCGTCTGTGTCGCCCACGACTGCGGGCTGATCGTGAACTCCGACGGGCTGCGGAATCAAATCGAGGGCAACGTGATTCAATCCATCAGTCGCACGCTCAAGGAGGCCGTTGCGTTCGACCGGTCACGGGTGACGAGCCTCGATTGGCGCTCGTATCCCATTCTCACGTTCGCCGAAGTGCCGGACTCGATCGAGATCGAGCTGATCGATCATCCCGAGCTGCCATCGGTGGGCGCGGGCGAGGCGTCGACGTCGCCGATTCCTGGAGCCATCGCGAATGCGATCTACGATGCGACAGGCGTTCGGCTCCGCGAGGTCCCGCTCCGACTCGCGACGACCGGTTGATTGCTGGACGCATCGTTTCGCTGCGGTTCCCTGGGGCGCGGACTACGTAATGGAAGTCGTTCTGCCAACTCGAACCGTTCACGATTGAAGGAGCAACTGTCATGAATCGATCATTTGCTCGCCTGCTCGCGATGGCAACCGTCAGTGCCTTCGCCAGCGCGGGTGCGCAGACGCACAAGTTCACCGTCAGCAGTCCCGATGTGCACCAGGGCGAGAAGATCGCGAACGTGCACGCGTTCAACGGCATGGGCTGCACGGGCAGCAACCAGTCGCCGGCGCTGTCCTGGAGCGGAGCTCCGGCAAAGACCAGGAGCTATGCGCTGACCATGTACGATCCCGATGCGCCGACCGGCAGCGGCTGGTGGCATTGGGTGGTGTACAACATTCCGTCGAGCACGACGAAGCTCGAGGCAGGGGCCGGCGACGCATCGAAGAAGCTGCTGCCGGCCGGAGCTACGCAGGGGAACAATGATGGGAGCATGGCCGGGTACATGGGCCCGTGCCCGCCGCCCGGCGACAAACCGCACCACTACCACATCACGGTTTTCGCGCTCGACACGGACAAGATCGACGTGCCGGCGAACGCGACGGCGGCTGTCGTGGGCTTCAACCTCCACGCGCACACGCTGGCCAAGGCGGAGTTGACGGCGCTCTACGGCCGCTAAGGCCGAACGCCCTTCGAACGAGAAAGGGTCAGACCCTGTTTGCCAAATAGGGTCTGACCCTTTTCTCTCTTTAGTCTCGCGTCGCGGCGGAAACCGAAGCCCTCTTGCACAGGCTGCGAGGCGCCTTCCGATCAGTATACAGGTCGCCTATTCTCTACTCCTTCAGAATCCGGGGGCCGACGACATCGGCTCCCCTTCACGCCCGCTGACCGGAGTGTCCATGTCATCGCTTCGCAATGCAGTCGCCGCCGGCGCCGTCGCCGGCGTTCTCTGCGCCTGCCACCATCAACCACCCGCCGATGAGCACATGGCGCACATGTCGGCGGGCGATCAGGCGTCGCCCATGGCCGGGATGGGCATGAATCAGGGTGACCGCAAGCTTCCACCGAGCAATCTGCAGGCGCCCGCGCGCCTGGCCGCCAGTCCGCGTCACGGGGAATGGGCGAAGATCGCGTGGGAACCCGGCTCCAAGGATTCGCTGATGGCATACATCGTCTACCCGTCGACGACGAGCGCCAAGACTCCGGTCGTGGTGGTCGTTCATGAGATCTTCGGGCTCTCGACGTGGGTGCGTGGTGTGGCCGATCAGGTCGCGGCGGAGGGCTTCATCGCCATTGCGCCCGACCTCGAGTCGCGCGTTCGTGGCGGACCGAGCACGGCCGAGCTTCCCGGTGACTCCGCGCGGGCGCTGATTCAAGGAGTGGACGCGGCCGAACGCAATCGTGGCATCGCGGCGTCGGCACGCTATGCCATGTCGCAGCCGTCCGCCGCGCAGAAGTACGCGGTGATCGGCTACTGCTGGGGTGGTGGCACGACCTGGATGCACGCGATCAACGGCGGCGTGCCAGGGTTCTCGGGCGGTGTCGCCTATTACGGCCTTCCGTACATGAACGGTGCTGTGCCGAATCGCGATTCGCTCGCCAAGATCAAGACGCCGGTCATGCTTCTGAGCGGCGCCCGGGACGCCCGCATTGGCGCGGCGATGCCCGCGGTCGACTCGGCGATGAAGGCGCTCGGCAAGTCCTACGTGGGAATCAACTACCCTGGCGCCGGCCACGGATTCCTGCGCTCACAAGACGACACGAGTGCGCACAATCCCGCATGGCAGCAGGCAGACCTCGCCGCGACGAAGGACGCCTGGCCGCGCACCGTGGCCTTCTTGAAGAAGAACCTGGGCGTGAAGTAGTCGTACTGTCGGAGGCCGGGCGCGCGAGTGCTTCGCGCGCCCGGCCTTTTTCGTGTCGATGTCGTTCGTCACGCCGCGACGACGTTTCATACCACCGTTTCATCGGAACGCGCGACGTTTCACGAAACGCTCGCGCGCCGCTGTCGTCGGTCTCGCGCAGCCGGGCAAGCGTCTGTCTCTGCGCGACTTATCTCGCCGCGTCTTGCTGTCGCACCAAACGGCCGCGCCATTGCCAAACGGAGCGCACGAACCCCGGTCGATCGACCGGGGCGCGACCAAACACACTGGAGGCTCCAATGGCTCGGCTGCCCTATCTGCTCCTTCTCACGTCCCCCCTCCTCCTTGCCGCGTGCAGCGAGGACTCCGTCGTCCCGACCGCCCCGGCTCCCGGCGCGGCTTCGCGCAGTGTGGGTGTCGGTGCAGCACCCGGCGCGGTGTACACCGAGACGAATTCGGCGAGCGGCAACTACGTCCTCGTCTTCCGCCGTGCGGCCGACGGCTCGCTTACGGCCGACGGCTCGGTGGCGACCGGCGGCACCGGCAGCGGCGCCGGACTCGGTTCGCAGGGAGCGGTGACGTTGTCCGATGACGGCAACTGGCTGCTCGTGGTGAACGCGGGAAGCAACGAAGTATCGTCATTTGCGGTCGGGCCCAACGGCGCCTTGACGCTTCGGGGTCGCGCGTCGTCGGGCGGCACGCACCCAATCAGCGTTACGATCCATGACAACCTCGTGTACGCGCTCAACGACGGCGGCAACGGCAATATCGCCGGCCTGCGGCTTGGCACCGACGGATCGCTCACGCCGATCGCTGGCTCGTCGCGAGGGCTGAGCGGCAGCGCGGTTGCGCCGGCCCAGGTGCAGATCGATCCGACCGGCAGCTGGCTCGTCGTCACGGAAAAGAACACGAACAAGATCGACACCTGGCGCATTGGTCAGGACGGACTGGCGTCTGGCCGCGTGATCAACGCTTCGTCCGGCGTGACGCCGTTCGGCTTCACCTTCACGACGCAGGGCGTGTTGGCGGTGAGCGAGGCGTTCGCCGCCGCGCCGAATGGAAGCGCGACGTCGACCTACACCATCAATCCCGACGGCACGCTGCACGTGATCAGCGCGTCCGCGCCGACGACCGAGACGTCCGCGTGCTGGACCGTGGCGACGACCAACGGCAAGTTCGTCTACGTCACCAACGCAGTGAGCGGATCGGTCACCGGCTACGCGTCCAGGCAGGGCGAGCTGACGCGGCTCGACCCCGACGGCAAGTCGGCGACGACCGGCGCAGGCCCGACGGACATGGCCATCGCCCACAACAGCCAGGCGCTCTACACGCTGAATGGCGGGGCGCACACGATCACCGGCTTTGGCGTCTCGCAGGCCGCTGGCACGTTGGCGTCAATCGGCGCGGCCGCCGTGCCGGCCGGCGCGGTTGGTATTGCGGCGAAGTAGCCGCGCGCCAGCCAAGAACAAATGGATCGGGAACGGGCTTGGTTCACGCGGCCTGTTCCCGATCCGGTCGTTTCACCTTGAGTCGTTCGCGAACGACGGATAGCATAGCCCCGTGAAACCAAGGCTCACGCTTCAGCGCGCGATCATCGGCGCACTCGCGGCAGCGCTGCTGGCGGGGATCGTCCCCGCCGGTATCGTGCTCGACCGCCGACTGGCCACTGCGTTGGAGCAGCGAGCGCGCGACGACCTTGCGCTCGCGCCGCGCCTGTTCGCCGATCGCGTCGCGGCAACGTCGGATGCCATGATGATGCACGCGAAGGATCTGGCGCACGTGCCCGGGCTGGCCGAGGCGGTCGCGTCGGGCAACCGCGTTCTCGCCATTCGACTGGTCGAGGATGCGCGCGCGACACTCGGCGGCGGCGACGCGGTGCTCGTCGGTCCGAACGGTGAGAGCTGGCTCGGACCGCGCGTCGACACCGCGCTGATCGCCCGCACGCGCGCCGGTGAGATGCCAGTGGAGCTCAGCGCCAGCGGCGCGACGATCAGCAACTTCGCCGTCGCGCCGGTCTCGGCGGGACAGCGTTGGACGGGTGCCGCGGGGCTGGTGAGTCCGATGGACAGTCGCGCCGCGGAAGCGCTTTCGGGACTGACCCGCTCCGGTGTCGTCGTACTCGGTGCCAGCGGCGCGACGGCGACGACGTTGGACTCGATGTCCACGCGCGTCATCGTGCGAGCGGCCGCTGACAGCCGTCTGTCCCGCACACCGGTCGAACTGCTGAACGGTCCACGGCGCATGATCGCGGTGAGCGCCCCGCTCGACGGCGTGGGCTCGGTCGTATTCGCGCGCTTTCTCGACGAGGAGCTCGCGGTCCTTCCGCAGCTTCGACGCGTCGCCGCGCTGTCCACGCTCGCCGCGCTGCTCCTCGCCCTCGTGCTCGGCGCGGTGTTCGCCGAGCGAATCGCGAATCCGGTGCACGAGCTGTCGACGGCGGCGGCCGCGGTCGAACGCGGCGAGTTCGCGGCGCCGCTGCCAACGTCGCGCGTCCGCGAGGTGGACGCGATGTCGACGACCTTCGACTCGATGCGCCGCGCGCTCGCCGCGCGGCTGGAGGAGCTTCGCGCGGCCAACGCAGCACTCGTCGATCGCAACGCACGACTCACCGCGCTCCAGTCCGATCTCATGCAGCGTGACCGGCTCGGCGCGGTGGGCCGGCTCGTCGGTCAACTCGCTCACGAGATTCGAAATCCGATTGCCAGCCTGCGTAACTGCCTCGAGCTCATCCGCCGTCGCGTCAAGGACGATCCGGAGGCGCGCGAGTTCGCCGATCTCGCCATCGACGAGCTGCTGAGGATGCACGAGCTCGCGGAGCAGATGCTCGATCTGAATCGGCCGCGCGACCCCGGCGCCCAACGCTGCCGGCCCGTGCTCGTGGCCCGTGAGGTGGCGCGCCTGTCGATTGCCGGCGCGGGCAGCGACGCCCTGGAGATCGACATTGCCGGCGATGACCGGCTCGAGGCGGCCATCGCTCCCGACGCGCTCAAGCAGGTGTTGCTCAATCTCGTGCAGAATGCGCGCGAGGCGTTCGAGGCCTGGGGCGCCAAGCCCGCCGGACCGGCGCGCGTCGCACTCACCATGTCACGTGGCAGCGACGACGTTCATATCGACGCGCGCGACAACGGACCGGGCATTCCCGCCGACATTCTCTCGCGCGTGTTCGATCCGTTTTTCACGACGAAGGACGCGGTGCACGGTGTCGGCCTCGGCCTGTTCGTGGCGGAGGGTCTGGTGCGTTCCGCTGGCGGGCGGATCACCGCCGCCAACATCGACTCGTCCCGCGACAGCGCGGAGGGCGGCCAACATGGAGCGTGGTTCCGCATCCAATTGCCGATCGCCACGCAGTCATCCAACGTGTCCGCGGAGCCGGCGCATGCTTCGGCCTAGCACGCGTCGTCGCTCGAGCTCGAGTCCCGAATCGTTCGGCCAACGCCCATGCCGCGCATCCTGATCGTCGACGACGACCGCGCGTTCCGACTGTCCACCGCCGCGCTGCTCCGCGCCGACGGATACGAGGTCGACGGCGCGGCCGATGGCGCCGCCGCGGCAGAGTCGCTCCGGGGCAAGAAATACGATCTCGTGTTGCTCGACATGCGCATGCCGGGCGTCGACGGGCTCGGCGTTCTCGAGGCGCTGCGGCTCTGGGGCGATCGCGTACCGATTCTCATGATCAGCGGCTTTGGCACCGTCGACAGCGCGGTGCGCGCGCTCCATCTGGGCGCTGACGACTTTCTCACCAAGCCCGTCGAACCCGATGTGTTGAGCGCGCGCGTGGCCGACCTGCTCGCGCGGCGGCCGCTGCTCGAAGAGGCTGCCCCCAACCATGGTGGAATGATCGGACGCTCGGCTCCGATGCGCGAGGTGATGGCGTCGATTCGCCGCGTCGCCGACGGCGATACGACGGTGCTCATCACCGGCGAAACGGGCACGGGAAAGGAACTGGCCGCGCGCGCCGTGCACGAGCTGTCGCCGCGCCGCCACGCGCCGCTCCTCGCCGTGAATTGCGGCGCGCTCGCGGAGGGCGTGCTCGAGAGCGAACTGTTCGGGCATGTGCGCGGCGCGTTCACCGGCGCGGTGCGCGACCGCGTCGGCGTGTTCGAGGCGGCGCAAGGCGGAACGATCTTCCTCGACGAAATCGGGGAAATGAGTCCCTCGGTCCAGCAGCGGCTGCTCAGGGTGTTGCAGGAGCGTGAGGTGACTCGCGTGGGGGCGACGCGCGCCGTGAAGGTGGATGTGCGCGTGGTCGCCGCGACCAATCGCGAGCTCGGGGCCATGGTCGAGCAAGGGCGATTTCGCGAAGATCTCTACTATCGGCTCGCGGTTTTTCCAATCGCGCTGCCACCGCTGCGCGATCGCGTGGCCGACATTCCGTTGCTCGTCGAGCACGCGCTGTCGGCGCTGCGATCACGACGTGGCGGCGCCGAGCGACTCGCTTGCTCGCCATTCGCCATGCGACTGCTGCGTGCCTACGACTGGCCGGGCAACGTGCGTCAACTGTTCGCGGTGCTCGAGCGAGCCGCCGTCGAAGCCGACTATGGTCGGATCGAGGCGCAGCACCTGCCGCCTGAGCTTCGCGCGGCAGCGAAGGGCGGCGAACAGCGGTACCGGGTGAACGGCTCGGACAGCGACGAGCGTGATGCGATCGCGGCGGCGCTCGCCCAAACCGGGGGCGCGCTGGCGCAGTCCGCCGAGCTGCTCGGCATGGGCAGGACGACGCTGTGGCGAAAGCTCAAGTTTTACGGACTCACGCCTGCGAACGAAGAAGAGCCGGGGCGCGAAGAAACGGCGGGATGAGACTGCGGCGCGGCGTGGCCGCGCCGGCAGCTCAACTTCCGTGCGTCGGTGCCCCCGATCCGCCAGGGGCGAACACTTCGACGTCGAGCGAAAAAGTCCGCTGGTCTCCCGCATGGAGCGCGCCGACACCGACGACGTGCCGGGTGAGCTCCTCGCCTTTCTCGTTCTTCACGGTCACGACGACCGAATACTCCCACGCCTGACCGTTGTCGGGGTGCTTGATCGTCCCCTCGACCTTGAGGGGAGAAAAAGTCGGGACCGCGCGTGCCGCGGCCCCGGGGTCGAAACGAAGATACTTCTTGCACGCCGGACAGATGCTCGCGCTTTCGAGAATCCGCGTCCTGCAATGGGGGCACGCTCGCGTCGCGCCCGGCGCTGACTGCCGAACCGTGCTCACGAAGCCAGGCCAGTCCCCAGAGTGAGCCCGGGCTTCATCTGGTGCTCGTCACCCCAACCGAACTCCGCGCGACCGCGCATGCGCGATCCAGCGGCGACGGTGAGCGTTCCCGCCTTGAGGTCACCATTCAGCACGCCGGTATCGAGAAGCTCGACGCGCTGCGCGCTGTCGATGTTCCCTTCGATCTCGCCGCCGATGATGACGGAGTTGGCCTTGACGCTGCCGGTGAGCTTGGCGCCCTGCTCGATGGTCAGGTCGCCCTGGATGTTGACATCTCCCTTGAACCGGCCGGCGAGCCGAATATGACCGGTGCCGTCGATCTTGCCTTCGATCGTGATATCCGAGGCGATCACGGATTCCCGCATCTCACCACGGGCTGGCGAGCGACGCGGAGTATTCTGCGGGAGCACTGTGTCGGGGAACGTGTCTGGCTCTCGCTTGAGCGCGGGCTCAGGTGCCATCGTGACTACTCCTTCCTTTTTGGGGGCCGTGGTTTCCTTCCAGATCGCCATTGAGACTTCCTGTTAAAGTGCGGTACCGTAGCGGCCGGTGCAGACTTGCGCTGTCACGCACGTCACCATTCCGAAAGCTCCGTGACTGTTGGCGCCTGGTGCGGACTCGCCAAACATGAACAGTGTACCGTGGTCTCGCTACCCGTGTCGGAGATTCGCGCAGCCTGCGGGGATGACGGTCGCTGGCTCCTGAGATACGAGTCGTGCGTCCGCAGGTAACGAATCGTAGATTACGAACTCACGCCGTCCCCATCCATCGCGGAGCACTCACCATGTTTCGCCGCCCGGTTCGCCGCGAGCTCGCTGTTTTCGCCGGCGTAGCGTTCTCGGCATTTAACCACGAGGGACGGCGGTGAGCATCCGATTAGCCGTGATGGCGGGGCTGACGGCACTGCTCGCTCACTCGCCGCGCACTCTCGCCCAGGCGCGGCCGTTGTCTCGCGCCGACTCGGCGCTCGTCGCTCGCATCCTGTCCGCCGAAGACCGACGCGATTCCACTGACGGTGCGCTCGCCGAGGGACTCGGGCATCGCGATGCGCGCGTCCAGGTGCTCGCCCGGCGCGCGATCGGGCGAATCCGCGATCCGCGCTTCGCCGCCCGCGATTCGCTCCCGGTGCCGCCACCGCCAAAGACGTGGCCGGAGCCGGCCTGGCGTCTCCGCTTCCGGGCACTTGCTTCGCAGAAAGACTGCGGTGCGTTGCGCGCGGCGCTGGCCGATAGCGCGTGGCCGGTCCGTTTGCGAGCCGCGGATCTCGTCCCGGCATCGTGCACCTCCGACACCGCGCTCGTCGCGACTCTGCGCGGTTGGATCGATGCGCCTGGAAGCGAGGCGTCCGCCCGCACGCGCGGAGGGGTCGCGTGGCAGGCCGCTGCGCACGCGATTCTCGCCTTGGCGCGCATCCAGTCCGACGCTGCGCGTCCTCGCGCCGCCCGGCTTGCGGCGAGCACGCAGTGGCCCGTTCGGATGTACGCGGCGCGCGCGCTCGGGATCCTGCGCGATACGGTCCGCCTCCGCTCCCTGGTTCGCGATGCGGACGACAACGTAAAGGAAGCCGCGATCCTTGGGCTGCGCCCGCTCACGGGCCACGACGACGACAGCCTGTACGTCGCCGCGCTGCAGGCCGAGGGCGCTCAAGCGGTGCGCGCGGCCGCTGGAGCGCTGGAAGGTTCGCCGCATCCAGAAGCCCGCGCCGCCGCCAACACCGCTTTCGAGCGTTGGGTCGCGCGCGACAACGCGTCCGCGCGCGACGCGCGCGTGGCGCTGCTCGCCGCCGCCGGCCGTCCTGCGTCGGACGACCGTCCACCGGCCGCAACCTCCGAGATTCCAAAAGGCGCAGTCGCGCTCGCCTTGGGCGCCGATGTCCGCCTTCGTGTCACGCTGGCGCCGACGAGCGGTGGCGGATCGTTCGTGGTCCGAATGCGAGGTGACGTCGCGCCGATCATGGCCGCGCGCGTGATGGACTTGGTGCGCAAGCGGTACTACGACGGACACACGTGGCATCGCGTCGAGCCCGATTTCGTGATCCAAGGCGGAGGCCCCGGCGCCAACGAATACGTGGGCTACGCACGCTATTTCCGGGACGAGCTTGGCACGGTGCCGCATGTGCGGGGGACGGTCGGCATGAGCACGCGCGGCCACGACACCGGCGATGCACAGTGGTTCGTGAATCTTCGCGACAACCTCCGGCTCGGCCGCGACTACACCGTTTTTGCCGAGGTCATCGACGGCATCGACGTCGTCGATGGGATTCTCGAGGGCGATGCGATCGCACGCATCGAGGAACTTCCGCCACGGTTGCCGTGATCATGGAGTGACTCGATCCGAAGCGGTCGGAACAAGGATGCGAACCGTTCGACAGGTCACGATGGCGCTCGCGCTCACGGCCGCCGCGCTCCAGGAGGCAGAGGCGCAGCGTGTCCGCGGTACCGTGAGAGATTCCGCGAGCACGCAGCCGATCCCGGGCGCGGTCGTGTGGGTCGCCGATTCCGCGGGCGGGTTTCTCGCCCGATCCGTGGGCGGTGCCGACGGCCGCTTCGACGTACCGCGCCTCGTCGGCTCGGCAACCCTCCACGTCCTTCGCATCGGTTTTCACCCGGCCGTCATTCAGCTTCGAGGTGTCTCGCGGGACAGCGTGCTCGACGTGCGGCTCGCGTCGTTCGTCCTGGCGCTCGATGCCGTCGCGTCGTCGCGCCGGCGGGTATGTCCCGGTGACAAGGGCACGAGCGACGCGCTCGATCTGTGGGAGCAGGCGCGAGCGGCGCTCATGGCCAGCGTCGTGGCGCGGGACGCCAACGCGCCGGAGCTCTCGCTCCGCTCGTTCACGCGAACGTACGAACCGGCTCGGAATCAACTGCTGGAGCAAATCGTGCGGTCGAAGGACCTGACGGGCGACCGATCGTACGTCGCGGCGCGGCCGCCGTGGGCCTTCGCGGCGGAGGGCTACATGCGGGAGGAGCACGGCGGTGAGCGCACCTACTACGCGCCCGACGACGCCGTGCTGCTCGACTCGAGCTTTGCTGAGACGCACTGTCTCCACGTCGTGCCGGGCGAGCGTGATCACGCGCGGGACATCGGGATCGGTTTCGACCCGGTGAACGAGCACGGTCGCGACACGTTGGTCGACGTGCGCGGCGTGCTCTGGATCGACTCGACCAGGCACGAATTGCGTTCGTTGGAGTTCCAGTACACCGGCCTGGAACCGCCGGCGCGAACGAGCGGTGGCGACATCAAGTTCGACGTCATGCCGAACGGAGCGCCGATGATCACCCGGTGGACCATCCGCTCCGCTGTGCTCGCGGTGGAGGCGCCGATCACGCCCGCCAATGTGCAACGGCGGCCGCTGGATCGACGCGACCGCACTGACGTGCGAGTGCTGTCGTGGCGCGAGGAAGGCGGCGCCGTGGCCACGGCGACATGGCCGGACGGCCGGAGCTGGCGCGGTGCGCTGCGGACGATCGCGGGAAAGCTCGTCGGCGAGTTGGGCCGGCCCATCGACGGCGCGCGCGTCTGGCTCTGGAACGCGCCGGACACCGTGACCAGCGACAGCACCGGCGCCTACGCCTTCACCGCGGTGCTGCCCGGTGTGTACCTCGTCTACGCCGCGGACAGCAGTCTGGCGCGCGTCGACGTGCCGCAGGGTCGCCGGATCGTCGACGTCCGCGACAACGATCACCGGGATGCAGCCGTCCTCGTGGTGCCACGACGTTCTACCGTGGCCACACGGTGCAAGGGGCAGAAGTTCGCGCCGGAAAGCGGCGTGCTGCTGGGTCGCGTTGTGGACCTGTCCGGCGAGCCGGTGGCGGCGGCCTCGATCGAGGTGACGTGGACTTCGCCAGTCGCGACCACCGGCAGGCCGCGGCCCGACCGATCGCTGACCGCTGACGACGAGGGCCGCTTTGCCGTGTGCGGCGTGCCGCTGGGCGCCACGGTTCGACTCCGTGCCGCTGGTGACGGACAAGCGACCGATGTCGAGTGGACGCAGACGAGCCTGATGACGATGTCGCTCGTGCTGCGTGGACGGTGAGCCCGGTTCGTCGGGCCCACCGTCCGTGACGCGGGTCTGCTACTTGGTGACGGTGAGGCCGGACACCGTGCCTTCGGTGTTGTGCGCGAAGCGGATGCCGTACACGCCGTCGGTCGACTTGAGCTTGCCCTCGCCGACGACGTCGGACTTGGCGTAGCTCGCGACCTGGGTGCCGTTGATCGAGCACGTCACCTTGTCGCCCTTGACCGACATGGCGATTTCCTGCGTGACCGCCTGGCCGGCGCCGGCCGCCTTGTGCAAGGCCGGACTCGCTTCGCCTTCGCGGCCGTTCATCTGGAACGGTCTGGGGCCGAAGCCGCGCACGATGAAACGGCCGTCGCCGTAGGCCGCGCAATACAGGAAGGTCGCCTGGTCCGTATCGAGGTCGTTGCCGCCGATCATGATCCCGTACGGATGGGGGTGGTCATTCAAGTTCATATATTTCGGTTCCGTGAATGTCGCCTTCACGGTGTAGTCACCGCTCGCCTTGTTGGCCGGGTTCCAGTACGTCGTCGCCGGGCCGGTCGTGACGTGCAGCGCGTTGCCTTCCTTGGCCAGCTTGGCGTCGTTGAGCGTTCGGCCGCGTCGCGCTTCGTTGGGGTCGATCTTGCCAGCCCAACCTTGGGCGGAGATGCCGCCGCCTGGGACGCTGCGGACCTGTTCCTGGGCGCTGGCGAGCCCGGGCATGAGCATGACGGCGACGACGAGAGTGGTGCAGGGAATACGGCGCATTCGTGGCTCCTCGCGGGAACGGTGGAAGACGATAACTATATCGTCGGGCAGGTCAGTATACCATTCACATGCTGGTGAGAGTTCCACCGTCGGCATGCATTGGCGCGCCCATACAGCGGAGATCGGCGTCCGCACGTTAGCTTCTTGTAAGATTTGCCCGGACCTTCACCTCGTCGAGCCATGAAGCCGCTCATTCTCCTTTTCGCGACCACGGCGCTCGTTTCGGCTGGCGCCCAACAACCCACCGCTACCGACATCGCGGCCTGGAAGCGGGAGGCGCAGAACGTCACCATCACCCGTGACGACTGGGGAATCGCCCACGTACACGGAAAGACCGACGCCGACGCGGTGTTCGGCGCGATGTACGCGCAAGCCGAAGACGATTTCAACCGCGTCGAAACGAACTACATCAATTCGATCGGGCGTCTCGCCGAAGCCGAGGGTGAGAAGGAGATCTGGCGGGACCTTCGCATGAAGCTGTTCATCGATCCCGACTCGATGAAGGCGAAGTACGCGGCCAGCCCGGCGTGGCTCAAGAAGCTGATGAACGCGTACGCCGATGGCCTCAACTACTACCTGTATACGCATCCCACCGTCGTGCCGCGCGTGATCAAGCGGTTCGAGCCGTGGATGGCGCTCACCTTCAGCGAAGGGAGCATCGGCGGCGACATCGAGCGGGTGAACCTCAACCAGCTCGCCGCCTTCTATGGAAATCCCGCCACGGACAAGGTCACCGGCGGGAGCCCGGCGGACGATGACGGCGTGTACCAGGAGCCCACCGGCTCCAACGGCATCGCGATCGCGCCGTCGAACACGGCGAATCACCACGCGCTGCTCCTCATCAATCCGCACACCTCGTTCTTCTTTCGCTCCGAGCTGCAGATGACGAGCGACGAGGGTCTCAATGCGTACGGTGCGTCGACGTGGGGACAGTTCTTCATCTACCAGGGGTTCAACGACCGCACGGGCTGGATGCACACGTCGAGCGGCGTCGACGCGATCGATGAATTCCTCGAGACAGTCACGAAGAAAGGCGACCGCTACTACTACCAGCATGGCAACGACGCCCGCCCGGTCGTCCCGTCGAAGATCACGGTGCCGTACAAGAGCGGGGGCGGCGTGAAGACGCGCGAGTTCACCGTTTACCGCACACCGCACGGTCCGATCGTGCGCGCGATGGGCGACAAATGGGTGAGCATCGCGCTCATGCAGGATCCGGTGAAGGCCCTCACACAATCGTACACGCGCACCAAGGCCCGGAGCTACAAGGCGTTCCGGCAGACCATGGAGCTGCACACCAACTCGTCGAACAATACGATCTTCGCCGACGCGGATGGCGACATCGCCTATTTCCACGGCAACTACATCCCGCGGCGCGATCCCAATGTCGACTGGACCAAGCCGGTGGACGGCAGCAATCCGGCCACCGACTATCACGGCCTGCTCTCGGTGGACCAGTCGCCGCATCTGCTGAATCCCGCGAGCGGCTGGATCTACAACAGCAACAACTGGCCGTGGTCGGCCGCGGGACCGTCGAGCCCCAAGCCCGAGGACTATCCGAAGTACGTCGAGACGGGTCGCGAGGAATCGCCGCGCGGGTACCACGCGATCAGAGTTCTCGAAAACAAGAAGGACTTTACGGTCGCCTCGCTGATCGCGGCAGCGTACGACAGCTATCTCCCGGCGTTCGCCCGCATGATTCCCGCGCTGCTCAAGGCCTACGACGCGCTGCCGGCCTCCGACTCGCTCAAGTCGCGGCTCGCCGAGCAGATCGCGCTGTTGCGCGCGTGGGACTTCCGATGGTCGGAGAGCTCCGTTCCCACGTCGCTGGCCGTCTTCTGGGGCGAAGACGTGGGCCGCCGCGTCGGCGCCGACGCGCGGCGAGCCGGCACGTCGGCCGAGACGTACGTGGCGAACGGAGCGGCGGGCGCGGATCTCGTGCAATCGCTCGCCTCGGCATCGGCCAAGCTGACGGCGGACTTCGGCACGTGGAAGACGCCGTGGGGCGACATCAATCGCTTCCAGCGGCTGACCGGCGACATCGAGCAGCCGTTCAACGACGCGGGGCCGAGCATTCCCGTGCCCTTCACGTCGTCGCGCTGGGGCTCGCTCGCGTCGTTTGGCGCGCGCGCGTATCCCGGCACCAAGAAATGGTACGGCACGAGCGGCAACAGCTTCGTCGCGGTGGTGGAGTTCGGCGACAGCGTGCGCGCGCGCGCCGTAACAGCCGGCGGGGAGAGCGGACACCCAGCGTCGCGCCACTTCAACGATGAGGCCAAGCGATACGCGGTGGGGGATCTGCGCGAAGTGTACTTCTATCCGTCGCAGCTCAAGGGGCACACGGAGAAGGTGTACCACCCGGGGGAGTGAGTTGTTTTGATTAAAAAAGGGTCAGAGTCGAATTAGCGGGAGCGCTAATTCGACTCTGACCCTTTTTGTTGGAACGGCGAACTGAAAGGGCATAGGAGTGAGGTGGTGAGTGCGGGAGATCCGAGGGACGAGCCGAGGTAGCTGTGTCGCACCGCGGACTGCGAACGACCTGCTGCCGTTTGTCGTTCCCGGCGCGGCCGAGCCACCTCGGCCCGTGTCTCGCCGCTCCCGCACTCGCTCCTCAGCATCTATGCCCTTCCAGTCGTCTCACACCTGAAGCGACCAACACGAGCACCTCCGGCTATCGCCTCGCCCTCGGCCTGACCCTGCTTCGGCTAGCCCTCTCGCCGATCGTACTCGCTGTATCGACAGCGACCGCGGCGGGGCCGGTGATCGCGACTGTCCTCGCCGTCGGATTCCTCTCCGACGTCTTCGACGGCGTCGTCGCACGCCACCACGGCGTGGCGACTCCCGGTCTCCGCAGGCTCGACAGCACCGTCGACACGGTCTTCTACCTCGCGATCGCATATGCGGTGTTCCGTCTGCATCCGGCGCCCGTGCGCGCACTTGCCTGGCCGATCGGCATCGTCCTCGCCGGCGAGGCGCTCAACTACGTCGCGGCCTACCTGGTCTTCAAGCGCGGCGCCGGCTACCACGCGTGGAGCGCGAAAGTGTGGGGCGCCTTGTTGTTCGCCGCTCTTCTCGTGCTGCTGGCGAGCGGCTCATCGGCACTATTGCCTCTCGCGCTGGTTGCCGGCATCATCGCGCAGGCCGATACGCTCGCGATCACTCTCGTGCTGCCCGACTGGCAGTCGGACGTCCCGAGCGCTTGGCACGCGGTTCGAATGCGCCGCGATCTACGGCGCCGCCGAACTGTCGAACGCGACGCTCGCCAGGTGATCCCATGAAGCCGCTGCCTCCCGCGACTGAAGCACTCGTCATTCGGACGGACGTATCCGACGACGCGGCATGGATCGCAATCCAGCGGACGATCCAGAAGCCGGTGGGGGAGGAGGGCTTTCTGGCGTACGTGCACTTCGTCGACGACCGGGCTTACGACGGCGCGAGTCCCGATGATCTGCTGCCGTTGCTCATCGAGGGACGGCCGCGACGGTACTTCGCGATCATTGCGGACCGGATGACGATGATCGCCCCCGACCATCCTCTTCTGATTCTCGACGCGGGCGAGGAACCCGGCCGCACGTTCCGCGCGATTCCCACCGCGATTCAATCGATCGAGAATAACCTCTCGCTCGCCAACATGGACTTTCACGAATTCGCGGACTCGGTCGATGCGGACGGCATCTTTCGTGACTTCCACTGAAACGCGAAACGCCGGCACCGAGTAACATCACCCGGCGCCGGCGCTCGATCGTTGACCCCGCGTTGACTCAATGCATCGCGTTCGCGAGGTCTCTCACCGCCGCGGCCAGCGTTCGCACCTTCGCCGCGTCGCCAGCACCCCCCGCGTCAGCGTCGAGCTGCGTGGCCAGTTTGGTGAGCGCGTCGTGCCGCTGCGCACCGGCCGCACGCTCCGCGTCGGCGAGCGCCGACCGCACCGAGGAGACTCGCGATCCGGCCAGCCCGTTCGACCGCTCGAGCTGGTCGACGTACGCGCGCGCCAGCGAGTAGCTCGCCGGCCACACGAACTTGGGCTGGCCCTGTGTGTTCAGGTAATCGAGGTGCACCGACTTGGCGGCGTCGATCTCGTTCTGTGTGAGTAGTGGGCTCGGCGTCAGCTCGAACACGTCGAGTCCGCGGGCGATCTCCGAGCTCACCATAACGCCGTTGTACCAGTACACCGACCACGAGCCGCCGCCGGCCATGCGCGTGGCATCGATGGGCCCGCGATCGAAGAATGCGATCTCCTTGGGATGCGCGGCGTCGGTAAAGTCGAACACCGACACGCCGCCCTGGTACCACGCCTGGATCATGACGTCGCGCCCGGGAATCGGAATCAGCGAGCCGTTGTGCGCGACGCAGTTCTCCTGCGACGTCTGCACCGCCGGCAGCTTGTAGTAGCCCTGGAAGTGCATCGTGCGGCTGGCGTCCAGCGTGAAGATCGCGTCAGCGCCCCATTGCTTGGGATCGGTCGCTCGGCACTTTGGCTGTCCGCCGCCGCCCCATTCGTCACTGAACAGGATCTTGGTGCCGTCGTTGTTGAACGTGGCCGAGTGCCAGTACGAGAAGTTCGAGTCGGAGACCGCGCCGATGCGTGCCGGGTGCGCCGGGTCCTTGATGTCGAGCAGCAGGCCGTAGCCCTCGCACGCGCCTCCCGCCAGGCCGATCGCCGGATACACCGTAATGTCGTGGCACTGCGTCGGACCGCGATTGCTCGTCGGATCGATGCCGAACATCTTCACCACGAGGCTCGGCAGCGCGGTGCGGAGCGCGGCGCTGTCGGCGGCCGTTGGCGCGCCGCTGCCGCCGCGTGCCTTGACCACGCTATCGAGCATCGGGTTGACGAAGTTCGGCGGCAGTACGAGGTGGATACCGATGATGTCGACGATGAACGCTCCTCGCGCGCGCGCGGCCGCCAGCTCCTTCGCGTCTTCCGGCGCATCGCCGTGCGTTGCCGGCTTCGTCAGATCGTTGAAGATTCGCGGCGAGCTCACGATCCCGGCCTGCTCGGGATGGGCGAGCGGAACCTTGATCACTTCGATGCGGAAGAGCGGTGAGTTGGGATCTTCCTCCGGCGACAGCTTGCTGCAGCCCGGAAGCTCGCTCGGCGAACGTGGCGTCGACGAGCCGGAGATGTAGACGTACACGTTGTCCTTGTCGTTGGGGTCGACGAGGAGCGTGTGCGTGTGCGAGCCGCGGCACGTCTGCACGTTGCCGACGTACTTGGGGTGTGACAGGTCGCTGATATCGAAGATGCGAAGTCCGCGCAGGCGCTCCTTGCTGACCGTATCCTTGACGCCCTCGGCCCCGCAGTCGAGACGCGCGGACGCCGCTTCGGCTGAGACGAAGAGCAGGTTCTTGTAGACCGACACGTCGCTCTGCGACGCGGGGCAGAAGTACGCGTCGGCAAGAGTCGGCGCGCTTGGATTGGAGATGTCCCAGATCTGGTAGCCGTTGTAGCTCCCCTGAATCGCGTAATGGCCGAAGAATGCGAGATCGGAGTTCGTGGCGCCCACGAATCTCTGCGACGGCCGGCTGTTCGACAGGAGCCGCATGTTCCACGACGCCTGGCCCGCGTCCCACAGGCCGGCCTTGAGTCCGACGCGCGGATCCGGACTTGGCGCTGACGCGGTGGCAACCGGCATCACCGCCGCGGCGCCCGTCGAGGACGTTGCGTGCGCACAGGCAGCAGTGGCCGCAATCGCGATAGCCAGGGGGAACTTCAGGAGGACCGCGCGCGCGCCTGCCGGCGCGGATGCGGTTCCGTTCACGAGTACCATGTTCGACTCCTCAATGGGTTCGGTAAAAAGCGGATCAGCGGACGATCGTCAAGCGTTCGTCAAGGCGCGCGGCCTTGAATCGTGAGGACCGCGAGCATGCGCTGCATGCGCGCGATCTCCGTGGTTTGGTCGACGTTCACGTCGGACGCGAACTTGAATACCAGCTCGTCCTGTCCGGCGCCAGGCGACTCGAACAATTCTTTCACCATCCGAACGGCGCCGCGGTGGTGCTGGATCATGTCAGTGAGAAAGAGCCGATCGAACTCGGCGCCGCGCGCGGCATCGAGCTGCTGCATCTGCTCAGGCGTGAGCATGCCGGGCATCAGCATCACGTGCTCCATGCCGCCCATGTTCATCTTCATGCCGGCGGGGTCGGGCTCGGGAACGGGCTGACGGCGATCGCGAAGCCACTGCTGCATCGTTGCGATCTCGTCCGTCTGCGCATTGATGATCCGTTCGGCGAGCGTCAAGACGGTCGGACTCGCGCCGTGGGTCGGCGCCCACCCCGCCATTTTGATGGCCTGGGCGTGGTGTCCGATCATGCCCGACATGAAGTGAATGTCGGCTTCCGTGTAGGGATACCGAGCGCTGTCGCTGCGCGCCTTCGCGATCGCCGCGCGGTCGCTTTCGTTTGCTGCGGCCCGTTGCGGACCGGTCGTCGCGCTGCGTGGCGCGACGCTACAGCCCCAAAAAGCGAGCGCAACCAATCCCCCGGCGATGATGCCGCGGTTCCGATACCTCATCCGTCCTCTCCTGGAGCAACGAGGCCGCTGGCCCCGTCAGTTCGTACCCGAACTAAATGATACCATTTCGCCGCCGGCCGTGCATGGCGCGGCCGACTGGACACAATTCGCTGGGCATGTCGTGGCGAACCGCGGACCCACTGTCGCGTGGCGCTTTCAGGCGAACCAGATCGCGAACATCGAAGCCAGCTACGCGCAGTACGTCGGCACCTTCGGCACCTGAGCAGACTCGCCCCTCCCTAGGTCGGGCCGTATACTGGGACATCGCCGGTTGAATTCTCCCTCCCATTCACACGGTGCCCATATGCGATCGACAACGCTCGTTCTGAGCGCGATGGCGCTCGGGATTCCGCTCGGTCTGGCCGCGCAGGAGCGCGAGGACCGCACGCTGCTCACCCAAGCGCAGATGACGGCCATCATCAACGAAGTGTCGGGCGAGCGCGCCATGCACCACGTGCTCGAGCTCGTGCCGTATCAGCGCGTCCGACTGCCCGAGGAGTACTCCGGACCGTACCGCGAGAGCAAGGTCATGGCGGCGTTCGCCAAGGAGTACGGGTTCAGTAACGTCTCAATAGAAGTCTTTCAACAGGGCGGCACGGCGTGGCAGCCGGTGCAGGGCGAGCTCTGGATGACCTCGCCCAAGAGCGTCAAGCTGTTCGACATTCACGACATCGCGCTGTCGCTGGCGTCGCTCAACGCCAACGGCGATTTCTCGGGCGAGCTCGTGGACGTCGGGCCCGGACGTGCGCCCGACTTCGATGGAAAGGACGTGAACGGCAAGTTCGTCCTCTCGTCCGGGTCCACCAACGCCGTGTATGCGCAGGCAATCCAGCACGGCGCGCGCGGTGTTTTGGGCGTGAGCGCCATCGGCTTTCAGCGCGCCGTCGACTACCCCAATCAGATCGTCTCGTCGACCGTGAACGCACAGCCGGGAACAGTCGCCTGGTCGGTGACGCCGGAAGTGCAGCACAACCTTGCCGCCCAGCTCGCGCGCGGCGACAAGATCACGATCCGCTCGATCGTGAAGAGCGTCGAGGTTCCGGCCAAAGCGGAGTACGTGCATGCGGAAATCCCCGGCGACGGCAGCACGTCGCAGGAGGTAGCGATCAGCGGCCATCTATATGAAGGCGTGATCAAGCAGGGCGCGAACGACGAC
>DATJHY010000107.1:0-3478 GCA_035493635.1 Gemmatimonadaceae bacterium | reverse complement strand
TGGCGTTTCTGACCAGCGCCGTGATCGCCGACCGCCGAAACAGCTTGTTTGCGTTAGGGATTGTCGTGGTCAGCTATCCCGTGTTCCGCCTGACGAGCGCCCGCCGCGTGCCGATTGCTTCCGTCGGGTCCTATCTTTCAGAGCAGCAACCCCCAAGCACCTGAGTCAGGAGCACCTCATGATCAAGCGAGACAAAGAGCTGATCGTCGTCGGAGACCGCGTGCTGGTCCGATGCGAGGAAGGCGAGGAGCGAACGAATGTCGGCCTTTACCTCCCGCCGACCGCGCTCGAGAACCAGGCCGTGCAAGGCGGAACGATCGTCGCGACCGGACCAGGACTTCCAATGCCGAGCCCGGATTCGTTCGGCGACGAGCCGTGGAGAGCGCCGGAGCGCGCGACGAAGTTCATCCCAATGCAAGCCCGCACGGGCGACTACGCGCTCTTTTTCCGCAAAGCGGCCGTCGAGATCACGTTCGAGGGCGATCGGTACCTCGTGGTCCCGCAGGCGGCGATCCTGGCTCTCGTCCGCGACGAGTAACACTGTCATCCCGAGCCCTTCGTCGCTTGCGCTCCTCGAGGGCAGGCTTCGCGAGGGATCTGCACTTTCCGCGGTTCATTCACCCGTAGCCAGCAGCAGGATATGCGACTTCCTCAGCAGATGTACGATGAACGCCTCGTCACCCCGATGCGCCAGGACCTCACGCGACTCGGCGTGAAGGAGCTCCGCACGCCGGAGGAGGTGGATGCTCAACTCGCGGACGCAAAGGGCACGACGATGGTGGTCGTGAACTCCGTGTGCGGCTGCTCGGCGCGCATGGCACGTCCTGCGGTCGCGATGGCTCTCCGCAACGCCGTCACGCCCGACGTGTCCACGACGGTATTTGCCGGCCAGGACGCCGACGCGACGGCACGCGCGCGCAGCTATTTCACCGGCTATCCGCCGTCGTCCCCGCAGATCGGACTTCTGAAGGATGGCGAGCTCGTGTTCATGCTCGAGCGCTGGCAGATCGAAGGCCGGCACGCCGAAGACATCGCGCAGGATCTCGTGGAAGCGTTCGACAAGTATTGCGCGAAGTAAGAAGCAGAAGTGCAGATCCCTCGCTGCGCTCGGGATGACGGCATTGTCATCCCGAGCGCAGCGAGGGATCTGCGCTTCTACAGACCTACTTGTGGTTCAGCGACCAGACGAACGCGGCGACGGCCTTGATCTGATCGTCCGTCAGCGGCGTCGGCGTACCACCGCGCGCGGGCATCGCGCGCTTGTGCGACGTGTCCTTGATCGCCGTCACCGGCACGCCGTCGGTGATGACCTTCACGAAGCTGTCGTACGAACCATTCACCTGGAGGAAGTGGCCTGACGTCAGATCGGGGCCGTTCGCGCGACCCTTTGCGTCGGGGCCATGACAGTTGCGGCAGCCGCGCGCATGGAAGATCGAATCGCCGAGGGCGATCGAGGCCGGCGTGACGGCCGAAGGGGTCCCGGACGGGGCAGCGGCTCGGGACGCAGCGCCGCCGGCTGGCGCGGGCGCCGCCGTCGTGCTCGTTCCGCTCGAGTGGCACGCGACGATCGTCGCGGCCGCGATGAGCAATACCGCCGGGTGACGCAAGAAGTTGTAGCTCATGTGGGCGAGGGAGTGTGGAGGTCCGTCGGCGTCGGTTGTCTTTCCGAAGACTACGAATACTTCGCATCCGACGTTCGATCCGCCTTCGGCGGCACAGCGTCGTCACCGTCGAGCGCGAACACTGGAAGCTGTAGTCGCCACGCGATGGACGCTAGTCGAACCGCGGCGACAACGATCATTCCCATCCAGGTGGCGACCCCTCGGGACGCGCCGGCGGCATTCGCGGCGAAGTACACGCCCGTACCAAGGATGGCCGCGCTGGCGTACAGATCTCCGCGGCGCATCACGAGCGGAATCTCGTTGGTGAGGACGTCGCGGACGACGCCCCCTGCGGCTCCGGTAATCGTGCCGAGCACGATGCCGCCAAGGGCCGGTACGCCCGCCCGTTCGGCGATCTGTGCGCCGGTCACGCTGAACATCGCGAGACCCACCGCGTCGGCGTACAGGAGCGCGGCCGCTGGTGCGGGGTGGCGATGAACGTAAGCGACGGTCGCGAGCGCCGACAGCACGATGACGACGATGTACCACTGGTCGGCAAGCCAGAAGATGGGATGCCGGTCGAGCAGCACGTCCCGGATCGTGCCGCCGCCGACGGCGGTCACGAGACCCAAGACAATCACGCCGAGCAAGTCGAGTCGCTTGCGGCCGGCGGCGAGCGCACCGCTGACGGCGAAGACGGCGACGCCGATCAGGTCGAGTGTGTAGAGCAGCACGACGTGAGTATAGTGGTCGCCGGGTGGCTGCGACCACCCGGCGACTGTCAGGCGATGCCCATGTGGAATCGAGCGAACCGCCTGACCTGAATGTTCTCGCCAGTGCGCGCCGACGCCTGCCGAACCAACTCGGCGACGGTGATGTCGGCATCACGCACCCACGCCTGATCCATGAGAACCACCGAGCGGAAATACGCGTCCATCTTTCCGTCGACGATTCTGATGGCGAGGTGGGCCGGCTTCCCGCTCGCGCGCACTTCGGCCTCGAACGCGCGGCGTCGCTGCGCCACGGTCTCGAGCGGGAGCGCATTGCGAGACACTGCGATCGGTGCGGCGCCGGCGACCTGCTCCGCGAGGTAGCGGACGAGCGTTCTGAAATCGTCGGTGCGCGCGACGAAGTCGGTTTCGCAGTTCACTTCGATCAGCACACCGAGCTTGCCGTTGTGATGCACGTAGCTCGAGATGACGCCTTCGCTCGTTGGCCGTTCGACGCGATCCTGGACGGCGACCGGGCCGAGCGTCCGCAGCTTCTCCGCGGCGAGATCGAGATCACCGCCGGTCCGCTCGAGGATCTGCTTGCACTGCAAGACGCCGGCGCCGGTGCGGCGCCGGAGCTCCTGAATCTGGTTGACGGACAAAACGTTGATCATATGAATTTGCTCATTGTTGTGGTCGAGACTGCGACAGCGGCCCGGGTCGGCGGGCGTCGAGCCCGCATCTCGGCGTCGTGGCTCCACGCGGTCCCGGCTTTCGGCCCATGGGATGGTCGCGTGGCGGCGCCGCGCTCTCGTGTCGTTGAGCTACGGTTCCCGGCGGCGCGCGGCTAAAGCCCATACGCGCCGATGCGTTACGTCTTCTTTGGTTCTGCGCGCCGCCAAGGGCGAGCCAGACGGAGGGCGCGTACCGAGTAGGGGAGTCGCGTTCCTTCTACTCGAGCGTCACGTCTGGCCGCCACTCGGCGGTCCTTCTCGGACAGTGCAGTCGTATCGTTTACCTCCTCCGTGAAAATCGAACGCCCCGTCTGCGCGCTGGCGCAGACGGGGCGTTGGGACGCTCCCTCGACTGATCGAGGACGAGTTACGCGTGTCCTCGGGATTCAGCCGCTGCACCAGGTTGTCTCGGTCGCGAATCTCGCGAGTCTGG
>DATJHY010000106.1:0-43186 GCA_035493635.1 Gemmatimonadaceae bacterium | reverse complement strand
CACTCGATCTGCGATTCCTCGACGGCATGGACGCCGCCGGCGTCGAGTACTACACCGAGACTAGCGCGCCCGTCCAGTATCGCCACCTCGGCATGGCCTGCGGGGTGATCCTGATCTGGCTCAAGTACGACTAAGCATCAGGCAATTTGGGAGACACCTGAAAGACGGGTTCCGCTGGCGCACAGTACCTCGTGCCGGCCGCCGTGCTCCGTCGGTGTCCGTTCTTCCGTTGGTGTCCGTTCTCCAAATCGTTTGAGCCCGAACTGGCGCAATGGTCTCGACGCCACGCGAGCACTAGCAATTGGGACCACCGACACAAACGGAGCGACGGACACCAACGGATGCTGCTCCATTAACTCACGACCACGAGGCTCACTAGCAGGTTTCTCACACTCCCGCGACCCGACCCGTCCCCTCGATCCGCCCCAGCAGCCGGAGCATTCCATCGAGAATGGTGAGCGGATGCGGCGGACATCCCGGAATCCACAGATCGACCGGAATCTCAGGCGGCACGCCACAGCCGGCTTCTTCGCTCCCGCGGAACGGACCACCGCTCGCCGCGCAGGCGCCAACTGCGATCACGATTCGCGGATCCGGCACCGCGGCGTACGTGGCCTCGAGTGCGCCGCGCATGTTGGCGTTGACGGCGCCGGTGATCACGATCCCGTCCGCGTGGCGCGGCGACGCCACGAACTGCACGCCGAAGCGGGCGAGGTCGAACACGACGTTGCCCGACGCAACGAGCTCCATCTCGCACCCGTTGCAGCTCCCCGCCACGACGGAGCGCAGCCGAAGCGACCGCCCCAGCAGCCTTCGCATCTTCTCATCGAGCGCCGTGGCCAGCTCGAGCTCCTCGTCTGACGCGACGAGCGCCTCGCGGGTGCGTGTCGCCATGCGATAGTCGCGCGTGTACTCTATGCCCGATTCCGGCCCAGCTTCTTCGGGCGAGAACATGCACGCACCCAGGTCGATCGACGCGCGGCCTCGAGCATCGGGGCGAATGATAGGACGCCCACGATAGCGATCCGGGAAGCTCGCCTCGTCCGCCGGTACCTTGGCGGTCGGAGTGCCCTGCCCTAGTCGCGTTCGCAGCAATTCAAACATCGCCGCGCCCAATGCGCTCAAAGATCATGGCCGGCATACGAGAGGTTGAAGCTCTTGTTGCAGAGCGGGAAATCGGAGATCTGGTTGCCCGGGAGCGCAACCATCACCGCCGGCCAGTTGTGGAAGGACGGATCCGTCACCTTGTGCCGGCGCACGCGCCCGCGCTCATCGGTGAGCACGGCGTGCACGACTTCGCCGCGCCAGCCTTCTTCCATCGCGACGACGAGCTCCGACGGCGAGAGACCGCCACATGCCGCGCGTGGCTCGCCGGCGGGAAGCGCGCCAAGCTGCTCCTCGAGAAACTCGAGCGACCGCTGCGTCTCGAGCCACCGGACGAGCGCGCGGGCGTAGACGTCCCCAGCCCACGCCGTGGCCACCGGAATCTGCGCATATCGGAACACGCCGTATGGATGGTCGTGACGAACGTCCCGTGGCACGTCGGAGGCCCGCGCGACGAGGCCAACGTATCCATTCGCAGCGCACGCTTCCCGAGACACGGCGCCCGTGCCCTCGAGGCGCGATTGCACGGACGCCGAGCCAAAGAACAGCTCGGCGATTGGCCGCAGCTCCGCGCCGAGTCGGCGAACGCGCGCGCCAAGCTCGCTCGCCATCTCGGGCGGAATATCGAACGCCACGCCACCGGGCCGCACGAGACCGCGACCATACCGGTTTCCTGATATGGTCATGAGCATGTTCAGACATTCACCCCGCCATCTACCAAAGAACGCGGCTCCCGGCTGGTACGCCACGTCGCCCGCGAGCGCGCCGAGGTCGCCGACGTGATTGGCGAGTCGTTCCAGCTCGAGCGCAATGCCGCGAACGCTCTGTGCCCTCGCCGTCTTGTGCGATCGCGCGAGCGCCTCCAGCGCGCCGCAATACGCGCTCGCGTGCGCGATCACCGTGTCGCCCGCGATCGATTCCGCAACGAGCATCGCCGCGTCGCGCTCGAGCGACTCGAGGAGTGGCTCGACGCCGCGATGCTGATACCCGAGCATGATCTCAAGCGACAGCACAACCTCACCGTGCGTCTGAAAGCGGAAGTGCCCCGGCTCGATGATCCCGGCGTGCACCGGGCCCACCGCCACCTCGTGGACCTCGTCGCCTTCTACGCGATCGAACGGGTATGCTTCGCGCTCGATCGGCGCCGCTGCAGGCCAGCTCGGTGGCCGATGCGATGCCGCGTGGCGCCGCAACGGCTTGAGTGGCCGATCGCTTTCGATCGTCACGCCGCACTGTTCGGCGATCTCGCGCTCGAACCGTTCCGCCTGGACGCAGGTCGTCGAGAGCGCGCGATACCGCGGCCCAACGATCGTGGTCGCGGTGCGCAGTTGCCCGCGCTCGTCGTCGGCGAGCACGGCGATCAACCGAAGCTCCCGCGAGCTCTCCGGCACGCCGAAGAGCGAGATGATGCGCCAGCCACTCGCCACGGCGGCCGTAAGAGCGTCGCGCAAGTCATCGATCGCAAGGTGTGGCACCTCGCGCAGCGCGATCGCCCGCCGATTCCCCAGCTTGGCAAAGCGCGACCCGACGTCGACCGTCATGGCGCCTGACCCCCAAGGGCGGTCGCGGCCGCGGACAGCGCGTCGGCGAGCGGCCGAGGAATCCAGAGGCCGAGCGCGAGCACGAGCACCGCAAGCATCGCGGGCGCGGTGACGAGCCAGCCACGATCACGACCCCGGGCCGTCGCCGGCGGCGACTCGACGCTTGGTGCCGGCGCGTACACCACCTCGAGAATCATTGTCGCGATGGCGACGAAGATGATCGCCAGCAGAACGACGAGCGCCGCGGCGAGCCACGCGTGATGTTCCCGTATCGCGGCGCTGATGATCGTGAATTCGCTGACGAACATTCCGAAAGGCGGCGACCCCGTCACCGCGAACAGGCCGATGACGAGCAAGGCTCCGGACGCCGGCAGGCGCTGGAGCAGTCCCCGGATGCGGGATGCCTCGGACGTTCCCATCTCGAGCGCCACGTTCCCCACGGCGAGAAACAGCAGTGCTTTCGCCAGTCCATTGTTCAACACGTGCAGCATCGCGCCGTACGTCCCGATGCCGCCCAAGCCAAGCGCGAGCGCGAGCAGTCCCATGTGCTCAACGCTCGAGTAGGCCAGCATTCGCTTCACGTCGCTCTGCCCGATCATGAACGCGGCAGCGACGGCCAGCGAAAGCATGCCGAAGGCGATGAGCGGCGGTCGCGCAAACGCGGCGACTCCCGGCCCGGCGGCGACGCACACCGTGAGCACGCGCGCGAGTCCGAGAAACGCGCAACTGGTGAGCGCACCGGCCATGAGCCCGCTCACCATGCTCGGCGCCTCGCCATAGGTGTCGGGCTTCCAGGCGTGCAGCGGCGCGAGCCCCATCTTCGTGCCGAAGCCGATGAGCATGAACACGAACGCGGCCCGCAACCACACCGGATCGAGCGCCGCCGCGTGCGCGACCATGTCCTCGAGCACGAGCGGCCGCCCGCCGGCCGCACCCGTCGGCTGCGCGGCGGCGAGGAAGAACACGCCAAGGAGCGCGAAGGCGATCGCCACCGACGAGAGCACCAGGTACTTCCATACGGCTTCGAGCGACCGGCGGTCGTCGCGGTTGAAGATCAGCGGCGCAACCGTGAGCGTGGTCGACTCCATGCCGATCCACAGCAGCGCGAAATGATGGCTGACCGACACGAGGCTCGTGGCGGCGAGGAAGCCGAGCATGCAGCTCGTGAACGCGCGCCCGCCGCGAGGATCGGTGTCTCGAAGATAGCCGAGCGCGTATTGCGCGATGAGCACGAACAGCACGCTCACGAGCGTCAGCACCAGGCGTCCCAGCGCGTCGTCGGCGAGCCATCCATTGAATGCAGTGGCACCCGGCGCAATCCACAGCAGCAGCGTGAGCGCGAGGTGCACCACTGCCGTCGCCATCAGCAGCGTCCGGCGCGCGGTGACCGGGAGGACGTACGCCACGGCGCCGGCGACGACGGGGAGCAGGATCAGCGCGAGGAGGAGCACGGGCGGCCTATTCGTGCAGCTCGGTGAGATTCGCCGCGGAGATCGAGTCGAACTCGCGGTTGATGTGGAAGACCACGATTCCCATGATGAACACCGCGACGAACAGGTCGAGCAGCACGCCCACTTCCGCGAGGAACGGCACGCGCTCGGACTGCGTGAGCCCGAACAGGTAGATGCCGTTCTCGAGCATCAGGTAGCCGACGACTTGCGTGATGGCTTTGCTGCGGCTCGTGAGCACGAGCAGGCCAATCATCACCGTCACGAGCGCCACCGGGACGAGGAGCTCCGTTTCGCCGGAACGGAGCGGAAGCACGGTCGCCACGGCGAACGCGATTGCCAATCCCGCCGCACCGAGCAGCATCGACGCCATGTACCCGATCAACGGCTCGACCTCGCGGCGAACGGACGCCTCGCGAATTGCCCAGCGCAGGAACCACGGAAGCACAGCGGCCTTGATTGCCACGGTACCGACGGCGAGCGCCACGGCGTGGAGCGACAGCTCACGATGAATGAGCAGCGGCAGGACGCCGAGCAGCAGGCCTTGCGCCGCGATGGCGCGGATGCACGCGCTCAGCCGGGACGTCGCGAGCACGGCGAAATCGGTCGCGACGATCAGAAAGAGCACCAGCTCAGCGAAGGAAGTCATGCGTCGTCGCTATCGAAGCAGGAGAATGAGGCCGAACAGCGCGAGCGCCGACCCGCTGGTGATGTACAGCGGAACTTTGGGGAGCCGCAGCCGCGCCATGACGGATTCCACTATACCCACCGCGATCCCGAACACGAGCATGCTCGCGGCCAGCACGAGAAGTCCGAGCCATCCCGCTGGACGCACGGCGGAAAGCAGCACGTTTCCGACGATCGCCGCGAAGATCCCCAGCTTGAGCGCGTTGGCGTATAGAATGAGCGCCAAGTCCGGCCCGCTGTGATCGAGCACCATCACTTCGTGAACCATCGTGAGCTCGAGATGGGTCAGGGGATCGTCGACCGGTACGCGCGAGCAATCGGCCAGCGCCAGCGCGAACACGCTGATGCCGATCATGACCGCCGACGGCGTCGAGCCGGCAATGCCCAGACGCGTCGCCGAGTCGCCTAGCATTGCGCTCAACGAAAAATCCCGCGCGATCATGCCGAGTGCCGCGAGCGCGATGAACAGCCCCGGCTCCACGAGGCTGGCGAACGTCACCTCGCGGCTCGCGCCCATTCCCTCGAAACTCGATCCGGTATCGAGCGCCGCGAGCACGAGCACGAACCGCCCCAACCCGAGGAGATACGCAAAGGCAACGGCGTCGCCCGGGAACTGCAGCAGTGAAACGTGGCCATCGAGCGGCAGGAGCGCCGACGCCACGAGCGACGTCGCGACGAGAACCACTGGCGCGAGCCGAAAGACCCAGGTTGTCGTCGTGCTGTACACAGTTCCGCGTCGAGCGAGCTTCCATACATCAGCGTAGAGCTGCCACACGGGCGAGCCGCGTCGGCCGGTGGCGATCGACTTCGTTCGGCCGATTACGCCGGGGATGAGCGGCGCCCCGACGATGAGCAGCAGGAGCGCCGCAACGGCGCTCAGCGACGGGGGCACGGCGTTCACGCGCGCGGTCCCCCCCCCATCGCGAGATAAGCGAGCAGCGCGATCAACGCGCCGAGCACGTACAGCAAGTACAAGTGGAGGCGTCCGTGCTGAATCCCGCGAAAACGGAGGGCGGCGCGGCGCACGGCGCTCCACAACGGCAGCGCCGCACGGTCGAGGATTGGGTCGACGGGATGCGTGTGCAGTGCCGTGCGCGTTTGCTCGACACTCACGCTGCTCAACCGACCAAAGATCGTGAGCAGCGGCGACGCGAACGACGACGCTGTGTACTGCATCCTCGGCGTTGGCGCATCGTAGCCGCATCCCCAAGTGGCGCCGATGCGGACGCCCTGCCGGCGCGCCAGCGCGGATCGCGCCCACCAGAGCAGCGCCGATACGACCAGCACCACTGCTGCGAGCGCCGAGATCGTCCACGCACCGTCGCGCACGGCCAGCGGAATTCCGGCAGTGGCAGAACCAGCGAGCTCGCGTGACGCTGGCTCGACCAGCCCCAGCCCGATACTCGGCAGCACTCCGATCGCGACGCACGCTGCGGCGAGCACCAGCATCGGCGTGAGCGAACCGGCGCCGCGCTCACGGGCCTGTAGCGCCTCCGGAGTGCGCGCGCTGCCGAGATAGACCACGCCCGCGACTTTCGCGAAGCACGCCAGCGCGAGCCCGCCGATCAGAGCGAGGGCCGGAATCCCGAGAAGTGCCAGACGCAACTGCGCGCTCGCCTGCCCCGTCTGGAACATCCCCTGGTAGACGAGCCATTCGCTGACGAATCCATTGAAGGGCGGAACGCCGATGATGGCCGCGGCACCGACGGCAAACGCGAGCCAGGTGACTGGCATCCGCTTGGCGATTCCGCCGAGCGCTTCCATGTTGCGCGTACCCGTGACGCGGTACACCGCGCCCGCGCCGAAAAAGAGCAGACTCTTGAAGAGAGCGTGATTCACGGTGTGCAGCACGGCTCCCGCGAAGCCGAGGACGGCGATCGCCGGCGCATCGTGCGCGACGCCAAGCACGCCGGTGCCGATACCCATCGCGATGATACCGATGTTCTCGACGCTGTGATACGCGAGCAGGCGCTTGATGTCGTGCTGCGCCAGCGCCCAGAGCACGCCAAGAATCCCGGACGCCACTCCGAGCCCGAGCATCAACCAGCCCCACCACGCCGGCGCGCCTCCCAGGAGGAGCACGACGCGCAGCAAGCCGTAGATGCCCATCTTGATCACGAGGCCGGACATGAGCGCCGATACATCGGATGGCGCCGACGCGTGCGCCGGTGGAAGCCAGAAGTGAAGCGGTACCAGACCGGCCTTGAACCCGAATCCAACGAGCGCGAGCAACAGGATTGCCGTCGTCGCGCCGGACGGAAGCGAGTCCGCCGCGCGGGCGAGCGACGAGAATTGCCCGTTCGCCGCGTGACTTTGCCACGTGGCGAACATCGCAAAGAGCGCGAGCGTCGCCGTATGCGTGGCAACCAGGTACACCAGTCCCGCTCGACGAACGTCCGCGACTTCGTGGCGGGCGACGATCAGGAGGTACGACCCGATCGCCATGATCTCCCACGCCATTAGAAACGTGAACACGGTGCGCGCCGCCACGACGGCCGCGAGCGCCGCAAGCGTGAGTGCGAAGAAGAAGGGCGACGAGCGGTGCGAATGCGCGGCATCCTTGAGCACATCATGAATGCCAAAGACGGCGCACATCGCGCCAACGCCGAGGACGGCGATCAGAAAGACCGCCGACAACGCGTCGACGCCAAGCGCCCATCCGCTCCCAGGCATCGAGCCGAACGCGGTCGTGGCGATGGGCTCGCCGGCCACGAGCACCAGCACCGCCGCCGTCGCGCCGAGCGCGCAGCCGGCGATGAGGAATGTCTGATAGACGACGTCGCGCACGGCGAGCCGGACGCCACGCAGGAGCGCGTGCGACACCCCGCCCAGCACGATGAGCACCAATCCGGCGATCAGGAGCGTCATGCAGTGCGGCTCACGAAATCGTCACGGCTCGGCGCCGGCCGCTCGATAGGATCCTGTGACACGCGTGGCCTCCAGCATCTCGATCCGGCCGAGGATATCATCGGCCGAGGCTCGGGCGCGAAGAAACTCGCGCAGCGTGCGATCGCGGAGCACGAAGCCCAACTCGGCGAGAATGCGGAGGTGCACCGGAACGGTCGGACTCACGACCATAAACAGTGCGTGCACCGGCTGGTCGTCAATCGCCCCGAACTCGACGGGCGACTGCAGCAGCGCCAGCATCACGAATGGTTCGTCGACGTGCAAGACGATGGGATTGCGGACGTGCGGAATCGCGATGCCGTCGCCCACCCCGGTCGAGCCGATCGCCTCTCGCGCTTCGAGCACGCTGACGAGGGTATCGCGGTCCTGCTCGGCCGGGAGCGGCAGGCGCGCGACGAGGGCGCGTAGCAGCTCGGGCTTGGTCGTCGCATCGACATCGTAGACGATGCCGCCGCGTCGGAGCAGTTCGGCGAGGGGCGGCACGGCATCCGGAGCGCGCCGCGCGTGCTCCAGCAACTCGCGCGAGACCGGGACGCCGTTCTCGACCGCCCACTCCCACAGCTCGACGGCGTTCAGGTAGTGCCGCTCGTGGGCTTCGTGCACGGGCAGTCCGCGCTCCCCGATCCAACGGCGCGCGATCGGCTCGGTGACGCCGAGATACTCGGCGGCCTGCCGAAGCGTCAGCTGCATGGCGCGCGGCGCGCGCGTGTGTGCGGGAGCGGAGCGATCACGACCATTGAACTGTGGTTCAACGGAAGCTATGCTCTGTTGAACGAGAGTTCAATGACGGGCGGAGCCAATGCCGGGGACGAAGGCCGGTGAGGCGGCTCGCCGCGAGCAGGTGCTCACCGCGGCGTATCACCTCGCCACGAAACGAGGGTTGTCGGCACTCACGATTCGTGGCGTGGCCGACCGGGCGGGGCTCAGCAGCGGGCTCGTGCTCTTCCATTTCGGCAACAAGGAGCAGTTGCTGCTCGCGCTGCTCGAGTGGGTGCTCGAGGCCACAACGGTGCTCCGCGTTGGTCCGGAGATCCTCGCCATCGAGCCGCCGATCGACCGCCTCCTGGCTCTGGTGCGCCAGGAGATGGAGCGGCTGTCGCGCGAGCCCGCGCGCATCCGACTGTTCTTCGATTTCTGGAGCGCGGCGATCTGGAACCGCCCGATCCGAGTTCGCATGAAGCGTGAGCTCGATCGCTACCGCGATGCGTTCTTGCCGATCGCGACCGATGTCCTCGCCGCCGAGCCCGATCGCTTCCCTGGTGTAACCGCGGATGGGCTTTCGGCCGTGGCGGTAAGCTTCATCAAGGGCTGCGCCGTGCAGTCGATGATCGAGCCGCAGCTCGACATCGCCGAGTTCCTTGCGGCCGTGGAAGGCCTGATCGAGCAGCGACGGCGAGCGCGCGCCGACCGCGGTCGGCGGCGAGCGGGTTCCGGTACTTCACCGGCACTGTAAAGCCCCGGGCGATAAGCCCCGGGCGATAAGCCCCGGGCGAACGGCCGGACTCTCTTTGCGATATGCTAAAGGGTCGTTGCCAAGCGGTACGATTCCGGTTGCGAAACGGCCTGCGCCGCACTACCTTTCAGCTCAAGCGACACACGCGCGATGCGCGTGGACACGTTCCGAACGTTCTTGGGGCCTGCCAGATTGCGAGCAGGCCCTTTTTTTGTTTGTGTCGCGAATTGGCTCGCGTTCCGCGAGTCGCCCGTCGTGAGGGTTTCGATCACGAAGCACGTTGTGTCGGCGTACGGCAAGCTCCGGACTCCCAACACAGCACATCATCAGAAGGAGCAGGACAATGCGTACGACTGGCACCGTCAAGTGGTTCAATGATCAGAAGGGCTTTGGCTTCATCACTCCCGAGGGCGGTCAGAAGGACTGTTTCGTCCATCACTCGGCCATTCAGGGCGGCGGCTTCAAGACGCTGGCCGAGGGCGAGCGCGTGGAGTTCGACATCGTGCAGGGACAGAAGGGCCCGGCGGCAGAGAACGTGACGAAGTTGGCTCGTTGAGCCAAGCCGTCGCTTCGCAGCCGGAAGCGGACTGGCGCCGCGCAGTCGAGCCGTACATCGGCCCGAATGCGCGGCGCGCGTCGTTACAGATGCTGACGACGTTCGTGCCGCTGGCCTTGCTCCTCGTCGCCATCCACCTCACGCTCGACTATTCCGTCGCCCTCGCGGCCCTGCTCGCTCTGCCGACCGCGGGACTGCTCGTGCGGACGTTCATCCTGATGCACGACTGCGCGCACGGATCGTTCTTTGCCTCGCGCCGGCTCAACGACGCCGTCGGATTCGTGACGGGCGTGCTGACGCTGACGCCCTTCGCGCAGTGGCGCCGCGATCATGCCCTGCACCACGCGTCCTCGGGCGATCTGGATCGACGCGGCCACGGTGACGTCCCGACGCTCACTGTCCGCGAGTACCTCGCCAAGTCGCCACGCGCGCGCTTCGGCTACCGGCTCGTTCGCCATCCGCTCGCGCTTCTGCTGGGCGGACCGTTTCACCTGGCAATCGGCCAGCGACTGAGCGGCAAGGGCCTCTCTGGCGGCGCGCGTCAGGTCGCGAGCGTCTGGCTGACCAATGTCGCCATCGGCCTGCTGGTGGCCATCGCGCTGGTGTTGGTCGGCTGGAAGACGCTGCTGTTCGCTTACGCGCTCCCGTACTACATCGCCGCCATGGCCGGCGTGTGGCTCTTCTTCGTGCAGCATCAGTTCGAGGATGCCTACTGGGCGCCGCACGGCGAGTGGGACTATGTCGAAGCGGCGCTCCGCGGCAGCTCGCACCTTCGCCTGCCGGCGGTGCTCCAGTGGTTCACCGGAAGCATCGGCCTGCATCACGTGCATCATGTCGCGCCGAAGATCCCGAACTATCGCTTGCAGCCGTGCAATGACGCGAGCGAGATCTTCCAGCGATCGCCGGTCGTCACGTTTCGATCGGGCATGTCGGCGCTCCGTCTCGCGCTCTGGGATGAAGATCGCCAGCGGATGGTCCGTTTTCGCGACATCTCCAACGCTGAGCGAACCGCACATGCCTGAAATCGTCCTCAATGACACCGACCGCATCGACTGGGCGCTCAAGACATTCAAGCGCCAGATGCAGAAGTCCGGCATTCTGCGCGAACTCCGCCGGCACCGCCATCACGTGAAGCCAAGCGAGGCCCGGCGAATGAAATCCAAGGCCGCACAGCGGGCACGCAGCAAGGCGGCGCGCCAACGAGAAACACGCTCGCGCTGACGCGAATCGCGCGCGCTGGCGCGCGTTCACTGAGCCTCGAGGCCATACCATGAAGGAAGAAGCGATTGAACTCGAAGGGATCGTCTCCGAGGTGCTTCCGAGCGCCACGTTCCGGGTCGATCTCGACAACGGGCATCGGCTGCTCGCCACCGCTGCCGGCAAGATGCGGAAGTTCCGCATTCGCATTCTCGCCGGCGACCGCGTGACCGTCGCCGTATCGCCGTACGATCTCGCCCGCGGGCGAATCACTTTTCGTCACAAGACGTGAGGGGGGAGCACGCATGAATATCCCGGATCACATCAATGCCGGCTGGCTTGCGACGCTGGGCAACGACCAGCTCGTGAAAGCAGAGGCGCAGTTGCACGCCGTCTTCCACAGGCAGGAAACCACCGAAAAGGTGCGCAGCGGCGCGCGTTACATGCTCCTGCAGGGGCCGCCAGCACTCGTCAACGCCTGGCACCGCTGGCTGCTGGTCAACAACGAAACGCGCAGTCGCGGGCTCGTTGTGCATCATCGTGCGTAAGCGTACCGTGCGAGGGTGAGGAGAGCGCGTTCGCGAGCAGTGCGAATTGGCGGGGCCGTCGCTGCCGGCCTCGTGGCATCAGGCGCCGCGGCACTGGTGGTGGGAGCTCACCTCTGGCGCCGCGGAACCACGCGGCGGATCGCCGCTCTCACGCAGCGCGCGCAACTGCACGGAGCGTCCGAACAGCGACGGTTTCGCCGTGCGGACCTGACGGATCTTCCCGCCCCCGTCGCGCGCTACTTCGCATTCGCTCTGCCCGACGGGCAAGCTCCCATCCGGCTCGCACGCGTGCGTTGGGTTGGCGACATGCGCCTGCAGCCGATCGCGGCGTGGACCCCGTTCACCGCGGACCAGCAATTCACAACGTCGCCGCCGGGCTTCGTCTGGGACGCCAAGGTCAAGATGATGCCGCTAATCCCGGTGCGCGTGCGCGACAGCTACGTCGCCGGCGTTGGAGAAATGCTCGGCCGCCTCGGCGGACTCGTGAACGTCGTGAACGAAGGCGGCACGCGAGAGATGGCGTCGAGCGCGCTGGTGCGGTGGCTGGGTGAGGCAGCATGGTTCCCGACCGCGCTGTTGCCCGGAGAGGGCGTCACCTGGCAGCCGGTCGACGACAGCACGGCCCGCGCGACAGTCACGGACCGCGACATTCGGGTCTCGGCCGCCTTCCACTTCGCACCAAGTGGCGAGATGACACGAATGACGGCGACGCGCTTTCGTGACGTGGACGGCCAAGGCGTCGAGACGCCCTTCGAGGGGCGCTACGACGGATTCGATCGTCGTCACGGTCTCATGGTTCCACGAAGCGCCGAAGTGGCCTGGCTTCTGCCGGAGGGCCGCTTTGCATACTGGCGCGGGCGCCCGAACGAGATCGCTTACGAGGAGTGGCCATGACCGATGCTGCGCTTCCGATGCTGGCCGGTTGGGAAAGCTTCTACGTGATCGTCGGGTCGTCGGGGGCTGCACTCATCGGACTGCAGTTCGTCGTCATCGCGCTGATCAAGGACACTCGCACGCGCACAACCTCCGGAACCATCAGTGCCTTTGGCACACCGACCGTCGTGCACCTCGGCGGCGCGCTGCTCATCTCGGCCGTGATGAGCGCCCCATGGCCGGCGCTGGTCGACGTATCACTCGCGCTCACGATCTGTGGGCTCATCGGGTTGGCGTACGTCACGACCGTGATGATTCAGGCCCGTCGCCAGACCGGCTACGCGCCGGTGTGGGAAGACTGGCTCTGGCACGTGATGCTGCCGGGCTGCGTATACGTGGCCCTCACCATTGCCGCGCTGGCACTCCGCGCCTCGACCAGCGGCGCGTTGTTCGTCATCGGGGGCGGCGCGCTTGGGCTGCTCCTCATCGCGATCCACAATGCGTGGGACACGGTGACGTACGTCGTCGTTTCGGACGAGCGCCGTGAGCCGAGCGAGCAGACGATGAACTCGACACCGTGAGGTCGTGAGTATCAGGTCTCGCCGCGCCCACGCTCTCGTGTCATCTCGATCATCGTGCGCCTGAACCCAGCGCGGGCGAACAAGCGTTGCGCGGCCTCGTTCCGCTCCGCGGTCGAGAGTACGACTCGAGGAGCGCCGCGGCTCTCGAGTGCGGCGACCGTGGCATCGAGCAGCGTGCGACCGACGCCGCGACCACGATGCGCGGGGTCCACCACAATGTCGTATAACACGCCCGCCGGCCCGCGCAGCGACATGTAGTCGGTTTCTTCCACGCCGGCGTACGTGTAGCCCACGATTTGTCCTTCGTCGTCCGCAACGAGAATCACGACATTCGGCTCCGCGAGCTGTGACCCGAGGAAGGAGGCGTATCCGTGCTCGGTACGCGCGGTGGCCGCGATGAAGCGCTCGGGATCGAAGTCGTGGTGCGTCCGGACGAGGAGCGCGCCGAGTCGTCCGATGGCGGGCAGGTCCGCGGGCCGCGCCGAGCGGACGATCATGCGCGGCACCCGAGGGTCGCTTCGGTCATCGGTCGATCAACGCCTGATTCGATGCGTTGTAGCGAGGCCCGGAAATCTTCTCGGGAGCGAGCGCCGAGTCGAGCTCGCGCATCTCATTGGCGCTCAAGGACACGTTAGCGGCGCCGACGTTTTCCTCGAGGTAACTTCGTCGCTTGGTGCCGGGGATCGGCACGATGTGATCGCCTTTGTGAAGTAGCCAGGCGAGCGCGATCTGGCCGGCGGTCGCACCTTTGCGCGTGGCGAGCGCGCGCACCTCGGACGCGGCGCGCATGTTGGCATCGAAGTTCTGCCCTTGATAGCGCGGGTCACCTCTCCGGAAATCGCCCTCGGGATACTCCTCGGCGCGCATGACATTCCCCGTCAAAAAGCCGCGCCCCAGCGGCGCGAACGGCACCAGGCCGATACCCAGTTCGCGCAACACTGGAATGATGCGCGGCTCGAGGTTCCGTTCCCACAGCGAGTACTCGCTCTGCAGCGCGGAGATCGGGTGCACCGCATGTGCTCGGCGAATGGTCTTCTCGCCGGCTTCCGAGAGACCCAGAAATCGCGCTTTCCCTTCCCGCACGAGGTCGGCCATCGTGCCGACGGCTTCCTCGATCGGCACCGCCGGGTCGACGCGGTGCTGGTATAGCAAGTCGATGTAGTCGGTTCGCAGCCGGCGCAACGAGCCTTCGACCGCCTCGCGAATGTGTTCCGGCCGACTGTCCGCACCGACGGTCGCGCCGCTGGGACCGAACGTGAACCCGAACTTGGTCGCGATGACGATGCGATCGCGCGACACTCCGAGCTTGTCGAGCGCGCGAGCGAGCAGTTCTTCGTTCGTGAACGGCCCGTAGGCCTCGGCAGTGTCGAAGAACGTCACGCCGAGCTCGATGGCGCGGCCGATCGTCGCGATCGACTCGCCCTCGTCTCTCTCCTCGCGCGTGCCGTACGCATGGCTCATCGACATGATGCCGAGGCCGAGCGACGAAACAGTGAGGCCCTGCGTGCCGAGTGTGCGGGTGGTCAGCATAGGCGATGGGTGTATCAATCGAAGGTTGAAGCTCGCGCTTGGCGGATGGTTGCGGACCGGGCTCTCAACATAGCGCGGTCGAGCCGCTGGCGCGGCGCCAACGTGCCCTTCGGCGTTCAGAGGACCGATGCGACGACACGACTTTCGTCTGGCGGCAGTCTCGTCCGCAACCTACGTTTGCGCGGCGGCAAACCCGAGGAAGGGGCCGAATGCAGCTCCGTGACGAACTTCAGCAGACGCTTGGTTCCGGCTACACGGTCGACCGGGAGCTCGGCGGCGGCGGCATGTCGCGCGTGTTCGTGGCGCGCGACGAAGCGCTGCGCCGAAACGTCGTCGTCAAGGTCCTCCCGCCGGAATTGGTCGCCGGCGTGAACGTCGAGCGCTTCAACCGTGAGATCGTACTCGCGGCCGGGCTGCAGCACCCCCACATCGTCCCGGTGCACACGGCCGGCGAGATGAACGGCGTGCCGTTCTATACCATGCCGTACGTGGAGGGCGAGTCGCTTCGCGCCCGGTTGTCGCGCACCGGCGGTCTCTCGATCACCGAAGTCATCGGCGTGCTGCGGGACGTCGGCAAAGCGCTGGCATATGCGCACGAACGCGGCGTGGTGCATCGCGACATCAAGCCGGACAACGTGCTCCTGTCGGGCGGATCAGCCACGGTCACCGACTTCGGTATCGCGAAGGCACTTTCAGCGTCCCGCACCGTCGCGCCGGGCGGCACCCTGACGCAGATCGGCACGTCGATCGGCACGCCGGCGTACATGGCGCCGGAACAGGCAGCCGGCGATCCGAGCACCGATCACCGCGCCGACATTTACTCGTTCGGTTGTCTCGCCTACGAGATGTTGTCCGGCCGTCAGCCGTTCGTGGCCAAGACGCCGCAGAAGCTGCTCGCGGCGCACATGAGCGAGATGCCGACGCCGATTCTGGAGCTGCGCCCGGACACGCCGCCGGCCCTGGCCGATCTCGTTACGCGCTGCCTGATGAAGGACGCCGACGCACGGCCGCAGTCGGCCGGCGACATCGTGAGAGTTCTCGAGTCCGTGACGAGTGGCAGCGGACAAGCCGCGATGCCATCCGCGCTGCTCGGCGGCCGGGGCATGCTCAAACGCGCGTTGCTCGTTTATGCTGGAGCGTTCGTTGCCGTCGCCGTGCTGGCCAAGGCCGCGATCGTCGCGATTGGGCTGCCCGACTGGGTGTTCCCGGGTGCGCTCGTCATCATGGCGCTCGGGCTGCCGATCATCCTGTTCACGGCGTATGTGCAGCATGCGACGCGCAGGGCGTTGCTCAGCACACCCACGTTTACGCCGGGCGGTACGCCAAGTCTCGCGCAGGGCACGATGGCGACGATCGCCCTCAGGGCGAGCCCACACGTGTCGTGGCGGCGCACCGCCATCGGCGGCGGGTGGGCAGTCGGCACCTTCGTGGTGCTCATCGCCGCATACATGGTGCTCCGGGCCACCGGCATCGGTCCATTCGGCTCATTGATGGCGTCCGGGTCGCTCGGTCAGAACGAGAAGCTGCTCGTCACCGACTTCGCGAGCCCCGCGGCAGACTCCACACTCGGACCGGTCGTAACGGAAGCGTTCCGCACGGCGCTCGGACAGTCACAGAGTATCAACGTGCTCCAGCAGACGACGATTCGGGACGTTCTGCGGCGCATGCAGAAGCCAACGACGACGTTCGTCGATTTCAAGCAAGCGCGTGAGATTGCGACCCGCGAAGGCATTCGCGCCGTCCTCGACGGCAATCTGCTGGGCTTGGGCGGCAAGTACGTGGTGTCTGTACGGCTCGTCTCGCCACAGTCCGGCGACGTGCTGGCGAGCTTCTCCAAGAACGCGAACAGCACCGGCGACCTGCTGCCGACAATCGACAAGCTGGCCAAGGAGGTGCGCGCGAGGATCGGAGAGTCGCTCAAGAACGTACAGGCCACGCCACGGCTCGAGC
Organism: Gemmatimonadaceae bacterium; assembly: GCA_035493635.1. Classification (GTDB taxonomy): domain Bacteria; phylum Gemmatimonadota; class Gemmatimonadetes; order Gemmatimonadales; family Gemmatimonadaceae; genus JAQBQB01. Next base: position 26,811 of record DATJHY010000106.1, on the reverse strand, counting down.
AGGTGACGACACCGAGCCTCGACGCGCTGCGCAAGTATGTCGCGGGCAACCGGGCGATCAGCATCGACGCCGATTTTCCCAAGGGGACGTCGCTGCTCGAGGAAGCCATCTCGATGGATAGCGGCTTCGCGATGGCCTACCGCAAGCTCTCGGTGGCGTACACGAACCGCGGCCTGGTCGACAAAGGCCAGGCGCTCCTCGACAAGGCGTACGCCCATCGCGACCGCTTGAGCGACGCCGAGCGTTATCTCGTCGTCGGCACGTACTTCCAGAACGGCGCGCATCAGGACTACGCGCAAGCGCAGGCGGCGTATGAGCAGTTGCTGGAGCTTCAGCCCGACAATCCCGGCGCGCTGAACAACGTCAGCAACATCTACCGTGACCAGCGGAACTACACCAAGGCGCGGGACGCCTGCATCAAGCTGATCAGCTCAGCCTCGGGAGCGGCCGTCGGGTACGAGAACCTCGCGCGGGCATACGTGCTGCTTGGTCAGATCGACAGTGCCGAGAAGACCCTGGACGCACTCGCCAAGTTCGCGCCAGCGAATCTCGAGCAGCTGCAGCTTCGCATGGAGATTCTGGCATCGAACCAGCAATACGATTCAGTCGATGCGTTACTGGCCGCCAACCGCACCCGCCTCGAATCCGACAAGAGCGCGTTGGCGAATGCGCTGTGGGCGAACGCGTACGCGGCAAAAGCTCGCGGACGCATTCGTGAGGCCGGACGGTACTTTCACCAGGCGTGGGTGGGTGGTGCCGCGGCCGGCCTGAAGGAAGCGCCGATCATGGATGCGATCGACCAAGCCCAGTTGCGCGCGTGGTATCTGGCCGATACCGCGGGCGCCCTGCGCGTCGTTGCGGATTCGCTCGCGCGGCACCCACTCGATTCCATCGCGGAGCTCACCGATCCCATGCAGAGCCTGCTGCATGTCTACGCCGTCACCAACCGACCGGACCAGGCCCGCGCGGCGCTGGCGCGCTGGCAGGCCACACGAAAGCGCGTGTCCTATGGTGATGATTCGATCCGGACCTCCGCGATGCTGGGCGACATCGCTCTTGCGCAAGGGAAGCCTGCCGAGGCCCTCGCGCAATTCCGCGCCGCCGACGTCTGGGGATGTCACGTGTGCAATCTGGCGCCGATCGCCCGGGCATACGATCAACTCGGTAACGCAGACTCGGCGATCGCCGTTTTTTCACGCTTCATCGATACGCCGGCGCCCGGCCGTGTCTACATGGACGGCGACTACCTCGCCGGCGCCTACAAGAGACTCGGTGAGCTGTACGAAACCAAAGGCGACCGGCAGCACGCGCTGACGAACTACATGAAGTTCGTCGACCTGTGGAGCAAGGCCGATCCGGAGCTTCAGCCCAAGGTCGCCGAAGTGCGAGCAAAGATCGCGCGGTTGTCGAAGGTCGAAGGCAAGTAGCGACGACCGGCGGCGTCACCCGCCGACTCGCGTCGACGCGCGCGATCGGCACCCGGCAAATCCAGCCCACCCCAACACCCGCTCGAGCGGGCAAAAGTTCGTCGCGCTCGACTGCAGCAGATTGACGCCGACAAACGCCGTGAACAGGAAGAACAGCGGTGAGATCCAGTAGCCCGCCGCTACCGAGAGCAGCACGAACACGCCGGCGAATCGGCGGATGATGCGATCGTTGCACATACTAGGATTCTCAGAAGAAAGTTTCGGTTGGCAGCACGGCCACGTGCAGGCGCTCCCCCGCGGGGAGGTTCGTGGTCTCCGCGCGCAGGACATCCACGAGCGCGTCCGACTGCGCGGCTGGCAGGACGCTCACAAACAGCGTCGACTCGCCCGGCCACGCCCGCGAGCCGGCGCGCTTGCCGGTGCTCCCGGTGCCGTGCGCGTCGCGAAACTCCGTGTAGCCGCCGGCGTGGTGCGCATCAAGCAGCGACGATATTCGCTGCGGGCTCGAGCCGCTGTACACGAGCATCAACATCTTCATCGGTGTTCTCCGGATTCGGCGCCGCCGCCAGCTCACGCCGGCGCAGCTCCCAATAGAGGATCGGAACGAGAATCATCGTGAGCACGGTCGCCACGACGGCGCCGCTCATCAGCGCCACGGCCAGCCCCTGGAAAATCGGATCGAGGACCATCACGAGCCCGCCCACCACGACCGCCGCCGCCGTGAGCGCGATCGGCCGGAATCGCACCGCCCCGGCCTCGATTACCGCGTCTCGCAGCGAGCGGCCGCGCGCCTCGGCGAGCTGGATGAAGTCGACGAGCAGAATCGAGTTGCGCACGATGATCCCGGCGAGCGCGATCATCCCGATCATCGACGTCGCGGTGAAGAACGCTCCGCTGATCGCGTGACCGGGCAGGATACCGATCAACGTCAACGGGATGGGCGTCATGATCACGAGCGGCACCTTGAACGACTGGAACCAGCCGACGACAAGCACGTAGATCAGCACCAGCACGATCGCGAAGGCGAGTCCGAGATCGCGGAACACTTCGATCGTCACTTGCCACTCGCCATCCCATTTGATCGCCGTCTGATCGAGTTGGTCGGGCTGCACGGCGTTGTAACGGGCGATCGCCGCGCCATTCACCCTGATCGCGTCGAGCTTCCTGTTCATGTCCATGATCGCATACACCGGCGACTCGATCGCCCCGGCGACGTCACCCGTCACGTAGATCGCCGGCCGCAGATCCTTGCGAACCCGTGCCGATTCGCGCGTCGAGTCGAGCACGGTCACGAAGCGCGCGAGCGGCTGTGGCCCGCTGGCCGTGGCGATGGGGACCGAGAGCAGCGCCTCGACCGACGATCGCGCGTCCAGCGGCAGGCGCGGGACGATCGCCATGCCCTCGCGCGCCGTCGGCGACGCGGCGATTCCACTCGGCGTTCCCGACAGCGCGAGATAGAGTGTCTGCGCGATCTGCTCGACGCTCGCTCCGGACGCCGCCGCACGCACGCGATCCACGTGGAAGACGCGCCGCTGTTGCGGTGCTTCGACCGTCCAGTCCACATCGACAACGCCCGGCGTCGACTCGAAGACTTCCTTCACCTGCTTCGCGGCGGCGAGACGCGTCGAGTCGTCGCCGGCGTACACCTCGGCCACCAGTGTCGACAGCACCGGCGGACCGGGCGGGATTTCGGCCACCTTCACAGAAGCGTCGTAGCGTCGCGCGATCGAATCGATGCCCGGCCGCACGGCCACGGCGATCGCGTGGCTCTGACGCGAGCGATCGCCCTTTGGAACGAGATTGACCTGCACGTCGCCGACATTCGCGCCGGTCCGCATGAAGTAGTGCCGCACCAGCCCGTTGAAGTTGAATGGCGCGGCCGTGCCGGCGTACACCTCGGTGCTCTTCACCTCGGGGACGCCGCGCAGGTACGTGGCGATCTCCTGGCCGAGTGCGTTCGTCGTCTCGAGCGTCGTCCCTTCGGGAAGATCCATCACCACCTGGAACTCGCTCTTGTTGTCGAACGGCAGCATCTTGACCTTCACGGCCTTGACGAGAAGCAGGCCAACCGACACGAGGAGTAGTCCGGCGACGCCGCCGTAAAAGCCGAGCCGGCGACCACGACGGTCCATGAGCGGCGTCATGATGCGCGCATAGGCGCGCGCGAACCGGCTCGTCTCCTCCTCCTCGTGTGCCCGGTCGTGAATCTGCGGCGTCGCGCGTACATGACCCTTGAGCAGACGGTACGCGAGATACGGTGTCACGATGAACGCGACGGCCAGCGATGCCAGCATCGCGACCGACGCCCCGACGGGGATCGGCCGCATGTACGGACCCATCATCCCGGACACGAAGGCCATCGGCAGAATCGCCGCGATGACGGTGAACGTCGCGAGAATCGTCGGATTTCCCACCTCGTCCACTGCTTCCACCGCGGCGACTTCCGGCGTTCGGTCACCCATCTTGAGGTGGCGGTAGATGTTCTCGACGACGACGATCGCGTCGTCGACGAGGATTCCGATCGAGAAGATCAGCGCGAACAGCGTGATGCGATTCAGCGTGTAGCCGAGCGCGTAGTACACGAACAGCGTCAGGGCGAGCGTGACGGGCACGGCGACCAGCACCACCGCCGCCTCGCGCCAGCCCAGGAACAGCCAGATGAGCAGGGTGACGGAGATCGTCGCGATGAAGAGGTGGAAGATGAGCTCGCGCGCCTTCTCGCCCGCGGTTTCCCCGTAGTCACGCGTCACGTCCACGCGAACGTCCCGTGGGAGCAGACGTCCCTGCGCGGCGTCGACACGTTCGAGGACGGCGTGTGTCACCGCCGTGGCGTTCGCGCCTCGCCGCTTCGCTACGGCGATCGTCACCGCTGGCTCCGAAGCGGCGCTCTTGCCCTCGTGTGACACGTACGTCTGCGTCTCGCCGAACCCGTCATCGACGTCGGCGACGTTGCGGAGATAGACCGCCGCGCCGCCGCGCGTCGCCACCACGACGCTGCCGACCTCCTCGGGTGTAGTGAGCGGCGCGCCGACGTCGATCTGGTACACCTGATTCGTCGCCGTGAGCTCGCCGGCTTGCAGCCGCGCGTTCGCGCCCCTGAGCGCCATCGCGACTTCGGCCGGCGTGACGCCACTCGCCGCCAATCGCGCGGCGTCGAGCGTTACCCGAAGCTGCTTTGGCGATCCGCCGATCACGAACGTCTCGGCCACCGACGGCACGGTACGGATCTCGTCCTCGAGATGCAGGGCGAGCTGGCGCAATGTGTTCGCATCGTAGGCGGCGCCATGCAGCGTGAGCGCGAGCACCGGCACGTCGTCGATCGAGTGCGGTTTGACGAGCGGAGGGAGCGCGCCGGCCGGCGCATCGTCGATTGCGCCGGCGAGCTTGGCTTGCACCTTCGTCACGCTGCGCTCCTGATCTTCACCGACCTTGAAGCGCACCGTCACGATCGTGAAGCCGTCGCCCGCCATCGTGTACACGTGGTCGACGCCCGGAATCTCGAGCATCCGCTGCTCGATTGGCCGTCCGACCAGATTCTCGACTTCCCTGGGCGAGGCTCCCGGCAGCTGCGCGATCACGTCGATCATCGGCACCGAGATTTGCGGCTCTTCCTCGCGCGGCGTGGCCAGAATGCCGAGCAGTCCCACCGCGAGCGCGGCAATGGTGACGAGCGGCGTGAGCTTCGACCGCAGGAACGCTTGTGCGACCCGCCCGGAGATTCCCATCGTCAGTTCCCCGTCGCCGATGCCACGGCGTTGGCCGGCATCACGACGCGGTCGCCCGCGCGCAGGCCCGCCACGACCTCGGTCACCGCGCCCGATGCTCGGCCGAGCTTCACCCAGCGCCGCTCGTCGCCTTGCGCCGTGCGCAGCGTGACGCCGGTGAGATCGCCCTCGCGCACGAGTGCCGCCGTCGGCACCACGATGGCGTTGCGCGTCCCCGTGGGCAACTCCAAGGTCGCCGCACTTCCGGCGAGAATGTTCGCGCCGGTATTCGGTACGATCGCGTTGATTGAATAGAGGCTGCCTGCCATCGCCGGCACGACGCCTTCGATCGTGGCGCGAAGAGGCTGTCCTTCGATCGTCGCCCTGAGCGTCTCGCCGCGGCGCAACCCACGCGCCAGATCGGGAGTCGCGCTCGCGGTGATGCGGAGCCGCGACGGGTCCTGTACTTCGATGAGTGGCGCCCCCGGTGCCGCAAACGCCCCTGGGTCGACGAATCGCCGGCTCACGAGTCCGGCGAAGGGCGCGCGGATCACGGAATACGATCGCATGGCGTCGAGCTCCGAGGCCGCCGCCTTGGCCGCGCGAACGCCCGCGTCGGCACGGGTGAGGCCCGTCTCTACCGCGTCGAGCTGCGCGCGCGTCGCGGCGCTGTCGGCGTAGAGCGCGCGGATGCGATTCGCCTGCGTGATCGCATCGCGATGCATCGCCTCCGCCTCGAGCATCGACGCCGCCGCTTGGTCCGATTTCGCCGCAATGTCACGCGCGTCGATGCGCACGAGCGTCTGACCGGCAGCGACGCGGTCGCCCTCCTTTACGAGCACGTCCGTCACGGTGCCCATCAGCTTCGTGCTGAGCGTCGCCTGCTGTACCGGGCCAGCGATGCCGGCCGCCGTGAACGCAGCCTCGATCGTCGTGTCGTGAACCGTGTAGATGGAGCCGGTCGCCATCGGCGCGACGGCGACGTCGGTCTTCGGCGACGGCGCTCGATCACAGGCGATCGCGAAGGCGGCTGCCGATACGGCGACGACCGTGAGACGCGAGATGCGCAATGCGCCAATCTGGTGCTTGGTCATTTTGGTTGGGTCGTGTAGTGGTCAGCGATGATCAGCGGCCGTCGAGCGAGGCGTGCGCGGCCACGGTGGCGGTGTCATCGAGCGCGGCGAGTGTCGCGGGGTCGAGCCCGAGCGCGCGCCGCCGCTCGGCGGCCGCGGCGATCGCGCTCCAGCGCGCCTGCGAGAGTGAGAGGGCGCTCTGTGTCTCGACCGCCTGCGCGTCGAGCAGCTCGACCACGGTCGCGAGTCCGCCCTCGTACTTGCGGCCGACGATCCGATGCGCCTCGGCGCTTTGCGTAACGGCGCGCTCGGCGATGTCGAGACGTTTGAGCGCGACGGCGAGCGCCGTTCGCGTTTGTTCCGCCTCGAGTCGCGCATTGGCGGTCGCCGCTTCGGCCTGGGCGCCGGCGGCGGCGGCCCTGGCGGCGGTGGCTTTCATATCGGCCATCTCATTTGCACCGGCGAACAGGCTCCACGACGCCATGACGCCGACCGTCCAGTTTCGATCGCCCGTATAGATGCGCGCCGGTGAGTTCCAGTCGTACCGCGCAAAGCCGTTGATGCGCGGAAGCAGCGTCGAGCGAGCGCGGTTGGCATCATCGCGGGCCGCGGCGAGCCCGTCGGACGCGGCGCTCACGTCGGCACGCGGCCTCGGCGCCAGCGAGCTGGTGTCGTTCGAGACTTCGGCGACAATCCGATTCGTGGATGGAAGGCGACGCGCCGCGAGGTCAGGCGACTGGCTGGCGCCGTCCCCTCCAAGCAGGACGGCGAGCTGGCGGCCCGCGGTGGCGGCCGAGCCCTCGGCTTCGGCGAGTTGCGCGTCCACTTCGCCGGCGCGAACCGACGCCAACAGCGCGTCGGACTTTGTGACGATGCCCTGCCGCACCATGGCCTCGGCCTGTGCGACATGCGCGTGCGCGGCAGCCGCGGCGGCCTGCAGCGTCGTCACTCGCTCACTCGCGAGGATTGCGCCGTAATACGCGCGCACGACGTCGACACGGGTGGACAGCCGGGTCCATTCCTCCGTCGCGCGGCTTGCGTCGTACGCGTGCGCCGCAGCGGTGCGGCCGATCCACGCGTCGGCGTTGAACAGTGGCTGCTCGACGACCACACCTCCCTGGTAGTTCCCGGTGGCGCTCGGGTAGTTGAGCCGCTGCGGCTCGAAGTTCGCCTGGGTGACGACGCGCTGGCGAAGTGTCGAGCCAAAGACGCCAATCGGATCCGTGGTGCGAACGTATCCCGCCTCGAGCCGAACGTTTGGCAGGATCCCCTTGAGCGGCGCGAGCGTCTGCGCCCGCCCGGCGCCGGCCGCGCCAGCGGCAATCCGGTTGTCGTACGCCGCCTGGTCTGCCCGATGGAACGCGTCGCGCAGCGTGAGTTGCGCGCCGGCGTGCGATGTGACGAGGGCCGCAGCCGCGCCGGCGGCGAGCAGGGCCAGGGATCGGTTCACCGGTCGAAATCGCATTGCATGGAAGGTTGGCGCCAGTAATCATCTATTCTACTGTATGGGAATATAGTAGTCTAGCGCTTTCCGGCAAGGGCCGCGTGACAACGCGCGCCACGCCCACGCGTCATGGCGTGGCCGGCGCTCCGCTACTATATTCCCATGTAGGAATAGATCACCATTTGGCCCGAGGACTCCGTGCCGCGAACCAAGCTGACACCCGACGTGCTCGCGCTCATCGGCGAGCGATTCAAAGTGCTGGGCGAGCCGGCGCGGCTCGACATCCTCCAGGCCCTGCGCGGAGGCGAGCTGACCGTCACCCAGCTCGTCGACACGACGGGACTCGCCCAGGGCAACGTGTCCAAGCACCTACAGCTCCTGCACGCGCACGGATTCGTGACGCGCCGCAAGGACGGCCTTTTCGTGCACTACGCCCTCGCCGACCGCACCGTCTTCCGACTCTGCGAGATCATGTGCGACCGCCTGACCGACCACGTCGCCGCGCGGCGGCGCTTGCTGGCGTCGTGATCAGGCTTGAATCGTCGCGAACAGGTTGTCCAGGCACGCGCCCGGCACCGCGCCCACCGGTCGCTCGATCAGTACTTCCACCACGGTGTCGTGGTGCCCGCCGGCATGTGCCGCAATCCGTACTCCGCCATCTCCCGGAGCCGGTCCGCGCTCGTGCCCGGCCCGCTCCAGCAGTGCGGCTTCTGGTCGCCGTACACGAAGTAGCCCTCGTAGTGCGGATTCTGCGTCGTCTTCATCCACGCCTCCAGCTCGCGCGTCGCGCGATCGAGGAAGAAGCTGTCCATGTTGCCGACGTAGACGTGCAGCTTGTCGACGAGCTTGGGCCCGACGGTGCTCCAGTTGCGCTGGAGGTAGTAGAGGAGGTCGTAGTTGTCGCGCCAATATTGCGTGACGGTGTGGTCGATCACGCCCGTGCGTGAATCGACCGCGGGCTTGAAGTAGCCGTCGCTGCCGGTCGGACCGAACACGGCCTGCCAGATATCCTGCTGCCCGGTTCCCGAGCGACCGTGCGTACCGTTGACGAGCTCCATCCAGTACCGCTGCTGCGCGGTCTGCCGAATCTCGCCATTCACCTCGCGTGAGTTGACCGTGGGCGTGAGCTGCCACTGGCTGTAGTTCTTGTAAAAGGCATTCGAGTCCTTGTACATGTTCACGCCCTCGACGTCGGTGAACGTCACCGGGTCGGGGCACGATGCCCACGTCCCACCGAAAAAGTCCGGGTGGAAGATCTGGAGGGCGAGCGCTTCCCAACCGCCGGTCGAGCCGCCCGACAACCAGCGCGCCCACGGCGCCTTGATCGCGCGATAGCGCTTCTCGATCTCCGGGATCAGCTCGTTCATGATTGCGTCGCCGTACGGGCCGACGTTCACACTGTTCACCGCATATGAATCGTCGAAATACGGCGTCGGGTGCTGGAACGTGACGGCGATGATTCGCGGAAAATCATCCGACATCCAGTCGTCCCGGAAGGGTCGGCCGGCGGCGCCCCTGGCGCGGCCTCCCGATGCATCGAAGCCGTAGGGTGCACCGAGCCCAAAGTGCCCCTGGATGTAGTTCACGGGATAGCTGATCGTGGCCGTTTTGTAGTCTCGGGGCAGCAGCACCGTCGCGCCCAGATAGATCGGACGTCCCCAGAACCTCGACAGCGACGGACTCTCGAATCGGAAACGCTGGACGAATTCGTTGTCGGCCGGCAGCGCGAGGGGCGGAACGAGTTTGTCCGCGACCAGGCTGATCGTGGCCGCTGCCTTTGGATCGAGATGCACCTTTCGCGGCGCGCCGTAGATGTTGCCCGGCGATCGCGGCCAGTTCTGTCCCTCCCACTGGTCGTCGTGCATCCACACGACGTGCCCGTCGGCACGCTTGAATTCCGAATACACGTTCACGAACGGCTGAATCCAATAGTCGCCAGCCGGAATGTCGGCCATGTCGAACACGGGCGTGCCGAGCGTCGTGCCGTCGATCACGACCGGCGAGCCGGGTGCGAGCTTTTCGATATCGCGTCCGAACAGCGGCGCGCCGACGCGACCGACCTGGCTGCGAGGCTCGCGCGTACTGTCGGTACCGATGATGACGTACACGCGTCCGGTGAGCGGCTCGCTACGAACCGAAGCGGGGACGCGAATCTCGAACTTGACGTGTGCGCGACCCGATGGGCCGGGCAGGATCATCGACGTTTGCGCGGTGGCTACGCCGGACACGGCGAGCGTCGCGAAGGCGGTGCGTGCGACCAAGGACATGCGGAAGGAAGGCACGGCGGGTCCTCCGGCGGTGTGGATTCGGGCGGCTCGACGCATGCAACGCGGGACGGAGCGGCACGGATGGACGTAAGTATATGCGCTTTGCCGCCGGGATCGTGAGTATCGCGACCCGGTCACGCGTCCGCGCCGCGTGCGCGATGATCGCTTACTCGGCGCGCAGTGCCGTGGCGGGATCGATGCGGCTTGCCCGATGGGCCGGGATGTACGCCGCCAGGGTCGCAATGAGACAGAGGAGCACCGCCACGCCGCCGAGTGTCGCTGGATCCGACGGCGTCGTGCCATACAGCATGGACGTGAGCAACCGCGAACCCGCGAGCGCTCCGGCCAACCCCACGAGTATCCCCGCGCCCGTGACGATCAGCGCCCGGCGCAGCACCAAGTTCCGTACCTCGCTCGACGTGGCGCCGAGCGCCATGCGAATTCCCAGATCGCGCTGCTGCTGATTGACGAGCGATGCCATGATTCCATAGAGGCCCACCGCCGCGAGCACGACCGCGGCAAGCGCGAAGATCGACAGGAGCAGCGCGTCGAATCGTGGCGTCGTGAGTTGCGGCGCGATCAGATCATCGATCGAACGCGCGCTGATGAACGTCGCCCCGCCGCCCGCGCTCTCCACCGCGCGACGCAGCTCGCCAGTCGTAATCAACGGGCCGTGAGTTCGCACGAGAAGGTAGCCTTGCGCGAGCACTTGCCGATACGGCCGGAAGACCGTCGGCGTGCTCTCACGGTACTTGCGATAATGGAAATCGGGCACGACACCGACGACCGTGATAAGTGAATCCGGCGTGTGGTCCTCACCCTGGCGCAGCCGCTTGCCGACGGCAGACTGATTGGGCCAGAGCGTGCGCGCTACGCCCTCGGTGATCACCGCGACCCGAGGCGAGTCGTCGCGATCCGCCGTCGTGAATGCCCGGCCGTCAACGATGCTGGCACCGAGCGCTCGAAAATAGTCCGGACCAACGGCGTCGAACGCGAACCACGGGTTCGTCCGTGATTCCGCGTCGGACTGCCCTTGGGCCGCGAACCGGCCCATCCAGACGTTCGAACCAAGGAACGGCGGGACCGCCTCCGGAGACACGCCCGCCACGCCGGGTAGCGCGCCGAGATTGGCCATGACGCGCTCGTGTGCCACGAAGTTCGCCTCGGACGCACACCGCGACCACCGCACGCTGTCGGCCGCCGTGACCGCGGCCGTCGGCCGGCAGTCATCGGCGAACTGTCGCCACGGCAGCGAGAAATCGAGCATCATGAGATGATCTCTCGCGTAGCCCATATCGACTGACGCGAGCCGCTCGAGACTCCGCACGAGCAGGCCGGCACCAGCGAGCACCACGACTGCGAGCGCGATCTGCCACGCCACGAGCAGTTGTCGGACCTTCCGAACGCGTCGCCCTTCTGTGCCGGATCGCGTGTCCGAACGAAGCGGCGAGGACAGATCGAACCGCACCGCGCCAATCGACGGCGCCACGCCGAACAGCAGGACGGTCACGCCCGTCACGAGCGCGCCGATCAGGAGCGGTGTGCCGGCCAACGCAATGAGATCGGTGCGCGGCAACCCGCTTGGCGCGAGACGGACGAGCGCACCGAGCAGCACGCGCGCGAGCGCTACGCCGAGCAACCCGCCCGCGAGCGCGAGGAGAACGCTCTCGGTGAGCAGCTGCCGCAGCAGATCCGCCGCCGAGGCGCCGATCGCCCGTCGAATGGCCATCTCGCGCACGCGGCCGGTGGCGCGGAGCAAAAGGAGATTGCCAACGTTGGTGCACGCGAGCACGAGAAGAAGCGCCACCGCGGCGGTGAGTGCGAACAGCGCAGGCCGCGCATCCCCCACGATCATGTCGGTGAGGGTGTGAACCTGAGCGCCCATCGTGTTCGTCCCGAGGTAGCGTGTCACGTCGGGATCGTGCGCGAGGAATGCCTGGAACTCCTGCCGCGCTGCCTCGGGCGTGGCGCCAGGCGCGAGTCGTGCCACGACATCGAGGCCGCCGTAGTCCGACGCGATCCACAGCTCGACGCCGCGCGGGTAGTCGAGCCCTGCCGGCGCGATGCCAACGACCGTCATCTCCCAGCTCATCTTTGGCGAGCGCAGGTGACGCCCGATCACCGACGAATCGCCGCCGAAGGCGTGCTGCCACGCCGACTGGCTCAGGACGACGGGAACGCCGGTGCCGGTTGCGTTCGCCCCCCAGGGGACTGCGTCACCCTTGCGAAAGAGCCGACCCAGCAGCGGATCAGCACCGAGCGCCTCGAAGAAATTGTCGGTCACTACCGAGGCGGCGAGCGAGATCCGGCGGTCTCCGTCGATGAGATCCTCGCCGAGGACGCGCCAATGCGCGAGCCCCGCGGCTCCTCGGAGCGTGCGCGACTGCTCTCGCAACCGCCGAAGCTGCGCTGGCAAAATGGGGACCTCGCTCGCCGCGCCTCCCCCGATACCGGCCAGCTCGACGATACGGTCCTGCTGCTTGACCGGCAGACGTTCGATGAGCACGGATCGAAAGACCGTGAACATCGCGCTCGAGAGGCCGACCGCGAGGCCCAGGATCAGCACGACGCTCATACTGAAGGCCGGGGTACGACGCAGCGAACGCGTCGTGTAGGAGAGATCGCTACGGAAGCGGTCGAACATGCGGGTTCGTCGACTGGCGAGTCGTGAAGTTACCTTGGGGACACGGCACCGCCATCAGACCCCTAGAAACGCGACGTCGTACTATCGCGTCTCTTAGTTTGGATGAACCGCCGCACCCACCCATCATGCGCCCTCTTCGCAAGATCGTTCTCGTCGTTGGCGTCGCCATCGCCACGCTCGTACTGGTTCTCGCCGCTATCCCGCTCTTTTTCGGCGACCGAATCACGGACCGACTCAAAGCACAGGTCGCGAGCTCGATCGACGCACGCGTCGCATGGCGACATGTCGGCCTGAGCTTGCTGCGTCATTTCCCAAACGTCTCGGTCACCGTGTCCGACTTGTCGGTGGCGGGCGTACGCGCGTTCGCACGCGATACGCTTCTCGCCACGCGGCAGACCCGGCTCGTGCTCGACCTGGGTAGTGTCATCGGTTACCTGAGGCGAGGGCAGCCGATCGTCGTGCGCGAGCTGTCGTTCAAGCAGCCCACCGTGCATCTGCGGCGGCTTGCCGATGGCACGGCGAATTGGAACATCACCAAGCCGCAGCCGGAGACGCCGAGCGCATCGAGCCGAGCCGTGAGCGTCAGCCTTCGCGAGCTCCGCATCGACGACGCCATCATCTCGCTCGACGACCGCCAGTCCAACCTGGTGGCCGACGTGAAAGGCCTTCAGGAATCGCTCAACGGCGATTTCTCGAAGGACAAGTTCGTGTTGTCGACGCGGACGCGCGCCGACACCGTGTCGGCGACGTTCGGCGGCATTCCATATCTGAAGCGAGTGGCCGTCGATCTCGACGCGAACGTCGACGCGGACATGCGTGCGCACCGCTTCACGCTGACCAGGGACACGTTGCGGCTCAACAAACTCGTCCTCGCATTGGCCGGGACCGTCACCACCGGGGCGCCCGACCTCGGCCTCGACGTAACGTTCTCGGCCGCGCGTACCGCGTTCGCCGAGATTCTCTCGCTCGTTCCGGCGGTCTACGCGCGCGACTTCGACAAGCTGCAGACGTCGGGTAGCATGGCGTTGTCGGGCCAGGTCCGCGGCAAGTATGGACCACAGGCATTCCCGGCCCTCGCGATTCGAGCGCGCGTCGACAATGGCTCCTTTCGATATCCTGATCTCCCACTCGGCGCGAAGGACGTCGCATTCGAGCTGGCCGTGGACAACCCCGGCGGCCATGTCGACAACACCATCATCGACTTGAAGCGCTTCCACGCCATCCTCGGCAACCGACCGATCGACGCCCGCGCACTCGTGAAGACGCCGGTGAGCGATCCCGATGCGGACGTCCGCATCGTCGGATCCGTCGACCTGGCCGATGTCGCGCGCACGGTCAAGTTTCAGGGCGTGAACGAGCTAACGGGAGTCGTCGCGGCTGACCTCTCCACGCACGCCCGCGTTTCCGACGTCGATGCACGACGCTACGATCGCGTCGCGGCCGCCGGGAGCATCCAGGCATGGCGCGTCGTGGTGCGGTCGTCGACGATCCCTCATCCGATCGCAGTCGACACCGCTGCGCTCACCCTCAATCCGCGCAATGCTCAGCTCACCGCGTTCACCGCGAAGATCGGCAACAGCGATATGCGGGCGACGGGCTCGCTCGACAATCTGCTCGGCTACGTGCTCCACGACGAAGATCTTCGCGGCCGCGCGACGGTGAGCAGCAGCCGGTTCGACCTCAACGAGTGGAAGTCGAAGGAGAAGACAGAGGTCATTCCCGTGCCGCCGCGAATCGACTTCGCGCTCGACGCGTCAGCGGATCACGTGGCCTACGGCCCGCTCACACTTGCGAACGTCAAAGGCAACCTGGAGGTCAAGGATCAGCGCGTGACGATGCGCAACTTGACCATGGGCATGCTGCAAGGGACTGTGGCCGCGAACGGGTATTATGAAACCGTGAACCTCGCCAAACCGGCGTTCAGCATGAACGTCACGCTGACCACCCTCGACATTCCGACCGCGTTCACCACCGTGGCGACTGTCCAGAAACTCGTCCCGATCGCGAAATACGCCCAAGGGCACGTGTCCGGCACGCTATCGCTCACCGGACCGCTCGGCCACGACATGACGCCGGTACTCACGGCGCTGAGCGGCAAGGGCGACATCTCGACGGACGGTCTCGTGCTGCGGAGTGCCCCGGTGATGCAAAAGCTCTCGAGCGCGTTGTCGCTCGCTCAACTTCAGTCCGCCTCGCTCGGTGCCCTGTACGCGTCGATCGACGTTGCCGACGGGCGGCTGCATGTGAAGCCGTTCAAAGTGACGATTGGCGGCATCGATATGACCGCCTCGGGCTCAAACGGCATCGACCAGTCGCTGACGTACGATCTCGCGCTCGCGGTGCCGCGCTCGCTGCTCGGCCCCGCGGCGACATCGACGATCACCAGGCTCGCGTCGAAGGCCGGCCAGCTCGGGGCACAGCTTCCCGCGGGCGACGTCGTGCAGCTCGCCGCCAAGGTCACCGGCACCGTCGCGAATCCGAATGTCGCGACGAATTTTGCCGGCATGGCCGCATCGATGAAGGATGCCACGCAGACGGCGGCGCAGCAGATCGCGGCGAACGTCACGCAAACAGGGAAAGAGAAAGTCGACTCGGCGGCCGAGGCGGCGAAGGCCAGGGCGAGCGCCGAGGCGACCCGAATCGTCGCGGAGGCAGAGCGTCAGGCGGACACGATCCGGGCGACGGCAAAAACCGTCGCCGACAACATGCGTCGCGAAGCGGACGCGCGGATCGACTCACTCGTCGCAAAGGCGACGAACCCCATCGCCAAGCTCGCGGCGCAGAAGACGGCCGATCGGTTGCGCGCTCAGACCAACCAGCAGGCCGACAAGGTGGTTCAGGCGGCAAATACGCGCGCAGATTCGCTTGTCGCGCAGGCGAGGCAGAAAGCGGCCGGAATGACGAAGGGCGAACCGTAGACGCCGGCGCTTAGAGCGTTCGCGGGGTAGCCGCGACGTCTCGCCTTCGTTGTATCAGCGGCTTGGTTGAGCCGCACGTGCCAGGATACGAAAGGTCGGTTCGAAATACCCGTCAGGCTCGTGCGGGACACCACCGGTGAACGTGAACCGGAGCACCTTGGGCGATGTCTTGCTCTTGGGCGCGAGTATCCCGCTCGGCTCGGCACTGAACGTCCACACCGCGCCTATTCCCGCGCCGCCATTGTCGGCGTTCGCCGGCTTGAAGTTCTCGAGTCCAATCGGCTTCTCTCCCTGCCTCGCGAGCCGCTCGAGAATGATCTCGATCGGCTCGGGCATGGGACGCGTCGTCGGATTCACGACGCGCACGCTGACCTCGAGCGTTCGTCGGGCAAAGTCGATCGTCGGGCTACTCACCTCGAAGGTCAGCTCCTGCGTAACATCCACTTTCCCGGCGGGAACGACGGCCGCCGCCCGCGTCGTGTGTGCGGCATTCCCCGCACGCGCCGCGACGACCAGCGGCGGATCTACCTCGAACGAGGTGTACCAGAGCTGCAGCGTACCCGTCGCGCCATTGATCCACGCCGCGTGGAAAGTCCCATCCGCATCGGCGACGAGTCCCTGCGTGTCACCGCCATTTGGAAAACGGATCGGCACGTACGCCGCGATTCCAAACCCCGGCCTCGGCTCACTCGGGTTGGTCCAATTGTCGTACTGGTCCCACGCATTCAGCACCCAGTTGCCCGGCTCATTCGTGCACGTCGGAGCGTCGCTCAGTTTGACGTTTGGGAGAAAGGTCTCGCCTCCATTCGTGGAGATCGCACCATAGAGCCGCCAACACTGGTTGTTCGGATCTTCACGCCGATCGTTCCAGATGACGCCCACGATTCCGTCGCGGTTCACGGCAAGTGCTGGATTGCCGGGGTCGCGCCCGTTCGTGTTGTCGTTGACGATACTGGTCGTCCACGTCTTCCCGAGATCGCTCGAGCGTCCGAGCCGCACCACGTAGGCTTTGTGCTCAGCGTCCCAGTCAGTCCACACGAGATAGAGGCGGCCGCGGTACGTGCCCCGCGACTGATCGAGCGCCGTTCGTGGCGCCGACGTTGCCTGACTTCCGCGGAAGCCGCGCATCGTATGGTAGAGCGGCCCCTCGCGTATCGGGAAAAAGGATCGGCCGCCGTCGTCTGACACCAACACCCGGAACTTCAGCGTGGCCATCGAATCCGGCTCTGCTTTCGGAACCGTGTCGCGCAAGTCCACCGCACCAACGAAGGGCATGACGAGCACGCCGTCGGGCGTGACGAGCATGTCCGTGAGGAGCCCTCGAATCGGCACCGTTGGATCGGCACCGCCCAGGTCGCGGGTCAGGAGTTGGGGGTAACCGAAGCTGCGTCCGTCGTCGTCGGATCGACTGAGAAGAAAAGGACCGAACTGGCCTCCAACGTAGATGGTGCCGTCGAGCCGACTTCCGCTGGTGTCGAACGCCATGTACGGACGGTCGCGGTAGTGCAGCGATTGTGGGTTGACCCAGCTTCGCCCGCCGTCAGTCGAGCGGCTCACGACGGTCGTCGGCTTTCCATCTACCCGCGTACCCAGTCCGAACAGTGGCGTGCCCTGACGCGTGATGTAGACGATTGGATCTCCGCCAATGAAAAGCGCGCTGTCGCGCGGCGCGATGCGCGAGGCAGTCCAATGCCGTCCGGCGTCGAAAGTCACGTACACGTTCGTCCCCAACTTGCCGCTCGGCCGGCCAACCATCGACGCCGCGATCATGTGCGTCGCGTCGCGCGGGTCGAGCGCCAGCCAACTCTCGAGGTGCGGCCATCGCGGATGCGCAGTCGAGATCTGACTCGAGCGAAGGACGCGGATGGCGGGTGCGGATTGCGACATCGCCCGTTGGCTAACCACCGTCAGAGCACACGCCCACACCACCACACCGATGCGACGCACGACGTCTACTCCCCGAACCGAGCGCCGAAGAGTATGGCTCGCCCGCGCGACGGTGATTCCTTGAGAAGCTCGCCGTCCTGACGGTTCGACAGATTATCCACGTTCAAGAAGACAGCGAGTCTGTCGTTCACCGGCTGCGTCACTCCGGCGCGGAGCTTCACGAAGCCCGGCAGGCTCGGCCAGTAGTCGCGCTGGCTCGGCGTGTCGTCGATGCATGGCGCCAGCTTATACAGGCAGGAGACGAAGCCGACGGGATCCTCGGTGCGTCGCGAGCCAATGTACGTCGCGCCGAGCTCCAACCGCGTCGCTCGGTGCGTGCGCCGGTTCATGAATGACGGCAGGTCGAACGCCAACGTGCCACCCGCCGTGTGTCGAGGGACGTAGAGCAGTTCATCGCCAGGAATGAGCAAACCCTGATACGCGCTGGACAACGATTTCACATCGCTCTTGGTGTACGTATATGAAGCGGTCAGCTCGGCGATGCCCAGTCGAGAGCGCACCCCTAGTTCGAGTCCGCGATTCCCTACTTTGCCGAGGTTCTGATACTGGGTGATGTTGCTGGTGCCTTTCGCCGGATCGGCATAGCTCAACACCGTCTGATCGATGAGGTCCTTTGCCGTTTGATTGAAATACGTCGCCTCGAGCGACAGCGCGCCCTTCTCGAGATCGAGATCGAAGCCGGCGTCGAAGCCGTGCTGTACTTCGGGGCGCAGATTCGGGTTGGCACGCTGCACAAAGAACGGCGATGCCGCACCGCCCGTCTGCCCCGGACGCGGCGGCCGCAAGCTCGTCCCGAACGCTGCACGAGGCTTGAGTGTCGCCTGCGACCCGAGATCGATGAGGTAGGCGACTCCAGCGCGCGGAGCCCAGATCACCTTTTCGTTCGCGCCGAAGTTGCTGTTGTGCTCCACTCGGAGCGCGCCGGTCAGGAAGATGCGATCGTTGACACCAAGCACTTCCTGGGCAAAGTAGCCCTGATTGTTGGTGAGCTGCTCCGGGCTGACGAATGATGTCCCCTCGACCGGCTGCTGAAAGTCGGTCGCGCGGTCATAGAAGTCGGCACCCAGGAATCCGCTCGCACCGCGCGCCAGCTCGATGCCTCCCGTCGTGGTGGACGTCAAACCCGGCGATGGTCGCACGCTCAGCGTGGAGTTGAGCCGAGCGGACAACTGATCGAGCGTCTCCAACGACATGCTGTACGTGGTGTCCCCGGGCGATGCGCGTCTCGGCTTGTATCGTTGTCCGCGATCCGAGATGCCGTTCCACCCAACGGTGAGACTCGTCTGCCACCGCTCGTCCGGAGCGTAGGTCGCCGACGCGCCGAGGAGCTGATTGGTCGTGGTAAAGTCGGTGTTTTGTGATACGCCATACTCGGGAACGAGCGGCGCGAGCACCTTGAACCCGGGAGGGTTGGCCATGCCGATGACTCGATTCGAGTACATCGACGTCAGAGAGAACCTGAACGGACCCTGGAGAAACGTCGCGCGCCCGTTGAAGCCGGCTTCGCGGATGTCTCCCTGTTCGACGTAGGCGCCGGACGAGAGGAGCGAGCCACCCACGGAATAGGTAAAGCCCTGGCCGCCCCCGGACAGCGTGAGCCGATCCTCGGTCGTCACGGGACTGTGGCTCACGAAGTTCGAGGCGGAGGTGCCGATGCTCGCCGAGCCGCTGAGTCGCGGACCTCCGAGCGCTCCGCTCTTCGTGAAGATGAGCAGCACTCCACCGCTCGCGTCCGAGCCATATATCGTCGTTGCCTGCGGGCCTCGCAGCAGTTCCATGCGCTCGACGTTCTGCATGTCGAGGCTCGAGATCAGCGCCGTGGTTGGCAACTCCACGCCATCGACGTACACCTTGACCAGGTTCTCGAGATCCAGGCTGGCGCGCCCTCGTACAAACAGGTAGGTCCCGGATTGATTCGGCGACCCCTCGATCCCGATGATTCCCGGAATGTCTCCGCGGAACATCTGGTCGAGGCGCGTCCGCGACGGCGTGTGGATCTGTTCCTCTTCGATCACGGCCACCGGAACCGGCGTCTCACGTCGACGCGTCTCGACGACGGTGCCGGCGACGATCATCTCATCGAGCGTCGACGCGGTTTGTGGAAGAGCGACGTCGATGGTCGTTGTTTGTCCATCGAGCACGTCGACCGCGCGAGTCACCCGCCGGTAGCCGAGACGCTGCAGCTCGATGGTCTGTGTACCCGCTGGGACTCCGACCAGCGTGAACTGTCCGTCAATCTGCGTTCGCGTCCGGATCTGCGCGCCCAACACCGACACGGTCACGCCAGCCACTGGCGCACGAGATGCCGAGTCGACGACCGTCCCGCGTATCGTCCCTGCCGGGACGATCTCGCGGTGCGCGCGCGTCACGATGGCGAGGCGATTGTCCGTCGTTATCACCACATCGAGGTCTTTGTCAAAGAGCAACTCCGTGAGAGCGGCGGCGAGGGTGAGTCCGCGGGCGTCCATCCGAACCCGCCGATCCAGCCCGGCTACATCGCGACTGAACGCGAACTGCATCTTGCTCTGGACGGACAGGGACCGCAGCGCATCCCTGAGCGTCACGTCCTCGAATCGCGCATCGACACGCACTCCAAGCAGCGACACGCGCGCCGGCTCGATGGTCACCATTCGTCCGCCGACACGAGAAAAGAAGTGGGGTCCTCGCGCGTCCATCCCGACCGTACCCACCTGTGCGGTGACCAGCGACGTCGCGCTCAACGAAAGCGCGAGGAAAACCGAAAGGCCTTTCATCGGAGGTTCTCCGGCGAGAAAGAGTCAGCGAGGATTGCGATCGATGGGCGATGGGCGAGTCGAGCGCGTCGGGTCGTCGTGAGCCACGAGCATCTCGCCCTGACGCTCGAAGCGGGTATTCGTCGTGAGCGCGACGAGATCGAGAATCTCGTTGAGTGGTTCGTTGCTGAACGTCCCGCTGAAGCGGCGATCCGCGATGTCGGGATCAGCGATGCGGTAGTCCATTGCGTGCCACCGCGAGAGCGTCTCCAGCACCTCACTCAGCGGCGCGTCCGCAAAGACGAGACGGCCCTCGAGCCAGGCGACGTAGCTCTCGACCGAGACATTGCGACGTTCACGAAGCTCGCCGCTGGCGCTGATCGTGCCGAGAGATCGCGGCCGGAGGAACAGACTGTCTGGGGAGCGCGCACTATCGCCAACACGCTTCTCGGAACGCAGCACAACCAGGCCTTCGACAACGACGACGGCGAGCGGTTCTCGTGGAAAGGCACGAACCACAAAGCGCGTGCCGACATCTCGCGTGCTGCCGAGCTGAGTGTGAATGACGAGCGGCGCATGTCCATGCGCTCCCGCCGTGACGTATGCTTCTCCTTCCAGATCCAGATCGCGAGAAGCCCCGAGCATGTCGTTGGGGTATCGCAGCCGGCTCCGTGGCGCCAGGCGGATTTCAGTGCCGTCGGGAAAACGGAGCTGCGCGGTTTCCCCGCGCTTCGTGCTGACTTCGCGAACGATGGCCGTCGCGATCGGCGGCGGTGACGGCCGATGCGTGGAGCGCGCGATGACACTGATTCCGACGGCGATCACACACGCCGCGGCCAGACCCCACGCCGGGCGACGCCAGCGACTCCCAGCCTTCCGACCCTCTGTCCATCTCAATCGGGTCGACGACGTCGTTGCCAACGGCTGCATTTGCTCTTCGCGCGCCCGCGCTCGAATCGTGCTGAGCGCGGCCTCGGCATCCCACTCTCTGGGCAGATGCCCGGCGTCTGCCCACGCGCGCTGAAGCTGCTTGTATTCCCAGCGGCGCGCTGGGTCGGCATCCAGCCATAGACGAAATGCGACCATCTCGTCTTCGCTCAGCTCATTGGCGAGCGCGCGGGCAAGAAGGAGCGAGTCTTTCGAGTTGAACGGGGAATCTGGCATTGCGGGGAGGAAAGGAGCCGCGTATGGGAAGCCACCCCTAATACGCGCTACCTGCCTTCCACCCCCACGCAACAATCACAAACGGCGTACGGCTCGGCGAAATCGACGAATTCAGCGAATCAACGAGAGGAGCCGTCCGGAAATCGCCACGACGATCGTGACGCCAAGATGGCTTCGCAAAGCCTTGCGCAGGCGGTCCAGTGCCCGCCCCATCTGGTTCTCCACGGTTTTCACGGAGATGCCCAGGACCGACGCGATCTGCGCGTAGGAGAGACCGTTCACCCTGTGGAGCACGAAGATCTCGCGACGGCGCTCCGGCAGCGCCCGCATCGCCGCGTAAAAATCACGCAGCAACTCGTCGTGTTCCAAGCGGATTGCCGGCGGGGCCTCGGGTGTTTGCCGAGGATGAAGACCTAGCCAGCGCCATTCCGTCCCCCGCCGCCGCCGGGACGACAGCGCCCTGTTGCGTACAGCGCGCACGAGGTAAGGCACCGGATCGTCGAAGTCGAATCGCTCGCGATGTCGCCACACACCGAGCAATACTTCCTGCACGACGTCCTCGGCATCCGCCCGATGCCGGAGCATCACGTAGGCAAGCTCGGCGAGCCGCGGGTACTCGCGACGGACGAGCGCGTCGAAGCGCTGGTCCAGGTCCGTCGTCTCCGAAGCGACGTGCCGAGGATGGTGAACGCGCGCAGGCATCGATGAAGGCGAAGTCAAGGTCGCTGAAGTCGGCGTTAGCGGGAGCCGCCAGATCCATATGCGATATGGGCTCGAGCTCGAACCTCCGCAAGGCCCGCGAAGACATGAGATCGGCGCCAGGACGACTAACTTAGTGGCGATGCAATCGCGACAGTCGAGCCTCATTCGCTTCCAGCTCGGTGCGGGCGCCCGTGTCGGGCTCCGAGTCAATGGGCTCGTCGGCGCGATCGTGGTCTTCCTGTCCGGCCTCCGGGACGATGCACTCGCGCAGCTCCGCGTCACGACATTCGAGCTCGTGGCGCCGCGCGGGTCTTGGGACACGCGGCTGGAGCTCGCCGGGATATGCGTCGCGCTCGCGGCCATCGCGATGCCCCGCGTTACCCTGGGAACCGCCGGATGGATGCGAAGCCTGCCGGCGTCGCGGGCGGAGAGCAGGCGCGCGGCCGTCGTTGCGTTGATCGAAGCGCAGTTCTTCTCGATCGTCGTCTGCGTCCTCGCGATCCTTGCGGCCCCGCTGGTCTACCACGCGCCGCTCGATCCCGCGAAAGTCGTCGCGTTCCCTGTCATGATGGCGGCCGCGGCGGCGTTCGTCCTGCCGGTCGAGCGACGCGCGGGGCAAGTGCTCGCGCTCGTGGCGCTCGGGCTCACCATTCCGGGACAATTGGCTCTCGACGCCGCGGCGATCATCGTGCTCTCGATCGGTGATCGTGTTTCCGGTGGGTTGGTGCGATTCCGGAACCGAAAGCCGGCGGTCCACTGGCGCATCGGTTCGTCACCGGTCAATCAATGGATGCGCGTGACGGTCCGCGCACTGCCCGCAGCGACCGTGCTCGGCGCACTCATCGTTCCGGGCATGCTCGTGGTCCTCGCGTATCTCATCGTGCTCCGCAATCCCGACCTCGACGTCGCGACGGCGCGCCGAACCGTCCGTGTCGCCGGGACGCTCGCGATCGCGATGTTGGCCGCGATGCTCGCGAGCGGCGTCGTGCGGGCGCGACCGGCATGGCCGTGGGTGCGTTCTCTTCCCTGGTCCTCGCGGCAGCGTGTGCTCGGCGACGCGATGCTGCTCGGATGCGCACTCGGCGCGATCCCGATCGCGTTCGCTGCCCTTGATTGGCGATCGGCGTCGATCGTCGCGCTGATGATTCCGCCGATCGCAACCGGCGCCGCTGGCGCGATGCGGGTCGCCGCGCACCGCCAGATGAGCGCAGGCGGAGAGATGATGGCGTATGCGGTGCTGTTCGGCGCGGCGGTGGCAATCTGGCCGTGGACAGTTGGACTCGTTCTGTGCACCACTCCCGCGCTCTTCGCGTTGTCTCTGAAACGGGAGCGGCGCGCGATCGTCTCGCGCTGGGAAGAGTTGCATCACGAGGCGGCTGGCGATCCCGCGTGGACGGTCGCTTCGTGATCGAGCTGCAAGACGTCGCGTTCGGCTACGACGACACGCGCACGACGCTCGAGGTGCCGTCGCTCACGATTCCCGCCGGCCTCACGCTGGTCGTTGGACGGAATGGCTCCGGCAAGAGCACGTTCTTGCGCCTCATCGCCGGCGTCGATCCGCCCAGGCGAGGAACGATCCGCATCGAGTCGCTGGACCTGTGGCGCGACGAAGTCGAAGCTCGCCGCAGACTCGCCTATGTCCCCGAGACGCCCGAGCTCACGCCGTACGCAACGATCGCCGACGTGCTGCGACTGGTCGCGAGTCTGCGCGGCGTCACGATGGCTTCAGTGGTGAACGCGATCGATCGCGTTGGTCTCTTCGAGCTAGCCGGCCGTACGGTCCGCGAACTGTCGATGGGACAGCGCCGCCGAGCGATGCTCGCTTCGGCGCTCGTCGGCGAGCCGCGGGTGATCATCCTCGACGAGCCACTCGAGACTCTGGACGTGGAGATGCGCGCCTTCGTCGTCGACTGGGTGGCGTCGCTGCGGGCGGCCGGCGCCGCCGTGTTGGTCGCGACGCATGATGTGGCGTCCTTGTCGGCCATCGCCGATCGGACGCTGGCTGTGGACGCTGGACGCGTCGGCTGGCGCCAGTCGTAAAGTCGCCGATCCATGGATCAAGCCGTGGCGAGCACGGCGCCGCCTTCGGCACGCTTGCGACGGAGCAGACCGGCGGAAACGAACGCGAAGATGAGACCCACAGGGAACGGCTCGCCGAATGTCGCGACCGTCACGAACAACGGGTTTTCGACGCGCTTGGCCATCGTGTCCATGTCGGCCTGCACCTTCGCGACTTCGGCCTCGCTCTTTCCGCTCTTCCGCGCCCGCTCGACGACCGACTGCCCGTACTTCGTGTAGAAGTCCGGCATGAATTTGTAGTAGATCACTTCCCACGTCGCCACGTAGCACAGGCTCGAGATCGCGGCGATCAGGATGCCGGCGCTGAACGCGCGCCAGAAGTTGATGGTCCCGCCAAGGACGGTGTCGCGGTACGTACGAACGCCGAAGTACACGAGCAGGAACGCGGCGACCATGCCGGCGTAGCCAACGATCATGTCCGCGACGCCGTGGTTACCGACGAACGGCACCGTGGCGATCATGAACGCGGCCATGACCGCGCCCGAGATCAAGCCGAACCTCCAGACGATTCTTTTCATTGGGTGGGGGGTTGAAGACGGCGGCATGCTGCACTCGCGAGCGCGATTGCGCATCACCCTTTCGGGTGATTTTCGCTAAAACGGTAAAGAATCACCCGTTCAGGCGATCAACTGTGGCTCTCTTCGCGATCTGAGCTGACGGGGGTACGGCGACGGCGCTGAGCTCTCCGAAGTGGCGGCCGGAGAGTCACCGCACGGTATTCTCGCTCCGGACGCGCCTTTCCGCGAGGCAGCCTCGCGGAGATCGCTTCGCTCCATGTCGGCCAATGTCCGTTGCGTCGGGGGAAGGCGGCTGGCGATGGCCGCTCAGGGCCGATGACGCTGGCGCAACGCACCGGTGTCGGGCTGATGACGCCGCTCGCTTATGCTCGGCGCTCTTTCAGTCGTGAGGAAAGGGGATGCGTTCGTACCTGCCGAGTCGGAGAGGGGTTGGAGGGGCGATCATGCTGGTCGCAATCGCCGGCGTTGGCCTGTTCTCCGCGCGACTTGCCCGCCAGCAGGCGCCCACGCCCTTCCAGCTCTTCCAGCGGATGATGCCCGTGGTACGCCATCCGCGATGCTCGAATTGCCACGGCGGCGTCGATCCAACCACCGCGAAGCACCCGGGTGCGCCAGTTACGGTAGAAGCCTGCGTGCAGTGCCATGACGACGACGCAAACCCGGGTTGGGGTCTACCAGCGCCTGAGCACTTTTTCGTGGGAAAGACGGACGAAGAGATCTGCAGTCTCTTCGCCGAGTTTGCGATGAAGCAAGGTCACGCACGCTTCATCGACAATCACTTGCGAAAGGACGAGCTGATCGTCGCCGCATTCAAGGGTCTCATCGGAGGCGCGAGGACTCCGGGGGCAGGAAATCCACCGGCTCCTCCAGCGGATCCGCCGCCGATCGCGCAAGACGCGTTCGTGAAGCTGGGTCAGGATTGGATCGACCATGGCCAGGGCGCGTGCGAGGTGCTCGGTACGATCAGGCTGGTAGAGAGTGTGGCTGCCGGCGATACCTTCGCGATTGGCGGCCTCGACACGTACCAAGATGTCAAAGGTACGCGCACCGTTTCAATCAGCGTCCGAGACGGGAAGTACTACGCCGACATCAAGACCGACTACACCATTACCGAAATAGGCGTCCAAAAGCTCGTGAGTCCCAAGACGGGACGGCCGTGCACGATCACGCACACCCGAAAGGAGCGGCAATCGGGAACGACGACAGGGATCGCATCCGTCACCATCAAAGACACGATCTTTTTCGCCGACACGAAGCCCCCTCAAACCGATTATCGGATCGACGTCACTCTGCCGCCGGAAACCACCCAGAAGACGGAGACGAGAACCGTCAATGAGGCCTGCGGCCTGGGCATTCCGTTTCCACCCTCGAGCGAATCACAGTCATTCACGTGGGGTCGCGCGTCGTTCGTCATCGAAGGGCATGTCGAGGATCCCAAAACTGACGGTCGTGCGGGGGCGTGCGATCGCGCGGCCACAAACCTCGAGATCAACACCACCAAATTGGAGTTCGATCGAAGCTTGCCGTGCTTCCGGTTCAAGAATATGGGGAACTCCTGGTACCTTGGGCTGATGGAACGTACGCTGCCGCTCACGTACCATGACGTGACACGAGCGATCCCTTACCACTTGGTCGCGAGGTGGAACCTCAAGTACGTCAAATAGCCCGTGGGTAGGATTCCGCGATCACGGCTCATTCACCATTCGCTTCAGCGCTGCCCAGTCGATATTCTGGCGAAGCTTCCACAGCGCCTGGTGAACCTCCGGAGGCGGCGGCTCCTTGGGACAGGCCGCAGCGAACCCAACGTTGATGCTGCGCGCCTCCACCCGCGACTTGTGCATGCTCCAGAAACCGCGATTCGCGCGCACCATGCGAGCGACGTTCGACGCGTCGGCCCCGCCGAAATTGTACAAGGTGTCGCTTCCCTCGCCTTTCACGTAGGCGGGAAGCGCGCGTTCCGCGGGCGACATGCGCGCGATCGACGCGCGGGCCTTGTCGGCAATGGATTGTGATCGCGACAGTGAGTCGTTCTCGGTGCGATCGTTCGCCTCTTGCGCCTTGAGGTTAGCTGCCGCCTCGCGCTCCGAGTCTTCCATTTCCTTGATTAGGGCGGCGATCTCCGCGGGCGTCCGAAGTCCTTTGAGGGCGACTCGGAGCTCGTCCCGGTTCTTCTTCCGTTCGGGAGCCTCAGC
>DATJHY010000105.1:0-6839 GCA_035493635.1 Gemmatimonadaceae bacterium | reverse complement strand
TCGCCGCGCCGGCGATGCTGGTCGGCCTGAAAAAATCACCTACAGCAAGTGATCCGGAGACCCTATGCTGCGAACCAGAATGCGCACGCTCGCCCTGTCGGCGGTGCTTATTGCGACGAGCGCCAGTTGCTTCTCCGACATGGGACCAACGGGGATCTCCACACCCGACGTCCCCAAGACCAACGAATCGCTCCTGTCGCCAATCCTCGGCGTGACGAGCAATTTGGTCGGCACTCTCTTTCAATGCACGCCGCAGCCGTTCGCGGCGGACACCGAGGTGGTCGGTCCGGCCGGCGGTGTGATCACGATGGGCAAGCACACGCTGGTGATTCCTGCCGGGGCGGTTTCGAGCCCGGTGCGCATCATTGGCTCGGCGCCCGTTGGCAATGTGGTATCGGTCCAGTTCCAGCCGGAAGGCTTGCAGTTCAATCCGAACCACCTGCCGAAGCTGACGCTTGACTACAGCGCGTGTCCGATCGTCCCAGTATTGCTTCCGAAGCGCATCGCGTACACCGACGGCAATCTCAACATCCTGTCGTACCTCTTGTCGATCGACAACCTGCTGACGCGTCGGGTGACCGGCCAGGTTCATCACTTCTCGCGGTACGCCATCGCGTGGTGAGGTTGTAAGAGTGCCGCATTCGCAGCCGACGCGCTCCGGCGTCGGTCTCACGCAATCGCCGACGCAGTGGGGGCAGATCCACAGCCCCTATCGCGCCGGCGATCTGCTTGCGAGGGCGCGTGAGTTCGAACGGTCCGGCTGCATTCCGGAAGCAATCGACGCGTATGACACCTCGGTGGCCGCGGCTGAAGTGAGCGGCGAGCGGACCGTGCTCGCCGAGGCGCTGCGCAGACTGGGGGTCATGCATCACCATCGCAACGACGCGACGCGCGCGCGCGCCCTGTGCGAGCGCAGTCGCGACGTCGCGGTCGAGGCGCAGCACCCGCTGCTTGCCGCGGAGGCGTTGAACGCCCTCGCCGGTTTCGAGTTCGAGGCTGGCGACATCCCGTCGGCCCGCGACACGTTCCACCGCGCACTGGAGTTAGGCGGCGACGTGCTCGAGCTGCGCGCGCGCGTCGAGCAAAACCTCGGCGTCCTCGCCAACACGCAGGGCGACGTGGCGGCCGCGCTGTCGCACTATCAGCGTTCTCTCGATGCCTGCCGGACGCTCGGTGACGAAAAGGGCTGCGCCATCGCCTACCACAACCTCGGCATGCTGAGCGCCGACCGCGAGTTGTGGGATGACGCGGACCGCTACTACGCGCAGAGCATCGCGATCGCCGAATCCATCGGCGACGTGCACCTGCGCGGGCTGTGTCTGCTCAATCATGCCGAGGTGCACCTCGCACGCCAGCGCTACGACACCGCTCGCCACAGCGCGGAGACAGCGTTAGGCATCTTCGACCAGCTCGGCGCGCGCCTCGACAAGGCCGATGCCTATAAGGTGATCGGCGTCGTGTTCCGCGAGACCGGCCGCCACGCGCTCGCCGAGTCGCGCTTGCGCGCCGCGATCGACCACGCGGTGTCGACGGGATCGGTGTTGAGCGAAGCCGAAAGCTCGCGCGAGCTCGCGCGCTTGTTTCAGGCGATGGGACGCAACCAGGAAGCGCTCACGCTGCTCAACTCGGCGCACCGGTTGTTCGGGCGCCTCGATGCGCGCCGCGACTTGGTCGACGTCGACGCCAAACGCGCGAACCTCGAGGCCACATTCCTTGCGATCGTGCGCGACTGGGGTCAATCGATCGAATCGGCGGACAGCTATACGTTCGGGCACTGCGAGCGCGTGGCGCAGTACGCGATCGAAGTGGCGCGCGCGTTGGGACTGGACGAGGGCGAGCAGACCACCATTCGGTTAGGCGCGTACCTGCACGACCTGGGCAAGGTTCGCGTGCCGCATGAGATCTTGAACAAGGCGGGTCCGCTCACCGCCGACGAATTCGCCATCATGCAGATGCACCCGGTGTGGGGGCTCGAGTTGCTGGCGACGGTCGAGTTCCCGTGGGATCTCAAGCCGATCATCCGCTGGCACCATGAAAAGTACGACGGCTCGGGCTATCCGGACCGGCTGCGCGGCGAAGAAATCCCGCTGTCGGCGCAGATCATCTGCATCGTCGATGTCTTCGACGCGCTCACGACCACGCGCAGCTATCGTGGCGCGCTGCCGCTCGAGGAAGCGCTGCGCCGCATGCGCGAGTCCCGGGGATGGTGGCGCCCCGACGTGTACAACGCCTTCATGCGAACGGTCGCCCTGGGAGAACAGCCGGCTTCCTGATGTCAGAAACCCCCATGCCCAACGATCGGGCATGGGGGTTCTGACATCAGCGGACGCGCAGGGCGCCCCCGGAGCGCCCTCCGGATCCGCTGGACTGGACCGGGAAGGCGAGATCGAGAAGCGTCAGTGGCTAGTCGTGTCGTGCGGCATGCTCGACGAGTCACTCTTCACCGTGAAGCTCAGGTTCAGAGCCTTCAGCACGTCGTTGATGTCGGTGCTCGTGATGTTCTTCTGCTGACGGATGCACTGGACACCCTGTTCAGTCTTTGCACTCCACACGCCATCAGCCGATCCGGCATCACAGCCGTTCGAATTGATGGCTTTCTGGAGCTGCTTCACTTGGTCGCTCGAGAGGCCCGGATTGTGTGCGGCCTGCAGCGGCGTACCGAGTTTTCCGTAGGACGTGTCCTGCGTGACCTTGCCGGTCGTGTCCATCTTGGTAGTGGTGTCCATCCGCGTTGTCGTGTCGTGCGTCGGTGGTGTCGTCTGCTGCGCGAACGCCAGTGCGGGGACCAGCGCGAGCGAGCAAACGAGCGCGGTGATCTTCCGGATCATAGGATATCCTCCTGAAGCATCTGCTATTGACGATCGCCTTCCGTGGTGCTCGTCGCTGAAGTGCGCGAGTCCGGGGCGCACGTAGCACCTGAGCAAGCAATGGACCGATGGATCACGGCGACGACGGGACGTTCACGCGACCGTCGATGATTGTGCGACTTTAATTCCGCGCAGCGATGTGGCAGTCGTTCAGAGTGAGAATCGTGTAATGAATCGCGCGTTGTTGGGCGCGATTGACGCGCGATGCGTTCGGCGCGACACCGTGTCGTCCTTGGCGGGAGACACGTACTCGCTCGGATAGTAGAAGCGGAAGGCGACGCGGTCGCACTGAATGACGGCGAATGGATCGCCGCGCTCGATCAGTTTTTCGTAATCTTCGCGGCTCGGCTGGCAGCTGTATGCTTCGGGTCCGCCGGCAGCGCAGTACTGTGGATCGTCGGTAAGGCACGTCGCGGGCGTGTGGGTGTGCAACTCCGGCGTGCCCGCGTGACAGGCGAACGAGACATGGTTAGGCGACGCGGCGTCGGCGTGCGCGGGTCGCACCTCGAGTACGTGAAAGATGCTGTCGATCTTGGTCGGCGAGATCACACGCGCGACGATGCGCGCGCGTCGCACACAATACGCCCGCTCCGGCTGGGCGGAATCGTCACGCCATGCGGCGCGCAACGCCCGGCGCGCGCTGTCTTCCATCACGCCGAAGCGCACGACTTGCGCCCGCACCCCGGTGGCGGCAAGACAGGCCGCGCCGACTGCCCAACGGAGCGCGCGCGGTGCGACGAGCGGCAGCGGGACTCTCATCGTGTGCGCTCCGGCGTTGCGGGAGCGAGCGCGCGCAAGAGAAACGCAGCAATGCGCCGATACGCGAGCACGCGGTTCGACGTCTTGCGAAGCCCGTGCCCTTCATCGGGGAAGCGGAGGTACTCTACCGTTCCGCCATGCGCGCGGATGGCGGCCACGAGCTGATCGGCTTCGGCCACTGGGTCGCGTGGATCGTTCGCGCCGTGGATCACCATCAGCGGCGCGCGAATGCTGTCGACGTGCGAGATGGGCGAGATGTCGGCCAAGAATTGATGATCCGTGCTGTCGTCGACGTTGCCGTACTCGACGCGATCGGTCGCCTTGAGCATCGGCGACGCGGTGGCGAGCGCCGTGATCCAGTTGGACACGCCGGCGATCCCGATGCCCGCTTTGAATCGACCAGGGAGTAAAGCCAGCGCGGCGAATGCCATGAACCCTCCGTACGAGGCGCCGTACACGGCGGCGCGCGATGTGTCCGCCAGTCGGTTGCGCGCCAGCCAGTCCATGGCGCCGGCCATGTCGCGAACGGCGTCCATCCGGCGGCGGCCGTCGTCGAGCTGGGCGAAGTGCCGGCCGTATCCCGTGGAGCCGCGGTAGTCGAGGTCGAACACCGCGATGCCGCGCGTTAGGAGAAACTGGAACAGCGGTTGGAACGCGGCGCTGGCGTGGCTCGAGGGCCCGCCGTGCAGAGCGAGCAGAACGGGCGGTTTGCGCTTACCCGCCTCGGGCGGCAGGTAGAGCAGTCCGTGAATGGTGTCGCCATCCCAGCTCGGGAATGACTCGGCGCGCGGCGCGACGAACTGATCGGCATCGAGGCCGGCCGTGGCCGACCGCGTGGCGCGTGTTAGGCGGTGGCTCGTGGCGTCGTAGAGGTAGATGTCGCCGGGCAGCTGGGCGCCCGCCGCGCGGATCACGAGCACGCCGGCGTGCGGCGCCCACGCGATGTCGTACCTGCCGTTAGGCAGAGACGGCTGTTGCTCGGCTCCGGTGGCGTGCAGATCGAGCAGGTGCAGGTCGCTCGCGCCGCTCACGTCTTCGGTCCAGGCGAGCCAGCGGCCATCGCTGGACAACGACACCTCGTCCACGGGATGCCGGCTGGCACCGATCCACGAAAGCGCGCGCTGGGTGGTGTCGTAATACGCGAGGCCCGCCACGTCGCGGCCGTCGTCGGTGGAGAGATAGAAGCCGCGGCCGTCGGGCGACCACGAGATGCCGCGGAACGATGCGGCGCTGTCGGGCGCGAACAACGTGTCGAGCGCTCCGGTCGTCAGGTCGAGCAGGTAGAGATCGTTCGTCGTCTCGCCGCGGGCGCGGGACAGGACCAGGGCGTTGCCGTCCGGGCGCCAGGCGGCAACGGTGACGCCGCCGCTGGCCTGGAACACGCGGCGGGGCTCGGACGGTTGCCCGTTAGGCGAAATGTCCTGCACGTAGACGTCGAAGTCGGATCCGTCGCGTGCGGTCGACGAAAACGCAATGCGGTGGCCATCGGGCGACCAGGCGCCGAACTCGCGGAACGAGCCGTCGGGCGGCAGGAGCTCGCGCTCCTCGAGGCCATCGGGCGAGATCAGGTAGTAGCCTTGTCGCTCATTGCCGCCACGATCGGCGGCGTAGAAGATCCATCCGCCGGCTGGCGACCATGCCTGCGTGGTGACGCCGTTTTCGGTGAACGTCAGTTGATGCGGCGCGGGCACACCCGGAAATCCGCTGGCGACGCTCACCGCCCAAATCTGTGGAAGGCCCGTCGTGCTCGTGATGAACGAGACTTGCTCGCCATCCGGCGACGGCGATGCGTCGCTCGCCGAGCGCACGGCGAGGAGGCGCGCGATGTCTGGCGTCTGGGATCCGGCGAGTCCGAACTCGCCGGGCATGGGCCGAGGGATGTCGCTGGTGTCGGTCGTGTCGGCGGCTTGCGCCGCAACGTTGGGCGCGGCGGCGAGCAGCAAGATGGCTGTCGCGCGCCGGGCGACCGACGACCACGTGGCGCGCACGGTGCCGCTCGATTGCGTCAGTCCGACGCGGTGCGCGGCCGCCGGCCTGTTCGCGATGCGCGGACGGGGCCGTGCATGCCTTCTTCCAGAAACAGCATGGGTGCCTCGGTGGCGCCCATTTCGCGCACGATGCGGCCGAGGTGCCGCGCGAGGACGCGACACTCGGTACCGGAGAGGTTGCGCAGGGCGGCAATGAGGCGGATCTGGGCAACCTCCGGAGACGAGCGAAGCAGTGAACGTCCGGATGGCGTGAGCGCGAGCACGACGCGGCGGCCGTCTTCGGCGGAACGACTGCGCGAGACAAGGCGACGCCGCACGAGGCGATCGACGACGACGGACACCGAGCTCTGGTGCGTGAACGTTCGCGCGGCCAGGTCATTGAGCGATTGGGCGGGCGCTTCGGCGAGCGCGTGGAGGACGAATAGTTGGGCTCCGCTCACGCCCAACCGTCGTTCGGCGGCGCGCGCGGAGACCCGGAGCGCCTGTACGATGCGGCGGATGGCATCGAGCGCGGCGGTGAGGTCAGCCGAATCTTTCCGCGTGTGGGCCCGGGAGGGCCGGCGAATCATATTGGTGGCCATGTGCGACTAATGCCGGTGTTTGTCTCGGAGCGAGCCGCCGTCGACGACACAATATACGCCTCCCAACGAAGTCGGCTACGCGACCCGCGAACCCGGCGCGAGCGCGGCAGGCGGTACTGGCTATCGCCAGGGACGTGCCGTTATCTTCACGACCGGCTCGCCATTGCGAGTCGGATGGATCGCGTCAATTTCGATCGAGGACAACCATGGTCGACCGTCGCCGTCACGGTGTGCTGCTCGTGATATGCTGGCTGCTCTCAGCGGCGCTCTTCGTGTTCCTGTTCATCACGTACAACGACACGAAGCTCTCGTATTCGATGTATTTCCCGGGAATGCCGCTCTATGGCGCGATGACATGGTGGTTTTTCTTGACCATTCCATTGATCGGATGGACGTGGGGGTTCTTCAACGATCTCAAGGACTCGATCGAGCCTGAGTCGAGGAAGGGACCGGTGGCGCCGCGCGCGACAGACGACCATCGATAGCGCAGAATCGAATCGGTGGGAGGCGAGCCCGGCGAAAACCGGGCTCTTTTTTTTGTCCGTTGGTCGGGGTGCCGGCCGTCGTATGGATCGGAACAGTTTCGAGGAACCACCGAGGAAGTATGTAAGTGGTTACTTGCTCTGTCGCATCGACCTCGGTAG
>DATJHY010000104.1:0-9516 GCA_035493635.1 Gemmatimonadaceae bacterium | reverse complement strand
GGGCGTGATTCCCGAGGGCGGCATCGCGCCGAACGTCGTGCCCGATCACACCGTCGTCGATTACTTCATCCGCTTTCCCGACGAGGTGTACCTCGAGCACATCGCGCGCATGATGGACGATGCCGCGAAGGGCGCCGCGGAGATGACCGGTACCGAGGTGAGCGTCACGCGCTATGGCGAGTACCGCGACGGCGTCACGGTCGCAAGCCTCGAAGAGCTGTTCTTCGCATACGCCACGAAGCTGGGCGCGCCCGGTCTGCAAGACGAGAAAGGACGGCCGGCGGGCTACGAGGAAACGGGGCCGGTGAGCCGAGACATCCCGGGCGTGGGAATCACGGTCCGCAGCTCGTCATTTGCGAACCACACCTACGGCATGCGCGACGACACGTTCGCCGAGATCGGGCACCACGCGTTCCTTATCGATGCCCAGATCGAAGCGGCGGTGTTGTTCGACTTCCTGACGCATCCCGAGCTGCGCACCGCGGTCGCGCAGGAGCATCACACGCTCGCGGGGCTCCAGGGTCAGTACCTCAACGCGCTACGGCGCGTCTACGGACCGGAGATCGGCGCCGATACTGCGTTATCGAAGGAGAGCCGCGCGGATCTGACGATTCCGAAGGTGCAGCGGCCTTAAGAAGCGTCTAAGCGTTTCTTTAGATCCGGGT
Organism: Gemmatimonadaceae bacterium; assembly: GCA_035493635.1. Lineage (GTDB taxonomy): Bacteria > Gemmatimonadota > Gemmatimonadetes > Gemmatimonadales > Gemmatimonadaceae > JAQBQB01. Next base: position 8,851 of record DATJHY010000104.1, on the reverse strand, counting down.
CGATAGGTTGCCTCGTTGAACTTCACGAGGAGCCCATCATGCTTCGTCCTGCTCGCGTTGCCGCCTTATTGCTGCTGATCGCCGCGCCACTGGGAGCCCAACGTCAATTCATCGTGACCGCGTTCGGCGGCGGCGCCGATCATCTTGCCGATCTCAAGTCGTCGCCCCCAGCGTGGTTCATGCCCGGCTACAGCGTCGGCGCCAGCATCGGCTACGGGCTGAATAACTCCTTCTCGATTCAGGGTGACTTTACGTACACACGCAATCCGGTGGAGGGCGCCACGCCGCTCGCCGGGCACGACGTGAACCGCTTCTACTATGGAGTGCACGGCGAGTATCGGTACCAGCTCGCGCGCAATGCAGCTCCGTTCGTCTTCGCCGGTGTCGGCGCCGTGACGATCGATCAGCTCGGCGTCGACAACTTCAGCCCGGCCACCCGGCCCGCGTTGATGTACGGCGGCGGCATGTTCTTCGCCGTGCCGCAGACGCCGGTCGAGATCGTGGGGGAAGTGAAGGGGCTGACGTACAACTGGAACATGGCGGGCTTCCACCGGAACATGGTGGACGTGACGTATACCGCAGGCCTAAGCTATCGCTTCGGTTTCTAGGCCCATCTCCTGCAGCAGGCTGCTGCCACCCGCGTCGCGGCCGAAGCGGCGCTCGACGCGGGTGAGCACCAGCCGCTCGCGCGCTCGCGTCATTCCCACGTAGAGCAAGCGACGCGCCTCCTCGATCTCTTCTTTCATCGGTTGAAAGCCGAGGATCTCATAGTCCTCGATCCCCACGACGTACACGCGCTCGAACTCGAGGCCTTTGGTCGAGTGCAGCGTCAAGAGATTGATGCGATCGGGCGCGACATCCGCCCCGTCCGAAGTCGATAGCGCGACGCGCTCGAGCAGTTGATCGATGCTCTCGTCCAGCGATCCGGCTTCGACCATCAGTGCGCCGAGTCGCGCGACGGCGGCCGGATAGCGCTGTGCCGGATCGGTTTCGGCGCGCAGCCGCGTCATGAGCGAGCGCCCGCCCAGCCGCCGAATGATTTCTTCGACGTCCGGATCTCCCGGCTGTCGTCCCACCGCGTAGAACTCGAGCGCGTCGCTGTAGCGCCCCAACGCGCGGAGGCGGCCGAGGTTGAAGAGGAGCTCTTGCTCGCTGGAGCGGGCGCCGTTCTCGATGGCGAGTGCAAGGCCCAGATAATCGAGCACGTTGTTGAGGACGGCCTTGCGCGCGCGCACGACGCGCTGCGCTTCGAGCACCTTGTACACGAGCGCGAGCGTGCAGGCATCGTCGAGCGCGTGGTGCGCGCGGCCGACGTCGATGCCGCAGCGGTGCGCGATGTCTTCGAGCTTCGCGCTGTCCTGCGACAACGAGCGCACGAGCGGCAGCGTATCGTAGAAAACGATGTCGTCGACGTTCGCGAGCCGCCGGAGCACGGGGATGTCGAACTTCTGGCCGTTATGGGCGACGAGGATGTCCGAGCCAACGAAGGCCCTGAACTGTGGGAAGACCGCCGCGAAGGGGGCGGCGGAGGCGACGTCCGCGTCGGTGTAGCCGTGCAGCTTCGTGGCACCCGCGGAGATCGGCTTGTATGGGTTGATCAAGGAATGAAAGCGCTCGACGATCTCGCCGTTCACGACACGCGCGGCACCGATCTCCACGACGCCGCAGGTCGCCGCGTCGGTGTCGGTCGTTTCGAAATCGAAGGTGACGTAGCGCTCCAGCCTGGCATCGAGATCTCGCGCGTGGACGAGCTGGAGGGCTTTGAAGAGGGTGACCGGATCGGTACTGACGTGCGTCGCGCGTGGTGCGTCGTGCGTCGTGTTCACCTTACGAACCCCGGCCGCGATCAGCATCCCGCGGAGCGCTACAGAGTCCACGCTGATCGCCTCGTCGTGCGCGATCGCGTGCTGTAGCCGTGCGGCGACCTCGCGAGCCTCGGGGATCGTTGCCGGATCGGTGAGCTCGTCGTGGCGCTCTTCGAGCGCGTTGCGATACGGGCCGATGCTCTGCGACAAGAGCTCGTCGACGACGGCCTGCAACGTGCCGTGCGAGCGGGGCAAGGCCCGAAGGTTCTCGACCTGATAGACCAGCCGCCAGAGCTTTTTGGTGTCAGGATCCTGGCTCGGCCGCCGGGTCGCGAGCGATCGCACGGAGGCGAGGAAATCCTCGGTGCTATGCTCGATCGCCGCCTCGACCTCTTGCAGGAAGTGCTCGGACAAGACGCAACGCGCGAACGCCTCGAGCGCGACGGGGTCGTTCGGATGGCGGACGACGCGGAGCGCCGTGACGACGTACTTGATGACGTCGTCTTCCATGAGCGAGCGGCCGCGCGCCAGGCGGCACGGAATGCCGGCGCGCAACAGCCGGCCCTCGACGTACTCGCCGACGCGATGCTTGCGGTACAGGATGGCGCAGTCGCCCCAGGGCGGGGTGAGATCGTTCAGCAGCCACGCGGCTTCCTCTTCTTCGTCCTTGAACGTGAACGCCTGCACCTCATGCGTTGATTCGCGGTCGGCCGTGAGCTGCTTGGTGAAGAGCTGCGGGTTCTGCGCGAGCACGCGGCGCGCTGTCTCGAAGATCTGGCGCGTCGAGCGGCAGTTCTTGTCCAGGATGATCGGCTCGACGTCGTAGTCACGCTGGAACCGCACGAGCACGTACGGATCGGCGCCGGTCCAGGCGAAAATCGACTGCTCGTCGTCACCCACCGCGAAGAAGTTGCCGTGCGGGAGGGCGAGCTTCTTGAGCAGGTCGTACTGCACCGCATTCACGTCCTGGAACTCGTCCACCAGCACATAATCCCAGCGATCGCGCACGCGATCGACCAGCGGCTCGGCCTTCGTGATCAGCTGATCGAAGTCCACCATGTTGCGGTGCGCGAGCCAGCTCGTGTATTCGTGGAACAGCCGGATGTCGCCGGGCGTCAGCCGATAACCTTGGAAGCGATGGCGCCCGAAGAGATTGAGCAGCTGCCCACGGCGATCGGCGGGGACGCGCAGGCGGCTGAGGATCACACGTTGATAGTCGTCATCGGCCACGCCGAAGCCCTTGCGGAGTCCCGCCGCCTCGGCGTGCTCACGCAGCAGCGCGAGGCAGAACGCGTGAATGGTGCCGCGCGTGATCTGGTCTGCCCGCGGGCCGAGGCGCACGGCGATCTCTTCGGCGGCGCGGTTGGTGAACGTGATGGCGCAAATGCGGTGTGGATCGATGCCGCCCGCGATGAGATGTTCGATCCGGCTGATGAGACAGAACGTTTTGCCGGCGCCGGGCCCCGCCACCACGAGCACCGGGCCCATCGCCGCCTCGATTGCGCGCCGCTGCGCGGCAAGCGGAGTGAAAGTCATCGGAAGAACACCACCGATACTATAAGGAACAGCGGAAGCAGAATTCCAATGCTGTAGGCCAAGTAGCCGAAGAAGGAAGGCATTTTGACGCCGCCCGCCTCGGCAATCGCCTTCACCATGAAATTAGGTGCATTGCCGATGTAGGTGTTCGCGCCCATGAACACGGCACCCGTCGAGATTGCCGCGATCAACTGGCCGCCCCCCGTGGTTGAATCGAGCGCGAGCGCGCCGATGTAGGCGCCGTGCGGCGCGACGCCGTGCAAGCCCGCGGCGGTGGCGACAAAGACGAGATAGGTCGGCGCGTTGTCGAGCACGCTCGATAGCCCGCCGGACGTCCAAAAGAAGTGCCACGGTTTACTCAGGCCGAGCTCGCCGGCGTGCGCGTTCAAGAGCTCGAGCATCGGCGTCATCGTGACGAATATCCCGGCGAACAGCACGGCCACTTCGATGATTGGGCCGAACGCGAACTCATTCTTGACGCGGCGCTCTTGTGAGCCAGCGAGGTAGCCGATCAGTGCCAGCAGCGCGATCAGCACCTCCTGCAGGTTACGGTGCCAGGGATGGCCGGCCGCCGCAGCTCGTCCCGCGGAGATGATCGTCGTCAGGATGCCGACCAGGATGAGCAGCTCGGCAGTGCCCCGGACGCGCAGCGGCTCGTGGATCTTCACCTCGTCGTGCTGCGAACCCGGCAGCTCGACTTCGTCCTTGTTCAGCGCCCAGGTGTCCCAGCAGAAGAAGATGAACAGCAGGGCGGCATTGATGAGCAGCCACTGCGGCCACAGCCTGAGGGTCCAATCGAAGGGCACGCCTTTCAGGAACCCGAGCAGCAGGGGTGGGTCGCCGATCGGGGTGAGGAGCCCGGCGCAGTTCGCCACTATAAAGATGAAGAAGATGACGGTATGGGCGACGCGCTTGCGCCGCTTGTTGGCCCGGAGCAGCGGCCGGATGAGCAGCACCGACGCGCCCGTCGTACCGAGGATGTTGGCGAGCACGGCGCCGACGGCCAGGACGCTCGTGTTCACGGCGGGCGTGCCGGCGAATGACCCCTGGATGTGAATGCCGCCCGCGACCACGAACAGCGCCGCGATCACGACGATGAAGCTCAGGTATTCGTGGAATTTCTCGTGCAGCAGCTCCCGCCCCTCCACGCCCAAGCCGAGAAGGAAGTAGGTAAGCACGGGGAGCGAGATGAGCGTCACGACCAGCGCTTTGTTGCGATTGAGATGCCACCACCCGGGCGCGATGAGCGGCATGAGCGCGATCGCGAGAAGCAGCGCCACGAACGGCAACGCGGTAACAGGCGGAAGCTGGGCGCCGAGCATAAGTTGCCAACATGGTGCGGCTGATACTCGCTCTTACGCAAGCCCCGATTGCGCTGCAGCCGGGGATGGTCATCACCCACTCCGGGCGTGTGGTGCCCCGGGCCTATCGCTTGAACGGCGCGCCCATCACGATTCGCGGCGACAACATCACCGTCGATTTTGGCGGCGCCACGCTCCGGGGCAGCGACTCAACCGCCGATCCCGATACCCCGACCGACACCGCGATCATCGTCGATGGCGGTGAGAACGTGCGCATTCTGAACGCTCATCTCTTCGGCTACAAAGTCGGGATCCTGGCGCGCGGGACCCGTCGCCTTGCGATCGAGCACGTCGAGTTTCGGAAGATGTGGAAGCCGCGACTGTTCAGCCTCCGCGAGCACGAGAGCCTGGTCGATTGGCTGTCGTTTCACCACAACGAGAAGGACGAGTGGCTCAGGTTCGGGGCCGCGATCTATTTGCAGGACGTGAAGGGCGGGACGGTGCGGGGCAACAGCGCGATGGGTGGCATGAACGGCTTGTTGCTCGTGCGCAGCGATGCCGTCGCGATTCGGGAAAATACGTTTGCCTTCAACTCGGGGCTCGGCATCGGCCTGTATCGCTCGTCGCACGATTCGATCATGCACAACGCGCTCGACTTCAACGTCCGTGGCTACAGCCACGGCATCTACACGCGCGGCCAGGACTCGGCGGACCTGCTGCTGTTCGAGCAGAGCGACAGCAACGTGGTGATCGCCAACTCGTTGACGCACGGCGGCGACGGCGTGTTCCTGTGGGCGGGCCAGACGACGATGGATTCGGGGACGGGCGGATCCAACGACAACGTGTTTCTCGGCAACGACGTCAGCTACGCCACGGCCAATGGTATCGAGGCGACATTCAGCCGTAACACGATCATGGTCAACCGGGCCTGGGGGAGCGAATACGGTATCTGGGGCGGTTACAGCTACGACACGAAGATTGGCGCCAACCAATTTCACGGCAACCGCACAGGTATTGCGATCGAGCACGGGCAGCATAACACGATCACAGGGAACCGATTCGACGGCGATTCTACGGCAATCCGGCTGTGGGCCGATTCGATCGAGCCGTCCGACTGGGGATATCCAAAGCATCACGATACCTCGAGCCGCGACTATCAGATCACCGACAACCAATTCTTGCGCAACCGGACTGTGCTCAACATCCGCAACACGAGTGGAGTAGACACCGCGAGTACGACGACCGGCTTCATGACCGATCGGATGTCGCCGCCACGGCCGTCCGGGCTGGCGGCCAAAGACCGATCCGCGATCATCGTCGATGAATGGGGCCCGTACGATTGGAGGGCCCCGAAGTTGTGGCCACTCGACTCGACGCGCGCGATTCCGTTGCGGCTCGCGACACTCGGGCCATCAGGCTCGTGGCGGGTGGTCGGGCAGCGCGGTGTCACGCGCGTGAGCCCTGAGCGAGGCAAGATCGGCGAGCCGGTCGTCGTCACGCCGTCAGCCGACGATTGGGAGCTGACGCTCGAATCGAAGGGGAAGCGATTCTCCTACGGACGCTTCGAGCCGCGCATCGATTGGACGATCAGACTCTCCAGCGACTCCGTGTCCCGAGCCGTTTCGCGTCTCGATTTCATGTGGTACCGGCCGCCGAAGACGCTGGCGTTCTTTCCAGCGGAGCACTGGTCGCTCGACGCCAATGGAACGGTGACGCTGGCGCCCGGGATCTACTCACTGCGGACCATCAGCGACGACGCCATCAGAGTGTGGGTCGACGACTCGCTGGTAATCGATGACTGGACGCCGCACGAGTCGCAGGTGGACTACGCGCCGCTCAGCGCCGGGAGGCACACCCTGCGGGTGGCGTATCAGCAGGTGGACGGGTGGGTGGAGCTGCGCGTCGAGATCATCCGCGGCGCTTCGCGCAGCCCCGGTTCACCGGGACCGCATTAGGCCTGGAACACCTTTCTCCGCCACGAGTAGGACTCCCGACGCCTCCCTACCGTGAGAAAGGTCGCTGTATGAATGCCATCCCCGAGCAAACGCACGACTTTCTGGCGCAGCGCCTCGACGCCGCGCGGGACCTCTATCTGCTCGCCCTCGCCCTCGGCGAGCGCGGCGACAATCACTTTGGCACGTTGATCCAGGAAGCCAAGCTCCACTTCATCAACGTGATCGAGGAAGCCCGGAGCGCGGGCCTGGACACGATCGACATCCAGAACATGTTGGCGAATCACGACCTGCGCCTCGACGACACGATTCGCCCGGAGCTCCGGGAGCGGCTTGACGAACTGCTGCGTCTGCACGCAAATCCGAGATAGTGCACGAAGCCGTCATCATCGTCGGCGCCGGGCCGATCGGCCTGGCCTGCGCCATTTCCGCGAAACGCCGGGGTAAGGATCCCCTCGTCATCGACGCGGGCGCGATCGCCAATTCGATCCTGCGCTATCCCATCAACATGTCCTTCTTTACGACGCCCGAGCGGCTGGAGATCGGCGGCCACCCGCTCGTGTGCGCCGGCGCCAAAGCGACGCGTGAAGAGGCGCTGAAATACTACCGCGGTGTCGCACGGAACGAGGGCATTCGCGTCCGCACCTACACCAAGCTGATCGACCGCACTCACGTCGAGACGTTGCATGGTCGCGAAGAGATCAGCTGCGACACGCTCGTGCTCGCGACCGGCTATTTCGATCAACCGAACCGGCTCGACGTCAGCGGCGAAGATCTGCCCCACGTCCATCACTACTTCGACGAAGCGCACAAATCCTACGGAATGGACGTCGTCGTGATCGGCGGCAAGAACTCCGCGGTCGAGGCGGCGCTGCAGCTGTTTCGCGCGGGCGCCCGCACCACGATCGTCTACCGCGGCACCGCGTGGCCCAAGAGCGTGAAGTATTGGCTCCGGCCCGATCTCGAGAACCGCATCAAGGCGGGAGAGATCCAGGCGCGCCTCGGCAGTCGCGTGGTGGAAATCGCGCCACGCCACGTCGTGCTCGATACCAAGGAGCGCATTCCGGCAGACCGCGTGTATCCGCTCATCGGCTTTCGTCCCGACCTCGAGCTGTTCAAGCGGCTCGGGATCGCGTTCGACGCAACAACGGGACGCCCCGAAATCGACCGCGACACGCTCGAAACTTCGGTGCCGGGGGTGTACGTAGCAGGGAGCGTAATCGCCGGAAACAAGATCTCGGAGATCTTCATCGAGAATGGCCGCTTCGACGGGGAAAAGATTTTCGGCTCCCCCGGCGAGCGCGCTCAGGCTCAAAACCTATACCAAGGGATTAGACGCGAGACCGGAGAGTAGTCCCTTCCCATCTCCGGGGTCCGCGCTAACTTGCCAACCATGTCCGAACTCCGCGCCGCCCTAGCGGAAGCCCTCGGCCCCCTGTACCGGATCGAGCGCGAAGTGCGTCCGGTGGGCGAGTACAGGCTCTTCGTCGCCACCCAATCGCAAAACGGTACCGAGCTGCTCATCAAGGTACTCCCGGCCGCGCTATCGCTGGGAATCAATGATCTGCACTTCGAGCGCGCGGTCCTGCTGCTCGCCGACCAGCTCCGGCACACGAACCTGGTGAAGCCGCGCGGCGCCGGCCGGGCCGGCTCGTTCGTCTATCACACGCGGCCCTTCATCAAAGGCACGACGCTGCGCGCGTGGATCGGCAACAACGGCGCCGTGCCGCTCGCGCGCGCGGTCGAAATCCTGCGCGGTGTATTGAGCGGCGTCGCGCATGCGCACGCGCAGGAGATCGCGCACGGCGACATCAAGCCCGAGAACGTCCTGCTCGCCGAGGAAGGCGTGTTCGTGGCCGATACCGGCATCGCCGTCGCGCTGGGCAAGCCGGCCTCGCGCCGCAACGACATGGCCGCCGTGCAGTCGCTCGCCCGCGAGATGCTGACGGGAACAAAACCGGTCGTCGGCGAAGAGCCGATCGAGCGCGGCCGCTCGCTCCCCCTGTGGCTCACCGAATGGATGCGCTCGCGTTGGAGTGATGCCGGCAAAGCGCTCGCGGGCATGCGTCCACCACCCCCGTCCAGCTCCGCGTCGTCGCAACTGTTCGCGTAGGCTTGCCGCAGTAGCTGTTTCGCGTATCTCTATCGGCGGTGATGCTCACCGCCGTCGTTCTGGTTCTGGCACAACAGCAGGTGGTGCTCACGCCGGCACAGCGCGCGAAACTCGCTGCGCTCGGCTGGCCGCCCGCGCCGCCCG
>DATJHY010000103.1:0-20824 GCA_035493635.1 Gemmatimonadaceae bacterium | reverse complement strand
AGCGCGAATTCGAACGACCGTCCACAAGTGCAGGCCGACTCGAGGCCGTCATGTCCGCAGCCGATGCAGTAGCGATCGTCGGGTTCGTAGGAGCGAAACCGCCCGCAAACAGCGCAGCGTTTGGCCACATGTTCGGGCATCTGCGAAATGTAGCGCGCGGAAGGCGCCGTCAGCGCAATTAGGGTCAGAGTCGAATTGCGTTCTTTTGATTCGAGTTCTACCGGTCTTCACGGATCTCGCCGGACAAGAGTAACGTTCCAACGGGCTGAGAGGGGGCTTTGATTGGAACTGCCGCTCGGTCAGCCACCAGAAGCGCGCAGGAGCGTCCCTATCCAAGACGAATTCGTCCGGGCGCGTGGCGATGCAGGCGCGTGTCCAGCGTGGGGAGCGATCCGTTTGGATCGGTCCCATCCGCGTCGATCCGTTCCCAAAGCAGTTGCCGTCGCCGTTGCCGTCGCAGCTGCGGGTGCCCCGCAACCCTCGGGGGGCCCGCCGCCGCAACTCCGTGCGCATCATTAATTCGACTCTGACCCTTTTTAGGCGGGCAGACGTCCTACCGGCGATCCCTCAGCCACCCCGCCGGGTCCACGGACGCTGGCCGTCCGTCCGCTCCCGCGTGACGGATCTCGAAGTGGACGTGCGGCGGCAGGTCGGGATCGGAGATGCCGACGCCACCGATCACCTGTCCCTTGGCGACCATCTGCTGCTGCCGGACGTCGGCGCGCGAGAGTGAGCCGTAGATCGAGTAGTCGCCGCCGCCGTGGTCGATGATCACGGTGAGTCCGTACGTGCCCAGCGGACCGACGCTGACGACGCGGCCAGGCGCGACGGCGGTCACACCGGCGCCGATGGCGCTTTTGATGCCCACGCCGTTCCACCGGATGGTGGTGTTGCTCGACGTCTGCGCTTTGCCAAAGCTGTAGATGAGAGAACCGTCGACCGGCCAGTCGAGCTGGCCGTAGTCGTTCGTGCGAATGCTGCTCACCGAGCGGCGGATGCTCGGCAGCACAGTCTCGGCGCGGCGGCGGTCGGTCTCGAGCGACGTGATGAGGTTGGAGAACTGCAACTCCGTCGCTCTGATCTGCGCCAGCCTCGCCGCGGTCGCTCTCGCCTGCGCCTCCGTTTGCGACAAGCTCACGCCGCGCTGCTGCTGGAGCTGCCGCAGCTCTTCTTCTTCGTGCTGCTTATCGGAACGATTCTCGGCCAGCGCGTTCTGCAACCCAACGAGCCGCTCCCGCTCGGACCGCACCTGGTTGCGCAGCACTTCGACGCGTCCCACGAGCACCCGGTCATGCAGCGCGAGAAGGTGGAGGTACTTGTAGCGCGCCACCAGTTCCCCAAACGAGCGCGCCGAGAGCAGCGCTTCCGTCGTGAACATCGGGCCGCGCTTGTAGATCTCGATGAGGCGCGCCCGCAGCGCGCTTTTCTTCCCGGTGAGCTCGCGCTCGGCGACGTTCACCTTTCGCGACGCGGAATTCACCTCGGTGGCGATCATGCCGAGCTGCGCGTCGATGGCGTTGATCAGGCGACCCGTCGCGTCGGCGCGCCGGTCCAGGTTGGCCATCTCTTCGCTCAAGTCGTGCGCCGTCGACTGCAGCTCCGCCTGACGACGCTCGAGCTCCTCGCGCTCACGGCGAATGCGGAGCAGCGTGTCCTGCTGCGCGCGCAGCCGCGGATCCTGCGCGCGCAGCGCGCCGGGGCAGGCGAGAAGCATCGAGCATACGAGCAGCGCGGCGCCCGCGCAGGCTCGAGCGACGACTCGCACACCCGGGCGCACCGCGATCATATGTGCTTGAGATGCCTTCCGATGGACACCGCGCTGCCGGCGAGGCCGATCAGCGCGCCCGAGGCGAGTCCGAGGAACGCGATGCGCGAAGTGAAGAAGACCGTCTCGAAGTGCAAGTAGCGCTCGAGGGCCTGCATGGCGATGTACGACATGAACAGCGCGAGCACACCACCGAGAATTCCCTTGATCGAACCTTCGATGAGAAACGGTCGCCGAATGAAGCCGTTCGTCGCGCCCACCAGCCGCATGATCGAGATCTCGCGGCTGCGGGCCAGCACTGCCATGCGTATGGTGGCGCCGATGATGATGACCGCCACGCCGGCGAACGCCAGCCCGAGCACCGCGCCCGCCACGCCGGCGATGTTTCGAAGCCGGTAGAGCTGGGTGATCCACTCGTCGCCGTAGCGCACGTCGTCCACGAACTCGTAGCCGCGGAGCTTGTCCGCGACACGGCGCACGGTGGCCGGATCGCGGTTCCCCGGCTTGAGCTTGACGTCGAGTGAGGCGGGGAGGAACTCGAACTCGAAGACGTCCTTGAACTCGCCCAGCTCGCGCTTGGCTCGCTCGAGCGCGTCCTCCTGCGTCACCGCGTCGACGCGCAGGACCTCGGGAAATTTCGCGATCTCATCCGACGCCGCGGCTACGACTTCGATGGGCGTCTTGTCGGCGATGAAAGCGCGAATCTCCACACGCTCCTCGACCCGCTCGAGCGCCTTTCGGATGTTGAGTGCGACGAGCCCGAACAGACCGAACGCGAACAGAGAGAACGCGATGGTCGTGACGCTCAGCACGCTGAGCAGAGGGGCTCGGCCAAACGCCGTGACAGCGGTCCGCAGCGATGGCATCAGTCGATCTCGACGGGAATCTTCGCCGCTTCCGCGGAATCGAACACGATCTCGCCATGGTTGAGCTCGATGCAGCGATACTCGCTGCTGCGGACGAGATCGAGGTCGTGTGTCGCCATGACCACCGCGGTGCCCGATGCATTGATCTCCCGCAGGAGCTGGAAGATGCCGCGCGTGGCGCGCTCGTCGAGATTACCCGTCGGTTCGTCAGCAATCAGCACAAACGGGTCGTTGACCAGCGCGCGGGCAAGGGCGACTCTCTGCTGTTCGCCGCCGGACAGCTCGCGAGGATAGGCGGTCGATTTTGACGCCAGCCCCACCTTGGTGAGCACGCGCGCCACCTTGTCACCGATCGTGGCGCGCGGCGCGTTCGTCACCTCAAGCGCGAACGCCACGTTCTGCTCCGCCGTCCGATCCTCGAGCAGCCGGAAGTCCTGAAAGACGATTCCAAGGCGGCGTCGAAGCTTCGCGATGTCGCGCTGCTTGATGTCCGTGGAACTGTAGCCGCTGATCCGTACGTCGCCCTTGTTCGGGCGCTCGTCCATGTACAGCAGTTTGAGGATCGTGCTCTTGCCGGCGCCGCTTGGACCGGTCAGGAACGCGAACTCACCCTTGGCGACGCGAAAGCTGACGTCTCTGAGCGCGGCGGATCCGCCGGCGGCTCGCGGATAGATCTTCGTGACGTGGTCGAAGCGTATCATGGCTAAACTTCAGACGCATTGACCCTCCCGGCGTCACCGCCAACGCCGACGTCGGACCATTGCCACGCGGGCTGCGACGTGATCGTGTCGAGGATTGCCTTGAGCAGCCCAATGAGGAGCGGTCCAAGCAGAATGCCCACGAGCCCGAAGGTGTACACGCCCGTGACCAGCGCGACCAGCATCCAGTAGAAGTTGAGCACCTTCGATCTGGCCGCGGCGATCTTGGGACGCATGAAGGTCGAGATGTACACCGTGTTCACGACGAACCCGATCAACACCATCGCCAATGCCTGTCCTGGCGCGTTCCGGAAGACTGCCAGCCACGCCGCCACCGGCAGATAGACGGTCCACGAGCCGACGATCGGGAAGAACCCGATGATGAACGACAGTATCGCCAGCACGCCGGCGAGCGGCACGTGGAACGCGAGGTTCATCGCCAGGATGATGACCGACTTGATCGTCTGCGTGAGGAACGTCGAGTAGATCGCGCCGTAGAGCACGCCCCGCATGTTCGCCTCGAGCGCCGTCGACAGCTCGCCGTAGCGTGGAGGGATGCGCTGTCGGATGTACGCCACAATCTCGTCGGCGTCGACCATCACGTAGTACGCCGTGAACATGAAGATCGTCGCGGCCACGGCGAGGCTGGTCAGCGCGTTCTTCAAGCTGCCGAGGATGTTCGTGCCGTAGTTCGTCGCGACGGCGACGTAGTGCTGAACTGCGTCCTTCGTGTTCGCCGCCTGAAGGAACGGCAGGCGGTGGAGCGACTGATCGATTTTGGTCGCGATCTCGTCGCGGTGCGCGCTCGCGTACGACGCCACGTCGGCGATCTCGTCGTAGCTGTATGCCGTCAGGACGAGCGCGGGGCCGATTAGCAGCAGCAGAGTGAGCGTCGCCGATGCAATTCGGTTGGGAACGAACCGCAGGATCCACAGATAGACGGGCCGCATGTACATCGCGACGATCACGCCGAGGATCGTCGCGATGATGACCGTCCGAACCATCCACAGGAACAGCACGAGGATGATCACGAAGAGGATCGTCGTGACCATCATCCGGCGCAGCTCGGGCAGGGTCAGCTCGGCGAGCGTCGGCGCGTCCCGGCGCTCCAGCTTGCGTCGGTCCGATGCCCCAATTTTGATCGGTTCGGCCATCTAATGCAGAGCCTGTTCGATGTCTCCGATCAGGTCTTTAGCACTTTCAATGCCGATGCTCAGCCGCAAAAAGCCATCGGGAATGCCGGCGCGGGCGCGCTCGGCGGCGGTCAGATGGGCGTGTGACGTGTACCTGGGCTCGGAGACCAGCGAATCGACGCTTCCGAGGCTCGGTGCGTGCCGGAAGATCTTGAGCTTAGCGAGGAACTCGGCGGCGGCGTCGGCTCCGCCAGCGAGCTCGATCGCCATCATGCCGCCGAAGCCATCCATGAGGGCGGACGCGACCGCGTGATCGGCGTGGTCGGGCAAGCCAGGATAGTGCACGCGCTTGATCGCCGACTGCTTGGTGCACCACTCCGCGATCTTCATTGCGTTCTCGTTGTGCCGCTGGATGCGGACATCGAGTGTCTTGAGCCCACGCTCGAGGAGCCACGCGGCGAACGGGTCGGGCGCCTGGCCCCACAACATCATCTTCTGGCGAACCTCTTCGACGTAGGACGCCGTGCCGCACACGATGCCGCCGAGCACGTCAGAGTGACCGTTGAGGTATTTGGTCGCTGAGTGGATGACGACGTCCGCGCCGTGCTCCAGCGGACGCAGGTTGATCGGGCTCGCGAACGTCGAATCGACGACGAGCGCGATGCCCAGCTCACGGGCGATGTAGCTCAACGGCCTGAGATCCAGCACCCGGCACGTCGGGTTGATCGGCGTCTCGATGAAGATCGCGCGCGTCGACTTGCGCAGCTTGCGGCGCCACGCGCGCACCTCGAACGGATCGATCAGGGTGACGTCGATGCCGAGCGACACGAACTCCTTGCTGAGGAGCGCCGACACGCCGCCGTAGATCATGCTGCTCGCGGCGATGTGGTCTCCGGGGCGGAGCAGGGCGAGCAGCGCGCACGCGACCGCGCCCATGCCGCTGCTGAGCAAGACGGCGCTCTCCGCCCCCTCGAGCGCGGCGACGCGCTCGTGCACCAGCTCCGCGTTCGGCAGGTTGCCGTAACGCGGATACCGCAAGCCTTCGCCGGTGCCGAGCGGCTGAATGAAGTTGACGGACTGGTAGAGCGGATGAACGACCGGGGTGTCGGACTCGCGTCCGGTGGCACCGGCGTGCACCGTCATCGTGGACAGCGAGGGACCGGCCGACTTGCGTGGACTCACCGTGTTCCTCAGACGTAGGCGGTCGACGGACGACCGCGACGATCGAAGTCGGGCTTGACCACCCGAACAGTCTCCGATGGGGCCGCGCCGAGCACGTCGCGAAGCACGACGTCGCCCAACCGGACGTCGTCGTCGACGTGGACGGTGGCTAGTTCCTGGCGGCGCGGTCCGTAGACCCAGGCCAGCTCGCCGTCGGTCAGGAGGCGCGATCGCGCATCGCGCGGATTCATGACCACCATGGGGCCGCGCTCCTGATCGCCGCGCCTGGTCGCGATGAGATCCGCGACGCGAAGCGGCCGATTGAGCGCTTCGCTATCCATGCCGATCGCCCACGGCGACGTAATGGCCATCGACCTGCATGACGAGCCGGCGCCGGCAGAGGGCGTCGAGCGCTTCGCGCGCGTGCGCCGTGTCCGATCCGGTCGCGAACGCCACTTCGTCCGCGTCGGCGGGACCAATGCGATACGTCGCCTCCCACGCGCGACGTTCGTCGTCGGTCAGTACGCCCACGACTCGCACGCGGCCGTCATCCTCGAGCGCCAGTGCCAGCCCATGGCGCTCGAGCACGGTCTCGATTGCGTCCCAGTGATCGTCGCTCACGCCGCGAAAGAGGAAGTACGCGTTCTGCGGCGCGTCGTCCGATGCGTAGCGCATCAGCAGCTTGGCGACGATCTCGTCGGCGCAGGAGAAGTCGATCATCGAGACCTGCGAGAAGTCGATCACCGTGAGCGCCCGCTCGCGCGATTCGCTCACCAGCTGCTCGATCTGCGTCCGCACGGCCGCGCCGGTGGTTCGCGTGACGAGATTGGAATAGAGATCGCACGCGAGCGTCTGTCGCAGCACGCTGCTCACGTCGATGTGGTTCATCATCGCTCAGAACCTCCGCCCGGAACGGCCTCTGGAATGATGACTTGTACTTGCGCGCCTGGAAATGGGGAAAGTCCCTCGGCAAGCGGAACGTCGTCGTCCCAGCTCGGCACGATCGAAATGCGTGCCGTGCCGCTTCGGACCGACAACTTGCCGTTCCACCGCCCAACGTAGTTTCGCGCACCGGCGAGTCCTTGGCCACGTCCGCGGTCGCGGAACCGGCTCACGCCGCGAATGACTGCCTCCTCGAGCGCCGCGGCGTCGTCCCAGCGGGCGCTCGGCAGATGGCCAGGCATCGACTCGAGCGAGCGGCGGAAACCAAGGCCCGCGTCGCACACCGCGATCACCACCACGCGGCGTCCCAGCCGCTTGGTCCAGCGGTAGCTCTGTACCGCGACCCAACCGCCGCGTCCGGCGTGCTCGATGATGTTCTGGCAGATCTCCGAGAGCGTCATGGCGAAGCCGATGATCGCCTTGGACTCGAGCTTGAGCTCCGTCTTGATGATGCGTTGCGCCTGCTCCTGCACGCGTCCTACGACGTCGTGCACGTCGTCGCTCTTCGCGATCGGCGTGATCTCGAGCAGCACGTTCGACTCGCCTGCATCGCGCCGCTTGGGGTAGCTCCCCGTCAGATCGTACACCGATTCGGCGTGCTGAAAGAACGCCGCGCGTGCCCAGTACGACAGCGTTTCCTCCAATTCGGGCACTGCGAGCGTCGGCCGCTCCGCGCGGGTCTGGGCCAGCGCCAGAAGGGCGGTGAGGCCGTAGGGCGAAGCCCAACGCGCGTGCCGCGCATCCACGAGGAGCTTTGCGTCGTCGGGGAGCTTCGCCACCTGCTCCAGCACCTGTTCGAAGGAGAAGTCGTCGAGCGAGGGTGGAACGGTGATGACGTGGGTCACGTGAGGCTGATCTGTCCCCGGAGAAAGTTCGCAAGGCCGGTGGCACCACGATACTCGACGTTGCGCGCCGCGGCGCGATGCGCGGCGAGGATGGCGTCGCCAAAGTTATCACCGGCAAGCAGTCTGGAGAAATAGGTTGCGCCCCAGACGTCGCCGCATCCGGTCGGATCGCCTTCGCCCACCGTGCGCGGAACCGGCACGAGCGCCGTCCTGACCGGGCCCCCCGCTCCTGGCGCCCTGAGCGGGTGTCCGCGGCGCACGTCGGTGAGCCGTTCGAAGTCCGGTGCCGCGAAGTACACGACGCCGCGTTTCCCGAGCGTGACGACGAGGCACCGGATGCCGGCGTGGAGCGCTGTGGCGGCGAGCGCCATCGGATCGGGGGCGAGCATCGACATCTCGTCCTCGTTCACCTGCAGGAAATCGAAGCACTCGCACCACTCGCGAACGTTTGGGATCTGTCGCAGTGTGCGAAGTCCGTTCGCCTGGACCGCCCAGGCGAACATGTGCAAGTCGCAATAGATCGGGCCGGAGAAATGGCGCCGAATCAGCTGCGTTGTCTCGAGGTCCAGCTCCCAGCCGCTCAGGAAATTGATGTACAACGCGTCGAGGCGCGCGGCGTCGAGCGCCGGCTTGAGGCCGAGCCAGTTCCAGCCTGGAACGCCGCCCGTCAGAATCTCGCTGCGGCGCTCGTCCGAGTAGTAGCGAAGCTCGACGCGCTGATTGGGGTAGGGAACGGCGATCGGCCGCCCGTCGGATGCGATGTGGCGCAGCGTCGTCAGGAACTGCGCCGCGCGATCCGCGAGGTCTGATCCCACCTTGATGACGGGAACGATCTCCCAGTCGTCGTTCAGCGCGGCGTCGAGGCCGTTGAGCGCGTACGTGATGCCGCCCCACTCCTCGACCGGCAGCGCGCGCGGATCGCGTCCGTGGATGACGTCCCACACGAACGAGCCGATGACGCCGACCCGCCGCTTGGTCACGCGGTGGCGCCTCGCACCGTGCGGACGCTGCTCAATGGCGGAACAGCCGCCGGCCGGTGAGGATCATCGCGATGCCCGCCTCGTCGGCCGCGGCGATGACTTCCGGATCGCGCACCGACCCGCCCGGCTGCACGATGGCGCGCACGCCTGCCTCGACCGCTTGATCGACGCCGTCGCGGAACGGGAAGTAGGCGTCCGAGCCGAGCACGGCGCCGGTCGTCTCGTGCCCCTGCTGCTTCGCCTTGTGAACGGCAAGGAACGCCGCGTCGACGCGCGACATCTGGCCGGCGCCGATGCCGATCGTCGCGCCGTCGCGCGCGAGCACGATCGCATTCGATTTGACGGACGCCACGGCGCGCCAGACGAACAACAGGTCGCGATACTCTTCCGGTGTCGGTTGCCGCTTCGTGGCGACCTTCCAGTCACGATCATCGATCTCGATCGGCGCGCGATCCTGGACGAGGACTCCACCGCGCACGCGCTTGTAGTCGAGATTGTTGTCCGAGCTTCCCAACGCGGCGCGGCCCTCGAGCACGCGCAGGTTCTTCTTGCGACCGAGAATCTCCACAGCGCCGCCGCTGAACTCCGGGGCAACGATGCACTCGACGAAGAGGCTCGACACCGCTTCCGCCGTCGCGTCGTCGACGGGAATCGTGAACGCGATCACCGAGCCGAAGGCCGATACGGGGTCGCAGGCGAGCGCTTTCTTGTACGCCTCGAGCGGCGTCGCGCCGATCGCGAGACCGCACGGCGTGGTGTGCTTCACGATGGCGCACGCCGGCTCGCCGTCGTACGGATCGACCGCGAGCAACGCGCCCTCGAGGTCGAGGATGTTGTTGAACGAGAGCTCCTTTCCGCCGCGCTGCGCGAGTCCGGCGAGCCCGGCGCCGGGACGTTCCATATAGAACGCGGCGGACTGGCCCGGGTTCTCGCCATAGCGGAGCGATTGCGCCCGTTCGAACGAGACGACGATCGTCTCCGGAAACTTGTCGTGGCGCTCCTTGGCGAACCAGGCGGAAATCGCGGCGTCGTATGCCGCCGTGTGCGCGTACACCTTGCCCGCGAGGAGCTTTCGCAAATCCTGATCGTCGTCTCCGGCACGCAGCGCCCCGAGCACGCGCTCGTAGTCGTCGGGATCGGCGATCACCCACACCGACTCGAAGTTCTTGGCGGCCGAGCGCAGCATGCTCGGCCCGCCGATGTCGATGTTCTCGATCGCCTGCTCGGGCGAGACGCCTTTTCGCGCGACCGTTTCGCGGAACGGGTAGAGGTTCACCGCCACGAGATCGATCGGCGTGATCTCGTGCGCCGCCAACGCCGCCATGTGCTCGGGGACGTCGCGGCGCGCGAGCAGCGCGCCATGCACCGCCGGATGCAGCGTCTTGACGCGCCCGTCCATCATTTCCGGAAATCCCGTGACCTCGCTGACGTCGCGCGGCGCCAGTCCCGCGCCGCGAAGCACCTTCGCCGTGCCGCCGGTAGACACGAGATCCCATCCCAGCTCGGCGAGCGCGCGGGCGAAGTCGACCACTCCAGTCTTGTCGGAAACAGAGAGCAATGCGCGAGGCATTTGAATCGAGAGGATTAAGGGCGAGTGGGCGTGCGAGCCGGCACGCGCGGGGGTCCCATCGTGAGCGCCGCGACCATGCGGCTCAACGAGCGAATGTCGCGAAGGTCGGCGACTTCCGCGGGCGAATGGCTGTAGCGGAGTGGCCATCCGATCGCGACGGCCAGCGCGCCGACGCGGGCGAACTCTGAGCCGTCGTTGCCTCCGTTGGTCACACCAATTTGCAGCGGGATCCCTGACGCGCGCGCGAGCTTCACCACGCGATCGATTTCATCCGGCGGCGTAACGTCAGAATTGTCCAGCGCGCGCACCACCGCGCCCTTGCCGAGCGGCGCATACGCAAAGCGCCGGCTCTCCACCGGCGAGTCGGACGACACGAACGTGTCGATCGCGTGCACGCGGTGCACCGACGGTCCGAACGCCGTCGCGGCGGCCTTGGCGCCAAGCAGGCCGCCCTCTTCGCGCACGGACCAGACGAATATGACCTTGTGATCGAGCTTCGCCGGGTCGATGTCGTCGAGCGCGGTGACGAGCGCCGTGACGCCGGCGCGATCGTCGATCGAGCGGGCCGTGAGCCGCATGTCGCCGACCCGCGCCGAACACTTGAATCCGGTGACCGGCGAGCCGACGCGCACGCCGCTCGCCACCAGTTCCGCCGAATCGCGACCGAACCAGGCCGTCAGCGTGCGCGGCTCGCGTTCGGCGGCGCTGTCGCGCGGCACGAACACGCCGCGCAGCGGTCCATTGCGCGTCGCGCCACAGCCGAGCTTTCCGTCGCGCGACGGGATCTTGTCGCCATCGCGATGCAGCAGCGCCGGCTGACCTTCCCACAGATATGGAAAGAAGCTCCCGTGTGGACGAACCGTGAGCGTGCCGTCCTTCGCGATCCCTGTCACCTCGAATCCGATCTCGTCCATGTGGGCCACAATGACGCTCGTGTCGCGATTGGGGCCCATGGCCAGCACGAGGTTCCCGGCGCTGTCGGTGACGATCGAGCCACGCGCCCACGCCGGCACGAGGGAGAGGATGGCCTCGCGCATCGGCTGCTCATGGCCGGACGGCGCGTAGATGTCAGTCAGCTTTCCGAGTACGTCGGCGTAGCGCGACAGCGAATCGCGCACGACCAGCGGCGGCGCGGCCGTCCACCCGTGTCCCAGGACGACGGGCGGCGGCATCAAGCCGCGAATGCCGGACGCCAGCGCGACGTCGCGCTGCAACACAGCGAGGTCGCTCTCGTGCAGCGCTTCGGCAAGCGTACCAAAGTTGAATCCCGGGAGTCCGATCGCCATCACCGCGCCGGCGCTGACGCGACTCACCGCCGGCCATGGCGCGCGGATCGCCCGCGCTCCCGGCCGTCTTCCCGACAGCTCGGCGTCGACGAGAAACACGGAGTCGACTCGCCCGAGCTGCGCCAGTGCCGACGTCAGTCCCACCCAGCCGAAGGACTTTTGCGCCGAGATGATGAACACCGTCTCGCCGGACTGCACGAAGCGCGATGCGCCGGCGGCCGCCGCGACGGCGGCGCAGCCGGCGCGATTGCCGGCACCCGGGCCCGCGACGTAATCGCTGAACGTCCACTCGGGCCAATCGCGCACGACCGGGTCGAGCACGTCCACGCCCATGCGCTCGACTTCCGCGCGTGACGACGCGCCGATGTCGACGTACAGATTCTCGATCGTCGCCGGCCGCTCGTCGTTCACGCGCCGCCGCCACAGGTGATTGCTGCGTACGGCGATCACGCCGGGAATGCTGCGCGGTCGCGCCGGGTTGACGCGATCGACCGCGACGACGATGACGCGCTGGCCTTCATGAAACTGATCCCAGAGCGCGGCGTGCGACCCGTTTCCGGCGGCGTGGACGCGCAGGTATCCGTCGTCCGAGATGTCGCTGACGGCATATCCTGTTTCGTCCAACCCACACGCCACGACGCGCAGTGGCGATCCGGTACCAGCTCGCCTGATCAGGTTGCCGACGGCGTCACGCGTCCAATCCGGCTGAGCGCTCAGGATCCGATCCGCGGCAAGTCGCTCGTAGCCCGGCGTGGCAATGAGCGAGATCCAGGTGGCAACGGCGTGCGAGTACGGCGGCGTGGCAGTGGTGTCCTGCGCGGCGAGCCACGCCGGTACGGCCAGCACGGCGAGCGCGACGCGCATCTCAGCAGCCCAACGCGAGGTCGATGTTCTCGGCAAGGCGGGAGTCCTCGTGTGGTAGCAACGTAAACGACGGCTTGGAGTCCACGAACTCGATGCCGGCCGTCGCGCAATTCTGAAGCGACAGCCGGCCGCTCGCCACACCCTGCACGACGCGTGGATAGACGAGATGCTCGACACGCAGCACGCGCGCGGCGAGCGTGCCGGCGTCGTCGCTCGCGAACACGGGCACCGGCCACTGGGCGATGATCTTGCCGCGGTCGTATTGCTCGTTCACGAAGTGAACGGTCACGCCCGTGATGCGCGCGCCTGCCTCGAGCACTGCGCGGTGGACGCGCTGCCCATACATGCCGGGGCCGCCGAATGCCGGCAGGAGTCCGGGATGCACGTTGACGATTCGCCCGTCGTACTTGACGACGATTTCCGGCGGCACGAGGCGGATGTAGCCGGCCAGGGCCACCAGATCGATCTCGTGCGACGTCAGCAGTTCGTCGAGCGCGGACGGACCGGCATCCGCGAGCACGGTGGTCGCGATGCCCCGGCGCTCGGCGCGTTCCAGGGCGCCCGCATCCGGTCGATTGCTGGCGACGAGCACGACCTCTCCGGCCCGGCGCGGGCCGAGGATGTCGAGGTAGTCCAGAATGGCCTGGAGATTCGATCCTCCGCCCGACGCCAGAACGGCAATGCGCGATTTCATTGCGCGGATTCTATTCCTCGCCGGGTGGCGCGGGAAGCGTCGCGAGGTAGCGCTCGACCGCCTTCACCAAGGACTTTTCCGTCGCGACGCCGTTGCGCAGCGCGTCCACGCGGTCCTCCTCCGGCGTCCAATCGACGTCGAGGAGAATCGGCAACCCGCCGAGGACGAGTGCGGGCGCGACGTCGCGCCAGCGGTCGCCGACGTACACCGATCGCGCCGGATCGAGATGGTGATCGCGGATCGCCTTGCGGTACAAGGCCAGCCCCGGTTTCCGGCACTCGCATGGCCCTGTCACGTCGGGGTAGTGCGGGCACACGTACGTCGCGTCGATCCGCGCGCCTTGAGCGGCAAGCAACGCGTCGAGTCGCTGGCGAACCGCCTCGTAGTCGCCGGCCGTGAACAAGCCGCGCGCGATCCCCGACTGATTCGTCACGACGATCACGGCCACGCCTCGCTCGCTGAGATCCCGCAGCGCCGTTGCGACGCCGGGCAGCAATTCCACGTCCGCCGGGTCGCGGATGTAGTTGGCGTCGCGGATGATCGTGCCGTCCCGGTCGAGAAACGCGGCCGGGCGGCCGGTCATGCCAGCGCGGCGCCAATCGCCGCGGTGAGCGCTTCGTCGTCGGCGGGAAAGATCGTGCGCACGTCGACGAGAACGCGGCCGTCGGCGATGCGCGCGATGACCGGCGGGTCGCCTTCGCGCAGCCGGCGCTCGATCGTGGACGCATCGCCCCTGATCGCCAACGCGATCGACGGAATTCTCGCCGTGGGAAACGCACCGCCGCCTACGCTCGCGTCGCTCTCGGTCACCGTGACTGCCGGCTGGGCGAGCGCCGCGCGAACGCGCTCGGCGCGGCGGCGCAACGGCTCGAGTTCCGCGGTCAGCTGCGCCAGCGCCGGAATCTCGCGAAGCGCGCGCGACGGATCGCGGTACAGCGCGAGCGTGGCCTCGAGCGCCGCAAGCGTGAGCTTGTCGACGCGATAGGAGCGGGTGAGGGGATTCCGCCGAATGCGCTCGAGGATCTCGCGCGAACCCAGAATGAGCCCGGCCTGCGGGCCGCCCAGCAACTTGTCCCCGCTCATCGTGACGATCGACGCGCCGGACCGCAGGGCGTCGCGCGCCGTTGGCTCGCCGCGCAGACCAAAGTCCTCGAGCGAGAGCAACAGTCCGCTGCCCAGATCGTAGAGCAGCGGGACACCTCGCTCCGTGGCGAGCGACGCAAGGTCGGGCGCCGAGGCCTCGGCCACGAAACCCGACAGCTCGAAGTTGCTGCGGTGCACTTTCACGATGATCGCGGTGCCGGGACCCAGCGCGCGCCGGTAATCGTCGAGATGCGTCCGGTTGGTCGTACCCACTTCCACCAGTCGCACGCCGCTCTTTTCCATGATCTCCGGAATGCGGAAGCTGCCGCCGATCTCGATCAGCTCTCCGCGAGAGACGAGCGCCTCGCGCCCACTTGCCACCGTATCGAGCGCCAGCACCAGCGCGCCCGCGCAGTTGTTGACGACGAGCGCGTCCTCCGCGCCAGTGAGCTCGCGGAGGAGCGCGGCACAATGCGTGTACCGCGATCCGCGCACGCCATGCTCGAGATCGTATTCGAGATTCGAGAAGCCCGCGGCGATACTCGTCACGGCATCGATCGCCGCGCGCGCGAGTGGCGCACGACCAAGATTGGTGTGCAGTACGACGCCCGTCGCGTTCAGGAGCCGTCGTAGCGATGGACGCGTCGACTCCTCGACGGCCGACGACACCGCCGCCGCCCACGCGCGTTCGTCAGCCGGCGCGGCGGCGGGCGCACTCCGCGCGGCATCGATCGTCCGCCGGATCGCGTCCACCACCACAGCGCGCGGCGCGCGCTCGAGCAGCGGCCGCACCGCCTCGCTCTCGAGCAGCGTGTTCACGCTCGGCAGGCCGCGACGCGCGTCGCTCATCGGGCGCGCGGAGGCTTGCGTGCCGAATTCGCGGGCGGTCGGCGTGCGGTGTCGCTGGGCGCCGGCTTGGGAGCCGCGACGTTGAACGATCGCGGGCCGAGCGGGCTGGATTTGCCGACGAGATTCCGCAACCCCGTCAGCCGGATGCTGAAGGCTTGGCCCGGCCGCAACGGTGTGCGTGGCGCCACGCTGATGACGATCGCGCGGTCGGGCGCCGGATTCTTTGGCTTGCGCGGCGGCGGTGGCGCCCGGCCGCCCGATGGCGCCGCGGGCGGAGCCGCCGGCCGCGCCGCGGGTGGCGGAGCGGGCTGCCTCGCGCGAAGTGAATCGGCGCGCCTCGACGAATCGGTGGCCTGGGCGCGCCTGGCCGAATCGGCGGCCTGCGCGCGTTTGATAGAATCCGCGGCCTGGGCACGCTTGGCGGAGTCCGCTGCCTGGGCCCGCTTGGCCTCTTCGTACACGCTGTTCCGCTCAACGCGCGTCACCTCGAGCGGTGTAGAGTCCGCGCGCTGCAACTGGACGAGCGCCGGCTGCAGCGGCATCACCGGATCGATCGGCTTGTCGAACGTCACCCGCAGCGTGACGCTGTCCACGACCTCGATGTTCGAGATCGCGGGAGGCACGGTATCGCGCTCGATTGCGTCGAGCTCGACGACGGGTCGCGCGTTCGTCACGGTGACCGTTGCCGAGTCCCACTTCTCGTTGCGATCGAGCGTGCGATTGCTGTTCTGGTCGATCATCGCGCGCACGGTATACTCGCCCGCGGGGAGCGGGCCGACCTCGAAGTTGCCCGCGGAGTCGGTCGCCGCCACGTACACGACGTTCGTGTCCGGATGCGAGACCGCCTCGACGTACGCGCCTTTCACCACCTGTTGGCCGACCCAATCGAACACCACGCCGAGAATGCTGTACGGCGGAAATCCCGCGCCCGTGGAGAAGAGCACGGTCGCGCCGTCCTTCCGGATGTTGCCGCGAAGGTCCGCCAGTCCGGGAAGCACGGTGATGCGATAGGCGGTGTTGGGCAGAAATCCCTTGCGGGGCTTGACGGTGACTCGGCGGCGGTGCCACGAAACGTCGGGCGCGCCGATGCGCGGCGAGATGAGAAATAGCTGATCGACCGCCGTCGCTCCGGTACCGCGATCGCTCACCACTTCGTCGAATCGAAATTCGACTTCCTTGGGGCGAACGTTGGTCTGCCCCGACTCGGGCGTGACGCTCAGGATCTGCGGAGGTGCGTGGTCCTCCGGTCCGCCTGGCGGCGCGCCGGCGGATGCACAGGCGATCCCGGCGACCGCGCCGGCCGTGATCGCCAGCGCGATCAAACCCCGCACAGCGACCTCACTTTGTCGACGAGCTGATCACGCTTCCCCTTCATCTCATCGAGAATGGCGCGGTCGTTCGCGACGACGTTCGCCGGTGCCCGCTCGACGTACTTGGGATTATCCAACCGCGCTTGTCGCGACACGATCTGTTTCTCCAGGTCGGCGACCTCGAGTCGCAGACGCTCGCACTCACGCTCGACGTCGATCAAGCCGGCGAGCGGCACGACGATCTCAGTACCCCCGGAGACGACGGCATGTGCCGCCGCGCCTTCGGGTGCGCGGTCCACGACCGCCACCTGGGCGCGAGCCAGCCGACCGATCGTCGACGCCTCGCTCGAGAACACGCCCGCCGCCGTCGCCGCGGGGCGCACCAGCACCTCGACCGACTTGCCGGGCGGCACGTTGTTGTCCGCGCGAATCTGGCGAATCGCAAGCACAGACTCGCGAACGAGCTCGAACTCCGTGGCGCCGGGCGGAGCCGATTCGCGCTGTGCCGTGGGCCACGACGCGACTGCCAGATACTCGCCGGCCGCGCGCCCGGGCAGCTTTTGCCAGAGCGATTCGGTCACGAACGGCACGACGGGATGCAGGAGTCGCAGCGCGTTGTCGAACGCGTACACCAGCACCGCGCGCGCCGTCTCGCGATCGGATCCCGGAGTGTCCAGCCGGCCCTTGATGGATTCCAGATACCAGTCCGCCAACTCGTTCCACACGAACCGGCGCGCTGCCTCGGCGTACTCGTTCAGCCGCAGGCCCGCGTACCGTTCGTCGTCGCGCCACACGCGTCCGTCGGGCGAGTCGTGCGGCGTCTTTGGACGCAGCGGCCCGAGCGCGCGGTCGCATTCGGCGATCGCGGCGTCGAGACGCGCCAGAATCCAGTCGTCGGCGCGGGTGCGCGCGCCGTCGCCGATCGCGGTGATCGGCTGGACCACATCCGTGCCAACGCGATCGAGCAGGAACCGTCCGATGTTCCAGAGCTTAGTGCCGAAGTTTCGGCCAGTGGCGAACGACTTGTCGATGTCTTCCGGGTCGAGGATCACGTCGGCCCCAATGCCCGCTCCGGCCATCAACGTCCACCGCAACGCGTCGGCGCCGTACAACTTCACGACGTCGAGCGGGTCGATGCCGTTGCCGAGCGACTTGGACATCTTGCGGTGCTGCGTGTCCCGCACCGTGCCGGTCAGATAAACCGTATGGAATGGAGCGCGGCCCATGAAGTGGTACCCGCCCATGATCATTCGCGCGACCCAGAAAAAGAGAATCTCCGGTGCCGTGACCAGCGTGTCGGTCGGGTAGAAGGCCGCCAGATCCGGCGACTGCTCGTTCGGCCAGCCGAGCGTCGAAATGGGCCACAGCCACGACGAGAACCACGTGTCGAGCACGTCCTCGTCCTGATGCACCGGGCCCTTGCACGCCGGGCACTCCGTGATGTCGTCGCGGCTCGCGATCACGTTGTTCGGCGGATCGCAGTCGTCGCAATACCACACCGGAATGCGATGGCCCCACCACAACTGTCGCGAGATGTTCCAGTCGCGAATGTTGGTGAGCCAATTCACGTACACCGCTTCCCAGCGCTCCGGCAGAACGCGAATCGCGCCATCGCGCACAGCCTCGAGCGCCGGCTTGGCCAACGGCGCCATCTTCACGAACCACTGATCCGACAGCCGCGGCTCGACCACGGTGTCGCAGCGATAGCAGTGACGCACCGCGTGCTGGTGGGGCTCGGTCTTGAGCAGAGCTCCGCTGTCGCGCAGCATCGCGACGATGCGTTCGCGGGCCTCGTCGCGATCCAATCCGTCGAGCTCCGCCGGGACGCGTCCTGCCGCGTCCTTCACTTCGCGCACGACCGCGTGCTCGTCGATCACGATCGGCATCGCGAGCGCATGACGGCGCCCAACCTCGAAGTCGTTCGCGTCGTGCGCCGGCGTGATCTTGACCACACCCGTCCCGAACGCGGGATCCGCGTACGCGTCGGCGATGACCGGAATCCGAACGTTCACGATCGGCAGTCGCACGAACTTGCCCACGAGATCTCGATACCGCTCGTCGTCCGGGTTCACGGCCACGGCGACGTCGGCGAGCATCGTCTCGGGGCGCGTCGTCGCGATCACCAGCGCCCGGCCCGATTGTCCCTCCACGGGATAGGCGATGTGGTACAGTGTACCCGGCTCGTCGTT
Source organism: Gemmatimonadaceae bacterium (assembly GCA_035493635.1). Classification (GTDB taxonomy): domain Bacteria; phylum Gemmatimonadota; class Gemmatimonadetes; order Gemmatimonadales; family Gemmatimonadaceae; genus JAQBQB01. The sequence goes on along the minus strand of DATJHY010000103.1, from coordinate 2,589 downwards.
GAACTCCGCTTCCTCATCGCTCAACGAGGTCAGACAGCGCGGACACCAGTGAATGACGCGATAGCCGCGGTAGATCAGTCCGCGCTCGTACAGGCGCACGAACGCTTCGCGAACGGCGCGCGATAGCTCGGGCGAAAGCGTGTACGCCGTGCGAGACCAATCGGCCGAGGCGCCGATCGCGCGCAGTTGCTGCAGGATCGTCCCGCCCGTTTCGGCGACGAACGCTTCGGTCCGCCGCACGAACGCTTCGCGGCCGAGGTCGAACCGTGTCTTCCCTTCGGTCGCGATCAACTTCTCGACCACGTTTTGCGTGGCGATGCCGGCGTGATCCGTTCCCGGCACCCAGAGGGCGTTGCTGCCGCGCATGCGCGCCCAGCGGATGATGACGTCCTGAATCGTGTTGTTCAGGCCGTGCCCGACGTGCAGGATTGCCGTGACGTTGGGTGGCGGCATGACGATCGTGTACGGCTCGCGCGCGCCGCCCACGCGCGCCGAGTCCGCGACGCGGCCGTCGAAGCAGCCCGCCTCGAGCCAGGCGCGGTAGATCTCGGGTTCGGTTGTCGCGAAGTCGTAGCGATCGGGAAGACTGGACATGTTGAGAATGAAAATAAAACCGGGCCGCTTGGTTCGCGGCCCGGACGGTGATCGAGCGATCGGTCGACGATCAGGTCAGATCGCCGCGTTCGATTTGCGCGCCGCCAATGTCGCGCGTTTCGTCGACTCGAGCCGCTTGCCGATCGGCGTCGAGCGGCTCGGCGACGTGATCCGCCTTGGGAACACCGGTGGGCGAGACGGGAGCGCCGCCAGTTCGATCGCCGCGGACGGCTCGCTTGCCGCGCGGCGTACGCCGCTCGGCCACGCCTCCAACGTCATCGGCCGCGTTGCGCAGCGCGTCGTCGGTGTCCTGCCAGCGATCCTTCAGCTCGACCTTTGGGCCCGCGTGCCGATCGGGCTCGTCCGAGCTGCCCTGTCGCCTGCGCCCGGTCCCCACGCCGCGGCCTTCCCAGCGTGCCTCGTTGAGCGCGGCATCGCCTTCGCGCGCGCGCTGCGCCGTCTGGTTCATACGCCGCTCTTCGTCCCCGATCGCGATCCGATTCACGACCGTCTCGACTCCCGGCACGCCGCGCGCGATCGTCACCGCGTGTTCCGCTTCGTCATCGGTCTCCACCCAACCGGCAAGCTCGATCACCGCCTCACTGATCGAGCCGATGTCGATCGCGCGTTCTGACAGCACGGGATCGTTTCGGAAGGCTTCGAGGACCCGCTCCTCGAGGCTCTCATCGTATTCCCCGGACTCGAGCTCGTCCTCCTCGAAATCCTCCAGGTCATCCTCTTCCAATACTTCGTGCGCACCGTGGAAGTGTTCGTCGCGAAATGCCGCGCTGCGCCGGCGAATTCTGGCACCGAGCCCACTGAAGCCACCGACCCGTTGCGCCACAAGCATCCCGGCGGCAAATCCGGCCAATGCGCCCGCAACCGCGCCGATGATGATGCCGGCTGATGACGACTCGTCGTCGCGATATCGAAACCGTGACATGGTGGGTGAGCCCTGTGGCGGAGGTTGTTGCAGAAGGATAAGTTACGCTTTCCGAAAGCGCGAGAGGCGTAGTCGCCGGCGGTGCAAGAACAAGGCCATCCGCAGTGTCCGCTTGGAGGCCGCGTTCTCGTCAAAACAGCGCCGCTCTCCTCGACGGCGCATCGTCAGTCGGAACTCTCGAATCACATGATCGCTCGAACAACTGAACCGATACTCACGCTGACGCTCCCCGACGGATCGCAGCGCACCGTCCCCGCCGGCACGCTCCCCTCGGAGGTGGTGAAGTCGATCGGCGAGCGGCTTCTTCAGGCGGCGGTCGCCGTCGAAGTAAATGGCGCCATTCAGGATCTGGTCACGCCGCTTCGCTCGAGCGGCACGTTCCGCGTGCTGACCGATCGTGATGCACCCGCGCTCGACGTGCTGCGCCACTCGGCCGCGCACATCCTCGCCACCGCGGTGCGACGGCTGCGGCCCGATGCCAAGATTGGGTTCGGTCCCGCGATCGACGACGGCTTCTACTACGACTTCGAGGTCGCCGAGCCGTTCACGCCGGAAGATCTCGCCGCGTTCGAGAACGAGATGCGAAAGGTCGCGGCCGAGAAGTATCCGTTCGTTCGCGAAGAGGTGAATCGGCCGGCCGCGCAGCTGCGTTTCGCCGACGATCCACTCAAGCTCGAGCGTCTGGCGGAGCTCGGGGACGATGAGATCATCTCGACATATACCGATGGACCGTTCGTCGATCTATGCCGCGGTCCGCACGTGCCCGACACTTCGCGCCTCAAGCACTTCAAGCTGACGCATACCGCGGGCGCCTACTGGCGCGGCGATTCCAGACGTCAAATGCTGCAGCGCATCTACGGAACGGCCTTCTTTCAGAAGGCCGAGCTGGACGCGCACCTTCAGCGCATCGAGGAAGCCAGGAAGCGCGACCACCGCGTGGTCGGGCGCCAGCTCGATCTGTTCATGATGCACCAGTTCTCGCCGGGCGCCGTGTTCTGGACCGAGCGCGGAACGACGCTGTTCAACGCGCTCAACGATTTCATTCGCGAGCG
>DATJHY010000102.1:0-3339 GCA_035493635.1 Gemmatimonadaceae bacterium | reverse complement strand
GCTCGCCGCGCTGCAGGTGCCGATGCTCCTCGCCGCGTACGCGCTCAATCCCGTGCACAACAAGATCGGCCAATCGTGGTCCGACCAAACCGCGCTGCTCGTGACGAGCCTCATCCTGCTGCCCGCGGTGAGCGCGCTCGGCGTCCTCGTGCAGAACGCCGGGGTGTTGCTGTTCCCGGGATGGGTGCGGCTGGGGCTCTCGCGGCCGGGCGGAATCGAAGCGATCGGCCAGGGCATCGTGACGATGTTCGGCTCCACGTTGGTGCTGACCCTGGGTCTCGCGCTGCCCCTTCTGTTAGGCGCGCCGGTGGCCGTCGTCGCCGTCTCGCGCGTCGGGTTGTGGGGGCTGGTGCCGGGCACCGCGATCGGCGCGGCCGTCGTCCTCGGCGAGGTGTGGCTCGTGACCGCGTGGCTGGGCCGCGTGTTCGAGCGGACCGACGAGCTGCCGGACGAGGCGGCGGCGAGCGCTGCCTAACGTGCCTCGCTGGATGGCGGCGCCGTCCGTGGCACCGGCCGCGCGGCGAGTGAGCCCGGGCCGATCGCGTCGTCGCCGAAACGCTCGCGCAGCGCGTCGATCGTGTGCGCCAGCGTGCGATCGCGCGCCGTCTCCGTGAACGCGCCGCCCGGCGCGTCGAAAAACGCCAACTGCGCGGGCGACGGCGCCGGAGCGAGCGACGAGAGCGACACGCCCAACAGACGGGCCTTGCAGCGGCGCGCCGACCGCAGGCGGCGGAGCAGCGCGCGCGCCGTTTCGTGAATCGGCCGGTCGGACAACACGCCGTCGTCCAGCGTGCGGCTCGCCTGGCGCGTGTTGAAGTCGAAGTCGCGCAGCTTGACCGTGACCGTGCGCGCCGTCAGGCCTTCGGCCCGCAGATCGGCCGCGGCGCGCACGACGAGCCGCAGCAGCTCGCGCTCGAGCGACGCGTCGTCGCCGATATCGTTCGGAAAGGTATCCTCGCGGCTCAGGCTCTTGAGCTCGCCGTCGCCGCACACCTTGCCGTGATCCACGCCGTGCACGCGGTCCAGGAGCCACCGCGCATCGCGCTTGCCTAACCACGTGACCAGCGTGCGCTCGTCGTGGGCCAGCACGTCGCGCACGGTGACCATCCCGTGCCGCTTGAGGCGTTCCTGGAACCGCGGCCCCACGAGCGGGATTTCGCCTAACGTGAACCGCTCGAGGAAGCGCGTTTCGTCGCCCGCGGGCACGATGTGCACGCCGGTGCGGTCGGTGTCGGGCTTCGGCTTGGCCACTTCCACCGCGAGCTTGGCGACGAGTTTGTTGGACCCGCCGCCGATCGACACGGTGAGGCCGGACCCGTCGCGCACGGCGTCGCGGATGCGGTGCGCGGTGCGCTCGATGGGCTCGCCACCATAGAGCGCTTCGGTGCCCGTCAGGTCCAGATACCACTCGTCGATGCTCGCCGTCTCGACGACAGGCGCGAAGCGGTGCAGAATCGCACGGATCTGGCGGCTCTTGGTCGCGCACTCGCGGCGCGGGACGGGTACGCACATCGCGCGCGGACAGAGGCGCAGGGCTTGCGACACCGGCATTGCCGACCGCACGCCGAACTGTCTGGTCTCGTACGACGCCGAGCAGACGACGCCGCGGCTGTCCGCCGAGCCGCCCACGATGAGCAGCGGTGCTCGCCCCGCGCCTTCGGGATCGACTAACCGGGCGACCGCGACGAAGAACGCGTCGGCGTCGGCGAGCAGAACGTTAGGCACAACCTTCACCGCGGGAGCGCACGATGGGAACCATGGTCGAGTTCAAGGCGAACGGACGCAACGGCACGGGATACCTGGCCACGCCGCCGGGCGGCAGAGGGAAAGGTCTCATCGTGGTCCAGGAATACTGGGGCCTGGTGGACCACATCAAAGATCTCGCGGAGCGGTTCGCCAAGGCAGGGTACGTCGCGCTGTCGCCCGATCTCTACCATGGTAAGACCACCAAGAGCCCGGACGAGGCCGGCAAGATGCTCATGGCGCTCAACATCGCCGAAGCGGGCAAGGACATGAAGGGCTCGGCCGAATATCTGCTCGCGAGCGGGGCGGTCACGTCGAAACGAGTCGGTATCGTGGGGTTCTGCATGGGCGGGGCGCTCGCGATGCACGCGGGGCTCGAGTATCCCGAGCTGATCGCCGCCGTCGTGGACTTTTACGGCATACATCCCGCAGTCGACATCGACGCGAAGCGCTTCCGCGTCCCGGCACTCGGCCATTTCGGCAAGCAGGACAAGTCGGTGAGCGAGGAGTCGGTACAGACGCTGGCGACGTCGATCAACGGCGCGGGCGTTGGCGGGAGCTTCGAATACCACTATTACGATGCCGGTCACGCGTTCTTCAACGACACCCGTCCCGTTTACAGCGAGCGCGACGCGAAGGTGTCGTGGCAGCGGACCCTCGATTTTCTGGGCGCGCACGTGGCCTGAGGGACGCGTGTTGCGGGCGGGAACCTCGAGTGTTCGTTTGAGCTTTGCCGAGGGAGGATTCCGCTGAAGAGCGGTAGACCGAAATGCGGGCGGAGCTGGCGAACTTCGGGCTGCGGTTTGGGGTACGTGCAAAGAGGGAGTCGACGACCGTCCGGCCGGCGGTATGTCCGGTGGGACGCTATGGGTGTCGGCTTCAAACAGATGTTCGAAAGGTGACGGCTAGCGAAAAGTGCCGGTGGAACTCATTCTATGGTGCGAACGTTAACCGTAGGGTGGTACTAGCTTTCGCGTCGACCGAGGAGCGGAATATGGCGACGGCTGTGGCTGGTGGGGCGTCGGCGGCCGGTGAAAGGCGGGACAGGCATCGGGGTGGGCGCGAGTCAAAGGAGGATTTCGTGAAAAAGACGGTCGATCGCGAGCGCGCGCAGAAGAGCCCCCGAAGGGCGAGGACGCGGCGCCCGCAGAATCCGACAATTGAATATGGCGCGCAGGCGGGACAGGATCTGCTCGATCTGTACATCGCCGAGGCGCATGAGATTCCGCAGCGGACCGCTCAAGAGCAGAAGGCGCTTGCGCGCGTGATGCGTGATCCGTCGGCGACGGCGGACCAGAAGGCGGAGGCGCGGGACAAGCTCATCTCGGCGAACATCCGGTTCGCGTTCTCGATTGCGAAGCAGTACCAGCATCGGGGGCTCGATCTGGAGGATTTGATCGCCGAGGCGAACACGGGACTCGTGCGCGCGGCGGACAAGTTCGATCCCGACGTGGGTGTGAACTTCATTTCGTACGCGGTGTGGTGGATCCGTCAGGCGATCCATGCCGCGCTGGCGCGGCAGTCGCGTTCGGTTAGGCTTCCGGCCAACCGGGCGAGCGACCTGACGCGGATCGCGCGGGCGCGCAGCGCGCTCGA
>DATJHY010000101.1:0-4135 GCA_035493635.1 Gemmatimonadaceae bacterium | reverse complement strand
GCGTGGGTGACGACGAAGACGAATCGCTTCAAGGCCGCGGAAACGGATCGCATGATCAGCGAGTGGACGTTCTGGTACGGCGCGTCCGACGCGCAGGGGCTCACGGAAGGCGAGTTCTTCGGCCATCCGTGGGAGAACCAGATCATGTACGACACGCTGTCGCCGATCCGGTATGTGAAAAAGGTGAAGACGCCGACGCTGCTCGTGCAGAGCGAGGAGGACTATCGCACGCCGATCGGCAACGCCGAGCTGTGGTTCATGGCGCTCAAGAAGCAGAACATCCCCGCGGAGTTCGTGCGCTATCCGCGCTCCAACCACGATCTCTCGCGCACCGGTGAGCCGTGGCTGCTCGTGGATCGTCTGAGCCGCATCCGGCAGTGGTTCGGGTACTGGCTGAAGGAAAAGCCCGCGTCGACTGCGGCGACTGATCGGTCGAAGCAGCGTTAATTCGGAACGACGGACGCGCGCTTAGCTCCGCGCGCGCGAGCGAGGGGCCGCACCGTCCTCAACGCGACCTATGGCAATGCTGCCGATACTGCCTTGGCAGCATTGCCCCCGGATCGCGCTCGGACGGCGCGGCCCCTCGCTCGCCGTGGACGGTGTCCACCGCGGCCACCGTCGCGTTGTTAGCGCCACGCGTTCGATCGCTCGCATTTGCGTTCGCGCGCTGAGTGGCGAGTCGCGGCACTGCGAGAAGTTCGGTGGGAGGAGGAGACTTGGTGGTCACAGGGCGATCCGGGGGCAATCCTGCCCAGGCAGTATCGGCAGGATTGCCATAGGTCGCCCGAAGGCCACCAAGTCTCCTCCGACCCGCGCGACGCCACTGACCCGGCACGCGACCGCGTGACGACTATCCGCGAATCAGTCGCTGATACTCACGATCCCACGCCGCGGGAATCGACTCGCGCGGCGAGTATGGCCCAGGCTCGTAGCGACGCGACGCGATCCCGAGTTGACTCTGCTCGACGATGTCCCAGTCTTGGCGATTCGTAACGTCCCAGAAGCCGATCGCGTCGGCGGGATTGAATGACGCGTCGCCTTCGTTCCCGGGATGAAACATCCACTCCGACTCGACGATCGTGCGATCCACCGCGACCGGCGTGAGCAAATAGTAGTTGACGTAGTCGGGATGAATGCTGAGCATGAGATTCGGCATCAGCGTGTAGTAGAACGCACGGTGTCGGTCGTCGGCGGGAAGCGTCGGGTTCACCAGCCGTCCGCACGCGCGTCCGCTCAGCGTCGCGCTCTCGTTCGGTGACGTGATCTCCATGTAGCCGCCGAGGAACGGGCCTTCCACCAAGTCGTTCGCGCCGCTCTGATATGGCAGAACGGTCGAGAGCTCCGGGTGGATCATCGGACAATGGAGACACTCCGAGTAATTCTGAAAAACGAGCTTCCAGTTCGCTTTCACGTCATAGGCGACGCCGTGGCCAACGCGAAGGTTGGCGATCCCGTAACGTGAGAGCCGATCGAGCATCGGCCCGAACCACTCGTCGAACGGTTGCGGCTGCGTGTCGATGTTCACGAACACGAAGCCTTCCCATTCCGCAACAGCCGCGGCGTGCAGCGGGAAGTCGCGTTTGTCGAACCCCTCGACGTCCTGCATGTGCGGCGCGCCGATGAGTCGGCCATCCGTGGTGTACGTCCACGCGTGGTACGGGCACCGAATCGTCTCGGAGAATTGTCCCGACGCCTCACGACAGATGCGCGTGCCGCGGTGCCGGCAGACGTTGAAGAGCGCGCGGAGCTCACCGGTCCGGTCGCGCACGATGATGATCGATTCACCCGCGACGTCGCGAACGACGAAATCGCCCGGGTTGGCCAGACGGCTCGCGCGGCCGACGCAATTCCACTGGCGCGCGAAGATGCGCTCGCGCTCTGCGATGAGAACGTCGGGATCGATGTAAGCCTCGCGCGGCATCGTTCGCGCGCCGCTCTGGTAGCTGGAGACGGTCTTGTGAAAGGTCGTCACGACTGCTTTGCTCGCTGGGAAAGGGCGGCACGCGCGGCCAACCATCCCGCGCCGCCCACAACGCCGGGGCCGGGATGCGAGCCCGCTCCGCCAAGATACAGCCCGTCTACATCAGTGGAGTACCGGGCAAGGCCAGGAATCGGTCGCATGAACAGAATCTGGTCAAGCGTCAGCTCGCCGTGCGTGAGCGCACCGTCAGTGAGCCCGAAACGCGCTTCCAAGTCCGATGGCGCGAAGACGGCCCGATGAAGCACGCTCTCCGCGAAGCCCGGCAATGCGCGGGCAATGCGCGCCGTCACGAGATCCGCGAGGTCCCTCGATCGCGCATCGGTCCACGCACCGTCCCTCGGCTGGCGCGGAACATACTGCACGTGCGCCGTGACGACGTGCTTGCCGGCCGGCGCCAGCGACGGCCAGCGAACACTCGGCGACGTGATCTCGATGTGAGGCTCCGCGGACACGAGACCATACTTCGCCGCGTCGTACGCCCGCTCGATCGAATCGAGGTTGGGCGATAGCGTCGCGATGCTCGCCAACGCCGCGGCGGAGATCCCGTTCGGAAGCCGGTCGACCGCGAACTGAATGATCGCGGTGCACGCGCGGAACTTGATGTTCTGCACGGCCCGGATCAGATCGGGGTCGAGCCACACGGGGTCGACGCCGAGTAGGGTGCTTGCGGGATCCGTCGTCGAAACGACGATCGGCGCGGCGATCTCATCGCCGTTCGCGAGGGCGACGCCCGTCACCGCGTCATTGTCGACGTTGATGCGCGAGACTGGGGCGTTGGTGCGAATCGTCACGCCGGCGGTGCGCGCCGCGGCTTCCACCGCGGTCACGCACGCGTCCGGCCCATCGCGCCACCACGAGCGCATTCGCACGGATCCAAGTGGTGCGCCGAGCAAGTAGTGGATGAGTACGAAGGACGTGCCACCGGACCGCGGTCCCTGTCGAATGTCGCGAACTCCGCCCGCGCCTACGGCCGCGCGCAGCCACGGCGTCTCGAACTCGTCCTCCAAGAAATCCTGGACCGACATCGGCAACACGCGCAGCAACTCCGTCATGTCTTCGCGGCCGAGCGCGCGGAACTTGCGGCCAAGGCCGAGCAGGGCGGTGAAGTCGGAGAGCTCGGCGAGGTCGACGTCCGGCGGAGGCGCCTGATACAACGCACCGAGAAAGCCTGAGAGCTTGACGAGCCGCTGCGTGAAGGCCGCCCAGGCGCCCGCATCGAGCGATGAGTGTTCTCTGATGACGTTGGCTGCCTGCGCGGTGTTGGTCGGCAGCGAACGAAACGCGCCGTCGTGCGCGATCGAAACCGAGATCTCCGGTGCAACCGAGGCAACGTTCAACCCAAGCCCCTTCGCCACTCGCTCCGGCAACCAGCCAGTGTCGGCATGCAACGGTGCTCGGAAGCCTGGCGCGAACTCAAAAACCTGCGCCTGGCCGCCGACCGCGTCACTCGCTTCCAGCACGACGACGCGGCGCCCGGCGCGCGCCAGCGCCGCGGCCGCCGTCAAGCCATTCAACCCGGCGCCAATGACAACGGCGTCAAACCGAGCCTCAGCCACGCGCGCCCTCGCTTCCCGCTCCCTGCTTACCGCTTCCCGCGATTTCAATAGCCGCCAATCGTCCCGAGGCGCCCATGATGCCGCCGCCCGGATGCGTCCCCGCGCCGCACTGCCAGTAGCCGCCGATCGGCGTGCGGTACTTCGCCCAATGCGCCGCAGGCCGCAGGAAGAAGAGCTGGTGGAGAGCAAGCTCGCCCTGGAAGATGTTCCCCTCCGAGAGTCCCGTGATGCGCTCGATGTCCGCGGGCGTGAGTACCTGTCGCCCGGCAATGAGCGATTTGATGTTCGGCGCGTAGCGCGCGATCGTGTTGACCACCGCATCGCCGAAGGCTTCGCGCTTCTGATCGGTCCACCCGCCGTTGAGCTGATACGGCGCGTATTGCACGAAGACGCTCATCACGTGCTTGCCTGGCGGCGCCATCCCCGGATCGATCATCGAGGGAATCACGATGTCCATGTACGGGTTGCGCGAGAACTCCCCGTACTTGGCGTCGTCGTACGCGCGCTCGAGGTACTCCATGCTCGGGCTGATCGAGAACGCGCCGCGAGCAGCTCGGATGGTGAGCGCCTCGTCTCCGAGGCGCTCGAGGCAGGTGAA
>DATJHY010000100.1:0-84944 GCA_035493635.1 Gemmatimonadaceae bacterium | reverse complement strand
GACGTCGAGATGTACCCGGCGCCGCTCGCGTCCGGAAAGCAGGTCGCGCTCCTCACCTCCGGCGCCACGCGCCCGATGCAGGTCGGCATCGTGCCGCTCGATCGTCCGGCGGCGAAAAAGCTCGTCTTCCCGGTGCTGTCGGCGGATTACAAGGCGATTGCCCAGGTCGTGCCGGAGCCGGTGCTGCTCAAGGCCGATGACGGAATGGAGTTCCACAACCAGCTCTTCCTGCCCAAGGGCATCGCGCCCGGCGACCGCCGGCCGGCGATCATCTTCGTGCACGGCGGGCCGATCCGGCAGATGCTGCTCGGCTACCACTACATGGATTTCTACCACATGGCCTACGCGGTCAACCAGTGGCTCGCCAGCCAGGGCTACGTGGTGATGTCGGTCAATTACAGATCTGGAATAGGCTACGGCAAATCGTTCCGGACGGCGCCCAACACGGGGGGCCGCGGAAACGCCGAGTATCGCGACGTGATCGCGGCCGGCAAGTATCTGCAGTCGCGGCCCGACGTCGACCCATCGCGCGTCGGCATCTGGGGATTGTCCTATGGCGGGGTGTTGACGGCCCAGGCCCTGGCCCGCAACTCGGACGTCTTTGCCGCCGGCGTCGACATGGCGGGCGTACACCTCTGGGGCAATTCACTCGACACCGCCACCGTCTCGTACAAGTCGTCCGCCATCTCGGCGATCGACGGCTGGAAATCGCCGGCGCTCATCTGGCAGAACGATGATGATCGGAACGTCGACTTCTCCCAGACGATCGGGCTCGTCGATCTGCTGCGGGCGCGAAACGTGTACTTCGAGCTGATGGTCAATCCCGACGACACGCACGAGACGCTGCTCCACCGCCGGTGGCTCGATCTGTACGCGCACATGCAGTCGTTCCTCGACCGATTCCTCAAAAACCGCAGCGTGTCGAGCCAATAGGCGTGAACGCAGCGGAGATCGGCATCAGGCCGCTGCGCTCGGTGGCGGAGTGCCACGCGGCGGCCGCGTTGCAGCGGGACGTCTGGGGCGGCGACTACACCGACGTGGTGCCCGCCACTCTGCTCCACGTCGTCGACTATGTCGGCGGACTCGCGGCCGGAGCGTTCGACGAATCGGGTGAACTCCTCGGATTCGTGTTCGGCGTGAGCGGAGTTCGAGACGGCGATCTGGTGCACTGGTCACACATGCTCGGCGTGCGCGTATCGGCCCGAAACCTCGGACTGGGTCGCCGGCTCAAGGAGTACCAACGCGATGCGCTGCGGGCCATCGGCGTCAAGCGGATCCTGTGGACATTCGATCCGCTCATGGCCAAGAACGCGTATTTCAACCTCAATCGCCTGGGCGCGAAGGTGGTCGAATACGTGCCCGACATGTACGGGACGAGCACCAGTCCCCTTCACCTCGGCATGCCGACCGATCGCCTCATCGTCCGTCTGGAGACGACAATGCGCGAGCCCGAGCTTCGGCCCACGGAGCCAAGGGCCGCTCCCGTGTTCACGGCCTTCCCACGGCTGAACGACGTCACTGCCTCGCGAGACGGAACGCTTCCGGAGCACGCGCTCATCGAAATCCCCGCCGAAGTGCTCGAGACCCTGGCGCAGTCTCCCTCCTCGGCCCGAACCTGGCGCCTCGCCGTGCGCGACTATTTCCAGTGGGCGTTGGCCCACGGCTACGTCGTCACCGGCGTCCGCCGCGATGCTGCCGCCAATCGATCGTTCTACGTCCTGGAGCGCCAGCGAGCGGCCGCCGCGACACTAACGGACAGCCGCGAACTTCAGCGGGCCAGATAAGTCGTCACGCGGCAGTCGGCCAGCGGTCTACAGTGTTCCGCCGCTTGCCAGCTTCTTGCGCGCGAACGGCCGTGCGAACGCGGCCGGCGGATTGTGCGCGGTGGCGTTGTCGTATGCTTTCTGATATGTGGTGCGCGCCTCGTCGGCGCGGCCGAGCTTCTCGTACGTCATGCCAAGGAGAGCGAGCATGAACGGATCGCGGTCGTTGCCGCGCGTGCCGATCGCGCGCGACAGATCGCGTTCCGCCGTCCGCAGATCTCCCGTGTAGAGCGCGACGTATCCGGTCAGGTACGGGAAGAACCGCTCCTGCTGCGCCGCCACTGATGAATCGGAGTCGAGCGCGCGGCGCGCGAGCGCGATCTGCCGCGCCGCCTCGGCTTTGTCGCCGCGCCGCGCGGCGAGTCGTCCGAGTGCATGCGCCAGTCGAAAATCCCACAGACTCCTGGGATGCGTGCGAGGCTCGGGCTCGCGATTGCCGAGCTCCGTGCCCAGCCGATACCACTTTTCGGCCGACGCGAGATCGCCGGCATCGATGCAGACGCGCGCGCCCTCGTTCGCCATCTCGCCTTCCTGGTAGAACGCGTTCTGAGGTTCGGCGGCTTCACGCGTCTTCCAGTAGTCGATCACCATCTGCTCGTACTTGAGCGTGTTCGTGCAGTCGCCGTCGAAGGCGTACGACATCGCCATCGATCGCTGCGCGGCGGCTTTCGCGGCAGGATCGGAGGCGCTGTCGATCATCCGCTGAAAGATCGCTCGCGCCTCTGAGGTCTTTCCCGCGAGGTCGAGCTGCGAGGCTTCCCGCATCGCGGAAGCTTGCGGGCCGCCGCGGCCGCCTTGCGCGCCGAGTGCGTGCGTCGCCGTGAGTAGGACGATGGTGGAAATCAACGTGGCCGTGCTGTTCATGATGCACCGTCTGACGGAGTGGGTATGGATAATCTCGGTCGACGACACACGCGGCTGCAACACGCGTCGGGCTCGCCGCGCTGTCGCACGGCCGGACCGCGTCGCGCGAGGGCTCCCAAAATCCGACAGCCCCGGATCACTCCGGGGCTGCCAGGGAATTCCCTATCGCGCGACGATCACGGCCCCGACTTTGGCAGCGGCGGCTGCGCGATGTATTCGACGGGCAACTCGCCGGTGAGCGAGCCGAGCCAGGTGTGAATGTCTCGAGCCTGTGCGTTGCTGAGTTCCACGCCAAGCTGGTGCCGAGCCATCATCCGGATCGCCGAGTCCAGCGATGCGACCGAGCCGTCGTGGAAGTACGGGCCGGTCTTCTCCACGTTCCGGAGACCGGCAACCTTGAAGACGTGAAGGTCGGCCGCCTGCTTCGTGACCTTGATTCGCCCGCTGTCCGCGAGTGCCGGCCAGGGCTGTGAGGCACCGAGACGCATGAACGACTGTCCGCCGACATAGGCTCCGCTGTGACAGGTCGTGCAACCCACGCGAACGAACGTCGCGACACCGCGCTGCTCCTCGGGCGTGAGCGCCGAAGAATCACCCGCCAGGAACTTGTCCCACCGCGAAGGCGTCACGAGCCCGCGCTCGAACGCGCCGATCGCCCGACCGACGTTGTCGTACGTGATCGGCTGCGCCTCGTTCGGGAATGCGGCATGGAAGGCCGCACGGTATTCGCTCGATGCGCGCAGATGGTCGAGCACCGCACCGGGGTCCGGCATTGCCATCTCGGCGGGATTCAGAATCGGCCCTTTCGCCTGTTCTTCGACGGTTGGCGCTCGACCATCCCAGAACTGCGCGACGTGGCCGGCCGCGTTGTAGACCGTCGGCGCATTTCGACCGCCGAGTAGCCCGTGGCTTCCAAAGCTCAGCGCGCGGCCGTCGGCGCCATAGCCGTTGAGCGCGTGACAGGAATTGCACGACACGTCGTGTCCGCCGGACAACACCGTCTCGTGGTACAATCGCCGGCCAAGGGCGATCAATGACGATGTAGCCGCGCGGCCGTCCGGCGACATCACGGTTGGCAGCGGCGCGAACGCCGCCAACTCGGATCGAGCCAGCGGTCGCGCCACGACCTCGCCGCTCGAGATTCGACCCATCGCCGATTCGATGGACGTCCGTTGTGCGTTCTTTTGCTCGACGCCCGGCCCGCATGCCGCCGTTGCGGCGATGAGGGCGGTCAGCGCGAGAGTGTGTCTGCATCGCATACTCGACCTCCTCTGGGACGACAGATATCTGGCGGCCGCGGCGAGCTGAACGCTGCGTGGGCGGCCGCCACCGGTGTCGCCATGGACATTTCATGGTATGGCGCCGAGGAACGTCGTCTGTAGGGTCTTCCCGGCAGGCTGGGTCGTATTGCGCCTGATGATGCCGCGTAATCAGGCCGAGCGGGTTCGCTCGGCCTGCAAGGTGCTGCGAATCGCCGCCAGCTCGGACCGGATCGCCTCCGCGGCGACGCCGCTCTTGTAGCTCATCAGCACGAGCTTCACCGACACCAGGAATACACCCGCTTCGAGCAGCAGGTCATGGGTGAATCCTTTGACGAACAGAGCCGCGATGAAGAGGACCAACGTCAGTATGATCGTGGCGATTGTGCCGAAATCGGCCAGGGCGTGCGTTGTCATACGATCTCTCGTCCGAATGGGACAGAGCCGCCGCTGTCGGCGCCTCGATGCGCCAATATGGCGACGGCTGCACAAGGTCTGGTCCGGTGGATTCCCGACCTCCGGGTCGGGTGTTCACGTGGGCCGCCTGTCCCTCGCCAACGTGCGCCCGCCGATCGCAGCAATCGCAACAGGCAACCAAATGGTTGCACATTGACGAGACCGGGATTACTGTACACGCAACCTGGAGGTTGCACATGTCAACGACGACGACCACGACCGACCGAATCGAGAAACAGATCTTCCTGCGCGCGAGCCGCGAACGCGTCTGGCGCGCGCTCACCGATAGTCGGGAATTCGGCTCGTGGTTCGGGATGCGATTCGCCGAGCCGTTCAAGCCGGGCGCCACGATCCGGGCGACGATCGTCCCCACGACGGTTGATCCCGAAACGGCGGCGATGCAGAAGCAGTTCGAGGGCTTCGCCTTCGACATCGTCATCGAGCGGATCGAGCCGCAGCGGCTGTTCTCGTTTCGCTGGCATCCCGGCGCCGTCGATCCGAACATCGACTACACGAAGGAGCCGATGACGCTGGTCGAGTTCGAGCTGAAGGCCGCGGAGGGCGGGATCCTGCTCACCGTCGCCGAGTCGGGCTTCGACAAGATCCCGCTGGCTCGCCGTGCGGCGGCGTTCACCGGCAACGAGGAGGGCTGGACCAAAGTCGTCACGCTGATCGAGAAATACCTCGAGCAGAATGCGTAACGCCACTCGCATATCCGGCAAGGAGGCGCGACGCTCCGCGCCGATCTTCGCCGCCCTCGGCGACGAGACCAGGCTGCGGATGCTGTCGCGCCTCGCGCAAAGCGGGCCGATGTCGATCACCAGTCTCACGGCCGGCACCGGCGTCACGCGCCAGGCGGTCACGAAGCACCTGCGGCGCATGGAGTACGCCGGACTCCTTCAGGCGAGCCGCCTTGGGCGCGAGCGCGTCTGGGAGGTTGATCCGGCGAGTCTGGATGTGGCGGAGCAGTACCTGCGCACGATCTCCGACCAGTGGGACGCCGCGCTCGGCCGATTGAAGGCGTTCGTCGAGAGTTGAGGCTCTACTCTCGATCGAGGCCCGACGCCTTGCGGAGTTCGCGCGGGTCGTACAAGCGACCCGCGCGAATGACGCGTTCCACCTTCCGCAGGTCGGCCACGTGCTCGGCCGGCTTCCCGTCGATGACGATGACGTCGGCCAATTTGCCGGGCGCGATGCTGCCGTAGTCCCTGTCATCCTTCATCACCCGCGCCGAGGTGATGGTGGCGATCTGCAGAACGACGGGCGCGGGGATGCCGACCCGCTCGTACAACTCGAGCTCCGTGTTGTACGTCGTGCTTCCGAAGGCGTCGGTGCCGGGGACCAGCGTCACGCCGGCATCGTACAGCTTCTTCAACAGTCGCATGTAGTTCGCGTCGGCCTTCTGAACGTCGGTCGAGACACCCGCGCCGACGGCCTGACCAATTCCGGTGCCCGCGCTCGTCACCCACACGGCAAACGTTCCATCGATCACGGTCTTGTGCTGGGCGAGCAGTGAAACGAGTTGCGTCATGCCGGGACCGTCGACGTCGATGTTCGGCGCGACCGCGGTCGCTACCGCAGAGTAGGCGCGCATCGTCGGCACGTAGAGCGAATCCTGATAGAACGTCGAGAACAGGAACGCCGCGTGGTTGATCTCGTCGAATCCGAGCTGGACGGCGGCTGGCACGCTGAGACCGCGCGGGATGTGCCCGCTCAGCCGCATCCCCCGCGCGTGCGCTTCCTTGGCGATCGTCGGGATGAGATCGGGATGCACGAGGTTGTAGACCTTGATCTGCTTGTAGCCGAGCGAGTCGTACCGAGCGACCCACTGGCGCGCCTCGGCTTCAGTGCTGACGATGGTGGCCGTTGGCCCGGCCCACTTTTCCGGACCTTCCATGAAACCGGCGAGCACCGAGTGCGGCGCGGCGATGCGCCCGGCCGCGCCGCGATCACGCTGCGACGTGGCGAAGTCAACGTCCGACGCCAGATCCCGAACCGTGGTGATCCCGCGGCCGAGCTGCATCAGGCTCCCGGACGTTTCGCTCACCAGGTCCATGTGCCCGTGCATGTCCCACATGCCAGGCATCACCGTCTTTCCGGCGGCATCGATCACCGTGGCGCCGGAGGGAATCGCGACCGAATCTGCCGGCCCGACGGCGACGATCCGCTCGCCGCGAATCACGACCGTCGTCTTGGGCCGCACGATTCCACGTTCGCTATCGAACAGATCGCCGTTCGTGACGGCGATGACGCCGGACGTCGGCTTCACGAGTCGCGTGTTGAGCGCCTCGGCTCGCCGGTCGTGGTAGTCCGTCTCGATCTTGCGCAGCGTCGGGAGCGCCGGCTCCGCGCCCGGCTTTATGGTCATGAACCAACCGACGTTGGTCGAGAACAGCTCGTCGTGCGAATCGAGCCACACCAGCTCCGGCGTCTCACCGGGGTCGAGATGAATGGCCACGAGGCGAACGCGCTCCTTGCCGTGGCTGGTCGGTACCGTGACCTCACGCACGACCTCGAGGCGAATGTTCACCTTCGGATCGGCGAGCTTGCCGCTGTGCTGCGGCTGATGCTGCAGAAACCTGACGATCGCCAGATCGTCGAACGGCGTCGCCATCCTGCCGTCATACATGTCGGGCTCGAGCGATTTGCTCGACGAGTCTTTGGGCGTCCAGCGGCGCACGGAACCGCCGACGATCTCGAGCCGGGACGTCGCATCACCAATCCTGTCGTCGGCGAGCACGGGTCGAGTTTCGATGTACACCGGTCGACCGTCGCGGATGACGTACCGCGTCTGTAATCGCGCGCCCCGGTTGCGATCGGTGAAGACGTAGCGGACCGTGACGGTGTCGCCCTCATGTCGGACGACCATCGACCCCGCGACGCGGCCGTGGTTGAGAACCGGATAGACGACGCTGTCGCCGGCGAGCGCGACGAGCAGTGCTGGCAGGACAAGTGGAAGAAGCATCGTGCAAATGTGAGGGCAGGCGGCGCGGCGATCAACGCGACGTGCCGATCCGTGGCGGCGAGTGAACTGAGGGGAATTGGTGCCGGTTATGAATAGCGCAGCCGGAGCCGGAGTTCCGCGATTGGCGGCTCGGAGGCTCGGCGCTGCCGTCCGATGTTATCGCTCGCGCATCACGACGGCAGGTCGCGTCAGGGTATGATCCCGGGTTCGGCGAGCATGACGATGACCTGGTAGCGCGGCAGCGAGACCCGCTCCTCGCCATCCGGCGTCCACGGTCCCGAGCAATCGGCCAGTCCATCGCCGAAGAGCAACTCGTCGTCGTCGTCGAAATCGAATTCTTCGTCCGCACTGGCCCCGCCTCCGTACGCGTCATCGAGCTCCTCATCGAGCACGTCTTCGAGCGGATCGTACAGCGGGTCCGGCGAGAGCTCGCCGTACTTCCAGCTCTCTCCGTCGCGAATCGCGTCGTCCATGTCTGCCCAGGCCAGGAGCTCGTCGGTGTCCTGGATGCTCACGAATTCCGTCGACACCAGAGAACCGTCGTCGCGGTGCAGCTTGAGGTCGAGTGCGCCGACGTGCTGGTACGCCTCCTCGACGTCTGCCAGCAACATGGATTCCCGCTGCTCTGCGCCGGGGCCTGCATCTCGCCACTTCCGGCGGCCGATCGCGTATGCGCGGCTCGCCGCCGAAACTGACGCGATGATCGGCATCAGCCGCTCGCCGGCCGCGTTTGGATGGAACCATCCCATGCGGCTCGGTCCTTCAGCGTGCCGGAACCCCAGATCCGTGACACCGATGGGACGGCCGCGACTCGTCACCGTGTATTGCACCTTGGCGCTCCATCGAGAAAGTGCGCCACGTTACACGGCTCGCGTTGTGGTACCAGCATCATTTCATTGCGCGGCGCGACGAATCCTTGCGAGTCCGTGCATCGTCAGTGGCGTCGCAGTGCCGAGCAAGGGCCGCGTTCATCGCGCCGCCTGCGCGGTTACCGGGCCGGAGGCGCGTGCCTGATGAACCCGTCCGCCCACTTGATGAAGTACTTCACGTTCGGCGCATCTGTGTGTCCGCCGTCGTGCTGCCGCCACGCGAGCTCACCGTCGAGCAGGCCCGCGTTGACCGGCGGCATCTTCGCCGCGTGGTAATCGCCAGGCACGCCGAGGTCCTTTGCGCCGAGCAGCCTGAAGACCGGCTGCGCGGCAACGGCGGCCATGAAGCTGCCCTCGTGGTCGAGCCACTTCGCGTCGCCTTTTTCAGGCACGCCGTAACTGATGAAGATGAGCCGCGGCGCACAAAGGGCGATGAGCTCGTGCGAGTCGACGGAAAGATCGGCTGCCGTCTTGCGCCCGAAGGTCGCGTCCTCGGCGGCGTACTCGAGGTAGTTGCCTGCCATCCAGTGGTACTCGCCGCTGCCGGCGAGACTCTCCACCGCTTCGCCGAAATTGCGGCGATGCAGGGTCGTGCCACCTTTGCCCGACGATCCAACGAGCGCCATCGCGAAGCGTGGCTCGAACGCGAGTGTCACGAGCGCCGCCTTGCCATATCGTGACACGCCTTCGATGCCGACGCGCTTCGCGTCGACAGCCGGATCGGTCTCCAGATAATCGAGTCCGCGCGCCGCGCCCCACGCCCACGCGCGCAGCGCGCCCCAGTCGTCGGGCTTGCGCGGCTGCCCCTTGTTCACGAGCCCAATGATTCCCTTCGACAGTCCGGCGCCGTTGTCCGCCTGAATGCTCGCCGGATCAATGTACGCGTACCCCCATCCGTCGGCGAGGAGCTGCGCGATCGTCGGCGGATCGCCACCCGGCGTTTGTGGCCGGAGGGTAGCGGGAAGCGCCGCGCGCCCGAACATCATGAGCAGCGGAACGGGACCCTTTGCGTTCGCCGGCGCGACGACGACCATCTTGATGTCGACGTTCACCGACGGGAACGCCGAGTTGTCCGCGTGGCCGACCAGTTGCTTCGAAACGACCGGCGTGAAGCCCACCATCTCGCGATCGGTCACGACGACACGCCAGGCGACGGCCGGCACGTTCGTGGGCACGCGCCCGTAGACCTCGCGCTCGAAGTCCTCGACGATCTCCGGCCGGCGCTGATTCCACCACATTGCCGGCGTCGTGACGCGCGTTCCATTCTTCAGCTTCAGAGCATCCGGAAGATCCGGATATGGATTCGCGGCGGACTCGTCGTAGTTCGCGTGATTCGCCGCGTTCTCGTTTCCGCTCGGACCCGGCCGCAGCCGCCGAATTCCCAGCTGCGACATCATGAGCTGATGATCCTGCTCGGCGGTGAGCGAGCCGGCGGTTTGCGGGCTGCCCGTCTGCGCGTACCCTCGAAGCGCGGCAATGGCGAGTATGCTGAGCGCGATGCGCTTCATCATTACTAAAAGTAGTTCGCTCCGCTCCGGCGTTCGCAACACGACGCAGGCGCCCGGTTTCCTGACGGACGCCTTCGCGTGCCCCGTACATCGCGTCGGCGTTTCCCGCCTAATCGCCGCACGCGTTTCGCATAACGTGCATAGGCATCACCGGACACGTGTGGTGCCACACTCGTGACCTGGGCAGGATCATGTCATTCAGAGTATTGACGCTCGCCGCCGCGCTCTGCGGCGCGGCTATTGTCTCTGTTCCGGCGCAGCAGACGACTCCCCCTCCCCCCGACTCGACCGGCCCGGAGACGGTACGCTATACACCGTCGCGCGGGACGGTCACGTTCAGTCACGCAAAGCATGCAAAGGCCGCCGAATGCATCTCGTGCCACCATGAGTCGCGCACCGAACGCCCCAACACGAAACAACACCAGGCGTGCGGCGACTGCCACGTCGCGGAAGCCGTGGCTCCGATGACGACGACGCTCCGGCTCGCATTCCACAATACGGCGGCCAGGTCGGGCGTTTGCTTCGATTGCCACAAGAAAGAGGCCGAGGCTGGCAAGGAGGTGCCGGTCGGCTGCCTCGATTGTCACAAGCGATAGGGGTCAAGGAGCGCCGCGCGCCCTGAGCGGCGGGTTCGCAGATCCTTCGTGGTCGCGTCGCATACCCAGCGTCGTTTCGCTGGCATGGGGCCGTCGGTATATTCGCGCGCCCACCCTCGCGCCACCTCTCGCCGGCCTCCACCGCATGCGCCGCATTCTCGCGTTCACGATCCTGCTCCTGCCCGTGACGGCTCGAGCTCAAGCCTCTGCCGCCGCGCTCGCATCACTCCACAACGAGATCGCGAGTCGTACGACGCAGGTGACGGCCAAAGTCGTTGCCTGGCGCGAGGACATTCATCAACACCCCGAGCTCGGCACGCACGAAGTCCGCACGTCCAAGCTCGTCGCCGATCATCTGCGCGCGCTGGGGATAGACGTCCGGACCGACGTCGGCGGTCACGGGGTGGTCGGCGTGCTGCGCGGTGGCAAGCCGGGCCGCGTGGTGGCCCTGCGCGCCGATATGGATGCGCTGCCGGTCACCGAACAGGTCGATCTGCCATTCAAATCGACGGTCAAGACGATGTACGAAGGTCACCAGGTCGGCGTGATGCACGCCTGCGGGCATGACAACCACGTCGCGATCCTCATGGGCGTGGCCGAAGTGCTCGCGGGGATGAAATCGCAGCTGCCAGGCACGGTCGTATTCCTGTTTCAACCCGCGGAGGAAGGACCCGGCGGCGCCGAGCCCATGATCAGGGACGGAGCAATGGACAACCCAAAGGTCGATGCCGTGTTCGGGCTCCATGTGACGCCGGACAGCCTCGGGCACGTGTCGTATCGACCGGGCGCGATGATGGCTTCGTCCAACGAGTTCACGATCATCGTCCGCGGCAAGCAAACTCACGGCGCTCGACCCGCGGCCGGCATCGATCCCATCGTCGTTGGCTCCGAGATCGTGCTCGCCGCGCAGACCATCGTGAGCCGGCAGATCGACCTCACCGAGTCGATGGCGGTACTCAGCTTCGGGATCTTCGACGCCGGCGTGCGAAACAACATCATTCCCGACAGCGCCTATCTGAACGGCACCATTCGCACGCTCGATCCGGCGATCAGACAACAGGTCATTCAGCGTCTCGTGAAGACGGCAACGCATGTCGCCGAGGCGTCTGGTGCGGTCGCCGAAGTGAAAGTCGACTCGGGATATCCGGTCAACATCAGCGACGCGGCGCTCACCAGGCGCATGCTCCCCGCACTGGAGTGGGCCGCGGGCGTGAAGAACGTGCACGAGATGGGCGTGAACCTCGCGTCGGAAGACTTCTCCTACTTCGCTCAGCGTGCGCCAGGGATGTTCGTCAACCTCGGCGTCGTTCCCGCTGGCCAGGATCCAGCCAAGGCGGCGTCGAACCACTCGCCGTTGTTCTTCGCGGACGAGCACGCGCTGCCGGTCGGCGTGCGGACCATGGCTGCGCTTGCCGTGGATTATCTGGCGGGCGGCAGCCCGCGCTGATCCGGTCGTTCCGGACCTGTCCGGCAGCGCGGCGATCCTGGGCCGCGACGGCTGTAAGCGCTCGACGAACGCCAGTTAAGCGCGTCGTAAGCACGTCGGCTGAGATTCTGGTCCGTAGACCGCAGGCATTCTGATACCGACCTTCGACGAGCCCACCATGGACCTGTATCACATCGCTCTGTTCGTCCACATCGTCGCGCTCATCGTCGCCGCCAGCGCGACTGCCATTACCAAGCTCGCCGTCGGCCGCCGCGCCCGTGCGCGCACCGTCGGCGAAGCGCTCGACTGGCACAACGTGCTGGTGTCGACCTCGAAGGTCTTTCCGATCTGTCTCGCCGTTTTCGTCCTCACCGGCTCGTACATGGTGAGCGTCAGCGGCGCGCGTGCGTGGTCCGCGGGATACGTCGTCGCCGGACTTTTCGGCGTAGCCATGCTGCTCGGCAGCGGAACGTTTCTTGGAATCAAGGGACGAGCGCTCACGCAGGTCCTCGAGACCATCGCGCAAGCGGGAATGGACCGGCCGGCGCCAAAGCTCGTTCCGCCGCCACTCGTCGTGGTCCTGCCCATGGTCAACACCGGGATATCGCTCGGCGTCGTGTTCGACATGGCCACGAAGCCCGCGAGCATTCCCGTCGCTCTCTCGGTCATCGTGATCGGCGGCGCGTTGACCGCGGTGCTTGCGATGCGCGGCCGGCCCACGCCCGTTGCGGCTACTTCGGGATCGTCAGCTTGAACGGAATGGCCGCGAGCTGATCGGGGGCCTTGCCCACGCGGCGGAGGAACGGAGTCCAGCGTGGGTCCGCTCGAAGTGTCTTGAACGCCGGGTCCACGGCGAGGTACGAGATGTCGCCACCCGCGCGCGCTCGATCGAGCCAACCGAAGGCGTCGTCCGCCGCGCCGCGAAAGGCCATCACCGACGCGACAGCGTAGGGATCGTCCGCGCCGTATTTCGCGACGAGCAGTGATTGCGCGCTGTCGGCCTGAGCGCGCCGTCCGAGCGCGTGATAGACCATTGCAAGCGCCGGCAGTCGCGCGCGCTCGGACGACTCGGCTTGCGCGGCCGACAGTGCGCCGCTCAGGTCGCCTTTGTGCAGCAGCGCCATCGCCATCGTCGCGTTGATGGATGTACGCCCGGGACTCATCGCCAGCACCGTGCGCGCCGCATTCACCGCATCGTCCCAGCGGCCCGCAAAGAGATACGTCGACGCGAGATTGAGCGGGATTCGCGGATTGGCCGGATCGCGCGAAGCCTGGTACTGCGTCGCCGCGATCGCTTCGTCGAGCCGGCCGAGGTTCTGCACGAACATCGCGGCGTTTCCGATGACGCTCGGGCTCGGGGGGCCCTGCGCCAGCGCGTCCTGGAAGTACCGGGCGGCTGTGACGAAGTCGTTGTCGTAATTCATCGTCATCCAACCCAGCAGCGAAAGCGATAGCGCGTTGTTGGGCTCGATCGCCAGTGCGTTGCGCACTGCGTCACGCGCCAATTCTCTGCCTTCTCCGGCGGGACGTTCACCGCTGCTCGCCTGGCTGATGTAGGCGACCAGGAGGCCGGTCCAGGCGGTCACCGCGGTCGAGTCGATGGCCAGGGCCTGCTTGAACAGATCGATTGCCTGAACTCGTGATTGGCGCGTGCCCTGCGCGACGAGGAAGTTGCCGCGCAGGATGAGCGAATACGCCGCAGGATCGATCGCCTTCGACGTCGGCGCGGCGCCGAGGAGCTTCACTTTCAGATTTTTCACCACTTCTGACGCGATGGCGTCCTGCAGCTTGAAGATGTCGCTGAAGTCGTGGTCGTAGCGTTCGGCCCAGATCTGCGAGCCGTCACTCCCGCGGACGAGCTGCACGTTGATGCGTACCGTCTGGCCGGCGCGCTGCACGCTGCCCTCGAGCAAGGCCGCGACGTGCAACGTCCTCGCGATCTCCGGCGCCGGCAGTTCACGACCCTTGAGCGAATTACTCGAGGTGCGCGCGATGACGCGCAGACCGCGCACCTGAGAAAGCAGATTGCGCAGGTCGTCCGTCACGCCGTCGGAGAAGAACTCCTGATCCTTGTCGGCGCTCAGGTTCGCGAACGGCACCACTGCAATCGAGGGATCTGTCGCGAGATCCGGGATTCCACCAGCCGCTGCACGAGGCGAGGCTGCGGGCGCCGGGGCGTGCGAGCCCCACCACACCCCCGCGCCGCCAAGCAGCAAGACCGCCGCAATTCCGGCGACCGCTGCGACTACGATCCGCCGCGAGCCGCGCGTGTCTCGGGCCTCGAGCGCCGCAGCAAAGTGTGACATGTCTTCGAAACGATCAGCCGGTTCCTTGGCCAGCGCGCGCCGGATCGCCGCGTCGATCGATGGAGGGACGTCGGGACGAATTGCCGCGACCGACGGCGGCTCGGCAACGAGATGCTGTCGCACGATCGTCGCCGTCGATCCCGAGAACGGCGGCTCACCGGCGAGCATCTCGAACAGCACGCAGGCCAGGGAATACTGATCACTGCGCCCATCCACTTCCGCTTCGCCCGCCGCCTGCTCGGGGCTCATGTAGGCAGGCGTCCCGACCGACGTGCCGACACTGGTCAACGGCCCGTTCGCCGATCGTCGCACGACGCGCGCGATACCAAAGTCCGCGATGCCGGCATGGTTGCCTTCGAGCAACACATTGTCGGGTTTGACGTCGCGGTGGACAACGCCATGCGCGTGCGCGTACGCAAGCGCGTCGGCGACCTCGCCGGTGATGTGAAGCGCGTCCGCGAGCGGCAGCCGGCGCTCGCGCGCAATGCGGTCGCGCAGCGTCTCGCCTTCGGCCACCGGCATCACATAGAACAGCAGCCCGTCGATTGCGCCCGAATCGAACAGCGGCAGGATGTGAGGATGCCGGAGGCTCGCCGTCGTCTCGATCTCGCGCAGAAAGCGCTCGGGCCCGATCGACGCGGCAAGCGTGGCGTCGAGCACCTTGATCGCCACCTGGCGCTGGTGCTTGAGGTCGTGCGCCAGGTACACCGTGGCCATTCCGCCGGCGCCCAGCTCACGTTCGATGTGGTAACGTCCGGCGAGCCCGGCGTCGAGCTGCGCGATCGCTTCCTTCAGAGAAGCTTTCCGGTGAGGGAGACGCGCAAACCTGGCTCCCGCGACGGAGAACCGCAACGATCAGGGCGTGCTCGCATTCACCTCGCGTTGTGCGTCGGCCAGCCGGCTCACGTCTTCGCCGAGCTCGCGCGCCGCGTCGATCAACGTCGTGAGCGGCGCCAGATCCGTCGCGCCCGCGTGGAGTCGCAAGAGGTCGAGTCGGATCCCTTCCAGCGCCGCGACGCTCTCCGCCAGGTGCGCCGCGGCCGCGTTCCGCCGAGCCGCTAGCACCTCGGCATCGCTCGAGCCGGTGGGCACGAGCGCCGCGACTACGTCGATCTCAGCCCGCGCTTCTGCCGCACGGGCTTCGAGCGCCTCGACGATCGCCGGCAGCTCCGATAGTTGCTCGCGGTAGGGCCTCGGCAGCGCCGCGAAGAGCTCCGATGCGGCGACGCCGAGCGCTGCTTCCGTGGCGCGGAACACGCCGCCGCCCACCGCACGCGAACGCTCCGGCGCGCCGAGACGCCTCGCGAGCCACTCTCCCGCGCGGCTGTGCCAGAGGCGATCACGGATCCCCGTCTGCCACCATTTGCGGATCCTGTCGGGGATGAACTGCACGTCGAGCGCGTTGCTCGCCGCTCCCAGCAGCATGGTGCTCAACACCGGGGCGAAGAGCCACACGATGGGCGTCCTGTTCTCGTGGATCACCCCCTGGACGAGCAGCACGAACGTGACGCCGAGCCAGCTCGCTGACGCGACCGTGCCGAGTCGCAGCATTCGGTGAGTGAAAGGCTCCTTGTCGTCGCGCGCGAGCGCCTCGGCCTCCGCCCGCTCGCGCCGCGCGGTCTCGAGTGCCGCGCGCAGGTCGGCGAGCGTGTAACCGGCGCGGAACTGCCGGTGCGCTTGGTTGAGATGAAAGCCGACGATGGGAAGAAGTGGCGCTGAAGCGAGCACGAACAGTAGCGCAGGGTCTCGGACGCTGCTTCCGGGGTTGCCTGTCAGCACCGCGAAGAGATTCCCCAGCGTGAGCACACTGAACCCGGCGGACCAGCCGAGGTACGGCACGAGCAACGGGTTCCGCGCGGCGAGCCAGGCTCGCAGTGGCGGCGGCAGCGCCGGCCGCGTCTCGGGCCGAGGGGCGAGCGCCGCGGCCATCGCCTCGCCGTCCGCAAACCGGTCGGACGGAGTGCGCGCGAGACAGCGATCGATCGCCGTGGCGAGAGCGGGCGGAAGCCCGGGGGCGGCGCGAAGGATGCCGGGCGCCGGCTCGGTGGCCTGGCGGACGATCAGTGCCGGCACGCTCGACGCCTCGAACGGCAATCGACCGCTCACGGCGAGATACCCGACAACACCGAGCGCGTAGAGATCACTGCGTCCATCGATGGGCTCACCCGCGGCTTGCTCGGGGCTCATGAAGTTGGCGGTGCCCATGATCTTTCCCGGATCCGTGTCCGCGGCCGCGACGTCGTCGCGGTGGGCGATGCCGAAGTCGGTGACCATGGCGCGGCCCGTGCCGGCCTCGAGGAGGATGTTGTCCGGCTTCACGTCGCGATGCACGATGCCGCGGCCGTGCGCGTACGCGAGCGCCCAGGCAACCTCGCGCAGCACTCGCGCGGCGTCGGCTGGTGGCAGAGGTCCCTTTGTGCGCAGCCGTTCGCCGAGCGTCTCGCCCTCGACGTAGCTCATGACGAAGAACACGAAACCGTCTGCCTCACCGACGCGATGAATCGGGACGATGTTCGGATGCGATAGTCCGGCGGCCGTGCGCGCTTCGCGGAGGAATCGTTCGCGCGACGCCGCGCTGCGCGCCAGGTGTGACGGCAGCACCTTGATGGCGACGTCGCGATCGAGCTGCACGTCGCGCGCGAGGTAGACGATTCCCATCCCCCCGCGGCCGAGCTCGCGTTGCAGCGAGTATTCGCCGGCGAGGGCGGACTGGAGCTCGAGGAACTCAGGGGAGGGCTGCGTCATGTCGGTACTACGACCTGGTTGCCGGGACGTTTCGCGATGAGCGCGCGCACAGCCACTCGCGATTGCGCCGCGCATACGTCGAGCATAGCGTTCGAGTCTCCTCGCAGGGAAGCACCCTCGACCGTGACCGCGAAAACGTCGCGCACATACGGCCCCAGGCTCGCCGCCGACGCGGCCTTTGAGTGCGAGCAGCGGCGCTCAGCCGAGCCCGAACACGCGATCGGCGGATACCGTGAATCGCCGCCACCGGCCGACCTGGCCTTTGGCGTTGAAGCGCTGTGGACACACGAGGCCGCGCCAGCCAGGCCCACGATACACCGCGTCGTGCCCGATCCCGCCGTAAGCCTGTGCTTCACGGGCGTGCGCGACGCTGATGGCCCCGGCTCGTCGCGCCTGTTGCTCATCGGCCCCGTCGCGCACGCGCGCATGTTCACGCCCGGCCCCGGCTCTCACATGACGGCGGTGCGCATCAAGCTGGAATGGTGCCGCGCACTCCTCGGCGTGGCTCCCCGCGAGCATGAGGATGCGGAACATCCCTACGCCCTCGCGCTTCCCGAACTTGGCGGGCCGCTCGAAGATCGCCTCGCGCGTACCCGCACACCGGCCGACGTGCTTCGCATTCTTGTAGAGTTTCTTCGGGCGCGTGCGGGGGCTGCGCAGGCCGCTCGCCATGGGTCAGGCGTCCCCGCGCCGCCACTGGTGCGCGCCGGGATGCACATGCTGCGCGCGGGCGCCGGGCAGCTCCGCCCGGGCGCGCTGTCGTTGCCACTCGGAGTCACCGACCGTCACCTGCGCCGCGTGATCATTGCCGAAACGGGGATCTCTCCGCGACGCTTCGCACGAGTACAACGCTTCCACGCCCTCCTCCGCGACGCCGACCGGGATGCGAATCCCGGTTGGGCCGCACTCGCCGCGCGCCACGGCTACGCGGACCAGTCGCACCTGATCCGCGAGCTGCAGGACCTGGCCGGCGTGACGCCGGCCCAGCTGATCGCGGAGCGCCGGTCAGAGCCAAGCGCTGTATCAGATGCCGACGCCGCTCGGGCCGTTGGCGCTACGGGCTGACGCGGATCCCACGGCGGTCGGGCAGGTCCGCCGTGATCGCCCAGCCTCCGAACGTCTCGCTGACCGCGAACCACAGCTCGTTGCGTCCGCGCCGAAGCGGCAGCGCCAGCTCGTCGAACAGACCAACGGTGCCGAGAAAGTCGGCGTCGCGGGTCCCGAAGCCATCGTTACCCGCGTAGAGCAATCTGCCGTTGAGGAAGACGCGGACTCGGTCGCTGAAGCCGAAGCGCATCGGCACCGTGGTCGCCTGGGTTGCGTCGAGCGTTACGGCCGCGACGACGGTGTTATGGCTGCTGTCGAACGGCGCCAGTCGGGCGAGGTTGGCGATGCCGCGTTCCTCGACGCCCAGGACGGACCACTTGCCGCCGGGAACTGCGGTCAGCTCGTTCGCGCCGATGAGCGACGATTCGGCGAACGGTGCCGACACACGCCACGAACGGACGATCGTCGCTGGCGCGGAGTCGCGGACGGTCGGTGGCGTGCCGGTGAGGCGCGGCGCGCTCTCCGGTCGCAGGACGACGTTAGCGAAACGCGCAGAACCTGGTACCACCACGAACCCGATCTCGCCCGTGGCCTGGGCGCCGCGCAGCCGCGGGACGACTTGCACCGCTGTGTCACTGTCCACGTACAACTCGGCGCGCGTGCCGGACACCACGAGCTTCACGTGCATCCACCGGTCGTACGTCCACTGGGGCGCCGCCTCGTACGCCGGGCCAGTGTAGATCTGCCAGCCGTACAGGCCATGCAGCACCGGCGTGTACTGTGTTGCGTGCGGAGTTCCGCTAAGCTGCGCACGCATATACAGGAGCTCATAATCCCCGCGACTGGCGGCGCGAAACGCGATTCCGGGAAACGCCAGCCCATTGGCGAAGGCGACGTCGAATTCGATGGAGCCGTTCTCGAATCGGCTGCCTTTTAGCCACGCGGTGCCGTTGCGCAGCAGCAGAGCGGGGCGGCCACGATAGGGTTCGATGCGAGACTCCGCGGCGCGGATGTCCCATGTCGAGGTGTCGAATGGTTGCTGCTGCGCGACGCCCGGCCGTGCCGCGAGGTGCGCCACGGCGAGGAGTGTGCTGAAGAGCCGCCAGTGCGAATTGTCAGTCATTCCGCCAATCTGCGCGGGGGCAAAGCCGCGCGATTGGACGTTTCGGACATCGGACCACGTTCATGGCATCGGGTCGTCCGGCTCTTGTTTCCGCTGACGCTCGTTGCCGATCGGTTCCGCGCGATCGACATCGGCGGCGACGCGTGGCGTGTGGTTCTCCTCGTTGTGGCGGGCGAGTTCCTCCTCTGAATCGAGATGCGCGCCGCAGACGATGCAATCGAATTCGTGGGTGTGCGCCATGATTCCTCGCTGGTGATCGGATTGACCGACAACGCGCATGGCGCGTGCCGCCGTGCCCGCTCGTTGGCGAGGCGAGTCGGCCGCGCGACTACGTCAATCCTGGCTCGGCCAGAGGCGCGGACCCTGTCAGCGCGCTAAGGCAGGTCACGATAACACCGGACGGGCGCCGACGGCCAACGCGGTAATGGATTGGCGAGCACGGCATCTCGAGCGGACGTCGTGTGATCCTGTAGAAACCCGGCATGGTTGCGCGGATCCGAACGGCGGTGCAGGATGCACGCGATTCGACCGCGTTCATCTCTCTGCCCTCCAGACCTTCCATGAAGCTGCCCGCCACGATCGCGATCCTCATACTCGTCCGCCCGGCGTTGACCGCAGGCGCGCAGGCGACGAAGCCTCGCCCCGAAGACACGGAGGCGTGGAAGCCCGTCCCGAGCGTCGTCACGCCGGGTCGCTCCGACCTCGATGCACCATCCGATGCCGTCGCTCTGTTTGACGGGCACGATGAAAAGGCGTGGGTCTCGACTCGTGATCATTCGCCCGCGCGGTGGGACGTCCACGACGGCGTGCTCACCGTCAACAAGAAGGCGGGCAATATCGAAACGAAGCGCTCGTTCACGAACTATCAGCTACATCTCGAGTGGCGCGTTCCCGAAGGCATTACAGGCTCGGGTCAGGCGCGCGGCAACAGCGGAGTCTTTCTCGCGTCCACGGGCTCGGGCGACGACGGATACGAGATTCAGATTCTCGATTCGTACGACAACGCCACGTACGTCAACGGCCAGGCGGCGGCCATCTACAAGCAGTATCCGCCGCTCGTGAACGCGACGCGAAAGCCCGGCGAGTGGAATGTGTACGACATCATCTGGACGGCGCCGACTTTCAGGCCCGACGGTTCGCTCGCGACTCCGGCGTACGTCACCGCGTTCCACAACGGCGTGCTCGTGCAAAACCACGTTGCGCTCGAGGGAGCGACGCTCTACATCGGGAAGGCCGCGTACAAGGCGCACGGTCCCGAGCCGATCAAGCTCCAGGCGCACGGCGATCCGAGCGCGCCGATCAGCTTCCGGAATATCTGGGTGCGTCCGCTGCCGGACGCGCCGCAGGTTCACGTGCCGTAGGTGAGTAGACTCCGAGTGCGCCTGTCGGTACTCCAGCACGCAACATGACGTGAACGACCTCAGACGAGCCTGGTATAGCGCTTCAGTCGAGGAGTTTTTGCGCGCTGATGGCGGGAGAGATTGCCGTCATGCGCCCCGACGGATCGGATGCGCGACTGCTCACCGATAACGCAACCGAAGAGGGTGCTCCGTCCTGGATTCCCCGTCGGCAGCCCTAGAGAAACTCACCATCGCCACAGCTATCGGAGCATGCGACTCCGAAATCCCGGGAGAACTCGAATGCTCATCACAAGCCGCCGTGCCATCCTGGCACTCCTCGTCTGCACGTCTGTCGCCGATCTTTCCGCTCAGAATCCTTCCCCGGCCGCCGGCGAGATTCGCGTGACGCTCCTCGGCACGGCGGGCGGGCCGCCGGCCCGTGTCGACAGGGCCGGGATTAGCACACTCGTGGAGGTTGGCGACGAACGCTTTCTCTTTGACGCGGGCCGCGGCGTCATGCAGCGACTCGTGCAGTCGGGACGCTCAATGAACGCGGTGAGCAAGCTCTTTCTCACTCACCTGCACTCCGACCACATCGTCGACGTCCCGGACCTCCTACTCAACGGTTGGTCTACGCCACCGTGGCGCCGGGTGCCACTGGAGGTGTGGGGGCCGGACGGCACACGCGACATGATGGCACACCTGGAGCAGGCATTTGCCATCGACATTCATATCCGGCAAGATCTCGAAGAGCACGCGCCGGCCTCCGGGATTCAGGTAATCGCGCACGATATCCGCGAGGGAACGGTCTACGAGGCGAACGGGGTCACCGTCACGGCGTTTCTCGTAGACCACGGGCCTGTCAAGCCCGCGTACGGCTACCGGCTGAACGCTGGTGGACGCTCGGTCTGCCTGTCCGGAGATACGCGGCCCAGCACGAATCTCGTCCAAGCGTGCCGCGGTGTGGACCTGCTGATTCACGAAGCGATCGACGAGGAGGAGGTGCGGAGGAAGGTCCAGAATCCGCAGCTCGTCGAAGCCCTCCTAGGTCTCCACACGACGCCCGAGCAGGCAGCCGAGATCTTCCAGCGCGTCGGGCCGCGCCTGGCGGTGTTCTCCCACATCCCGCCGACGTCCGCCATTCTCGAGCGGACCCGGCGGATCTACAAGGGACGCGTGGAGGAGGGCGTCGATCTGATGGTGATCGACATCGGAACGGCGGTGGTCGTGCGCAGCCCGCCTCGAGGCTCGACATCGAGGTAGCACGGTGGACTGGAGAGCATCCACTGAGCTTCGAGCCGCGGCGTTAGCGCGACGGTTGCCATACGCCGCCGAGCTGTAGGCTGTAGGGCGTCACCCGTCGTCACCGGTACGATGCCTGACACCGCTCCGAGCGCGAGTCGACCACCCTGTACAACAGCCGGCGCGCCAGAAGAGCACCATGCAACGACATTCCGGAACGATGCATCGCGTCCTCGGGATCTCGGTGGTCGGAGTCCTGACCGTCGCGGTGCCGGCACGCGCACAGCAGACGCGGCCGAATCCGCGCCTGGCGATCGAGGTGGAAGCGGGTCAAGTGTGGCAGAGCCGAAACGCGGCGCAGATTCCCAACGACGAGTCGGCCACACGGTTCTCGCTCGTCCCAATTGTCGGAAAGGGGCCGTGGCCCGCGGTGCGCGGTTACGTGACGTGGAACGTGAACGAGCGGCATGCACTCCGTCTGTTGGTCGCGCCGCTTTCCATCCGTGAGTCCGGCACGCTCGCACGCCCCATCCAATTCGCCGGCGCGAGCTACGTGCCGGGTGCGCCGGTGGCAGCGGAGTACACCTTCAATTCGTATCGCCTCACGTATCGCTACCGTGTCCGGGACGGGTCGCGCGGCACCGCGTGGGTCGGGTTCACCGCCAAGGTACGCGACGCGACGATCGCGATCGAGCAGGGCGCCACGGCCAGCCGCAAGGACGACCTCGGATTCGTGCCACTCCTGCACCTCGCCGGCGAGTGGAGGATGACCCCGTGCTGGCTCGCGACCGCGGACGCCGACGCGCTCGCGGGCGGCCCGGGACGCGCCGAGGACGTCGCGGTGAAGCTCGGGTATCGCGCGACGCCACGGCTGTCGTTGCACGCTGGCTACCGCATGGTGGAGGGCGGCGCCGACGTCCCGGCGGCCTACACCTTTGCCTGGCTCCACTACGCGGTAGTCTCGGTGCGCTGGAGCCCGTAGCTCACCCCGCGGAACGCAAGTCGCGTCGTCCGCGGCGTCGTCCGCGGCGTCGTCCGCGGCGTCGTCCGCTTGGCGCTTCTCCGGAAACAGCTCATTAAACTCACTGGCGAAACGCACGTTCGCGGAACCGACATGCCTCCTGACACAGTCCTCCGGTGGGTAGCCGGCCCGGCGCCTACATCACGAATTCACGCTCGCCAGCGCGTCCTGGCGGTTCTGATGTTCGGCACTGTGTCTCTCTTCCCCGCGGCAGTCGGCGCGCAGCGTGTCGCACCTGCCGCGTCCGGCGCAACGAACGGCCTGGACACGCATCAGGCCATCGACTCCATCGAGCAACAGGCAGCCGCGCGTGTCGCCGATGCGGTCTGCAGCAAGCGCGTCGTCCTCCTCGGCGAGTTGCCGGAGCACGGCGAGGCGCGCGGGATGGGTGTCAAGGCGAGGATCGTCGAACGCCTCGTCCAGCGCTGCGGGTTCCGCGCGGTGCTCTTCGAGGCGGAGAGCTACGACTTCTTCGGATTCGAGCGGGCGATCGCCGCGACGCGCACCCCGGGCGGGCACGCAGCGGCGGCCAGCGGCGCCTGGGCGGACTCTCTCGAGCTCATGCTTGCCCGCGCGATCGGTGGCCTGTGGTCGACGCGCGAGCTCGCCGCATGGCGCCAGTGGCTCGTGCGCGAGGCGGTGGCCGACCGCGCGGTCATAGGCGGAATCGACGACCAGCCCAGCGCGACGTCGGCGTACGCGCGCGCGACGCTCCCCGGCCTCGTGGGCGCCGCGGTGCCGGCCGCGCGCGCGGGCGAGTGCGCGCAGGCCGTCACTCGTTACATGAACTGGAGCTACACCGCGGCCCAGCCGTACGACGACAGCGAACGCACACGACTCGCCGACTGCACGCGGTTGGCGGCCAATCGTGGGCCCGACACGCGGCCGACGCCCGATGACGTCATGCGCGACGACGTGGCGAGCTTTTTCGCGCGTGAGCGCGCGGGCGCCGCGGGCGGCGCTACCGAGACGCCCGACCGCGACTCGATCATGGCGCGGCACGTCGCATGGTGGTCCGCGCGTCTCCCTCGAGATGCCAAGATCGTCGTGTGGACGGCCACGACGCACGCGGCGCGCGCGTCCGGCGCGCAAGCTGTGCTTCCCCGCGGCGTTCCGCCCATAGGTGCACGGCTGACCGAGCGCTGGGGCGACCGGTTGGCCGTCATTGGCTTTTCGGCACTCCGCGGCCAGTGGTCACGGGCAGGGCAGCCGAGCCAGCCGCTCGCCACGCTGCCGCCAAATGCGCTCGAGGCGCGGGCGTTCGCCGCGAGAGCGGCAGGCGATACTGCGGCATGGACCTACCTCGATCGGACGGCGCTCCGGTCGCTCGGCCCGGTGCCGTCACGGCTCTTCGGCAAAGTCGTGACGACCGACTGGTCCACCGCGTTCGATGGCGTGCTGGTGATCCGCGAGGAGTCCGCGCCGACCTTCGAGCCGCGGCGATAGCGCGACGGTCGTCGAGGCGTAGCCCGTAGGACGAGAACCGGCGCGTCGTCGACACGTGCCGGCCGGATGCGATGGCGCATCATCTGCCGCCGATCGCCTTGGCGTAGCGAACCTCCGTGACGTCGACGACGCCGAGCAAGCGGTCGATCTTCACACGGCCGTCGCACCGCATCCCATGGCGCTCGTAGAAACGGCGGGCACCGTCGTTCCCCTCGATGACCCACAGTGTGATCGTTTCGGCGCCCGCCTCCGCGGCGGCATTCGTTGCCGCGTCGAGCAGCGACGCACCCAGGGCTCGGCCTCGCAGCTCGGGCGAGATGTGGAGATTGTGAACGGTCCAAACACGTCGTGGATCGAGATCGTCGTCGAGAGCTGGCCCGAGCGACACGAAGCCGCGGAGTGCACCAGCGCAGTCGTCCACGAAGAATCGCATGCCGTCGTCGAATCGACGCGTGAACAGCTCGCGTCGCTCATCGAGGTCCTGGGCGTCGAGGAGGTCTCCAGGGACGAACGACCGGTACGACGCGCGCCAGCTCGTGATGTGCAGGCGAGCGATCTCTTCGATGTCAGCGCGGCGCGCGGCGCGCACGAACGACCTGATCATGCCGATTCACATTGTCGAAATGAGAGAATGCTGTGCGCGCCCCGGGATCCATCTGCCAGACGCCCTTTTACGGCGCCGCCCTCAGAAGAAGAAGAACGTCCCTCCGCCTTCGCGACCGAACCGCGGGTTCACGACGTTGTTGAACACCGAGCCGAACGTGTAGTTGATGCCCAGAAAGACAAAATACTGATAGTTGGTCGCCAGCTGGCGCTGCTGCGTGAGGATCTCCTGCTCCGTGGCGCCGCGGTTCGACAGGTACAGCTGATTGTGAACCGCCGAGTAGTTGCCGCCGAGATTCAAGTTGAATCCCTTGAAGAGCCGCACGTTCATGCTTCCGAACAGTGACGCGTAATTCTTGGTCGTCGCGTCGAGGTATTGTCCGCTCGAGAGACCCAGATCCACGGAGCCCCACGGCTGGTTTTGTGACAGCGTGAACGACAGTGTATGCAGGGGCCGCGTCTCGTGGAACTTTCCGTAGATCGTTTCCTCCCGGTACTCGAACCCCTCGACGCCAACGGCATACTGCATCGTGAGCATGCGGCGCGTCGACTCGGAGTACGGGAAAATGTCGAACTCCACCGCCGGCATGGTGCTGTAGCTGAACCGCTTGTTCTCGAACGTCGACGAGCCCAGGGAGCTGCGCCAGCCGACGGCCCATCGTGCACCGATGCTCTTCACGGCGAGCTCGTTGAACGAGTACGACCGGCGGATGAACGTAGACGTCACCGAGTCGATCTTGAAATCGCTCTGGTTGTAATTCTCGTTCGCCGAGAGCTGGATCTTCCACCGCTGTGTGATTCGGCTCGCGCCGAACCGACCGCTCAGCCGCATGAACTTGTTGTTCCGGTCGCCGTCAGCGTTGCCGTTCAGCGACGTGGTGAAGACCCAGTAGTTCCATGGGTCGTGGCGCGTCTGCGTAACGACCGCGGCGCCACCGGCAGGCTGCTTCACGGAGATTTCGATGCGCTCGGCCAGCGAAGACCGGGCGAGAAACCGCACGAGCCCCTGCGCGAGCATGCGGGTCACCCCGCGTCGGGTTTCATCGGGCGTGGCGGACGCGGCGCCGACATAGTGCAGCGTATCGCCGATGCCGGCAAATGCGCGCTGGCCAAGAAATGCGAACGTGAACTCCGTGCCGCCGCCGCCGGTGTTCTGGGTGGTGACGAGAACGTGCACGTCGGCCACGGCGCGGTCGCGCACCCAGTTCACATAGGCGATCTCGGTGTGGATGAAGTCCTCGTCACAGCGAAACCCGCAATCCAGGTAGACGTCGATGGAACTCGGCACCGCGGCCGGTTGCGACACGGCCTGTGCGGCGAGGGGCGAGGCGAGCGCCGCGAGCAGCAGAATCGAGTAGCGGTGCAGGTGACACAGACGCACGTCGTCTCCGGGGTGGGTGAACAACCGATCGGGACAATTCGGCCCGACCACAACCTACGCCCTTCGCGGTGCGGACACACGTTCGAGCTTCAACCGAATGCCGCTCGGCGATCCGCTCCTCCGACGCTGTCGATTTGACCGCTCCCCGTTCGTTATTGGAGGTGAGCGACGATCGGAGAGCCGTCCTCATCGGACTTTTATGAATGGAGGCCATTTGTCGCAGCTGTGCTCGAAGAAGGTATTCGCGACGCTCGTGACGTTTCTGGCGTTCGGGGCGCACTCGGCGGCGGCGCAGACCAGGGAACGTCTCACGACCATCGCGCCGCTATCGCTGTGGGTCGGCGAGTGGGCAGGGACTGGCTGGTCGAACATTTCCGGAGAACGCGCGGAGTTCAAGCGGGAGATCGCAGCGGCATTCAAGCGGGGCGCTTTCCGCATCCCGATGTTCGTTCACGACCAACAGTTGCCCGGCACCGTCGTCATGGCCGCCAGGCGAGACGCAATCACCTATCCGATGCACGACCTACCGCGCGGCGGTGAAGTGCGGATCACGATCCACGATCCCGACGCGCTCGCGGCGATTCAGGAGTTCATTGCGTTCCAGCAGCACGATCACCACGCCGGAGGAGCCGGCGCCCCGGCGCACAGGGTCCCATAGCGCACCGCGGAGGTTCCGTCGCGCGGAACAGCGCCGGCACCGCTCGGGATCAACGTCCGTCTGGGGCGCTCGGTAGAGTGAGCGTGAAGGTGCTTCCCACGCCCACGGTGCTCTCCGCCGTGAGGTCGCCGCCCATCCCGCGCGCGAGGGCTCGCGAAATCGACAGCCCGAGCCCCGTGCCCTCGGTACGTCCGTGCAACGGTCGTGTGCCCTGCCGGAAGGCCTCGAAGATCGGCCCGAGATCGTCTGGCGCGATCCCGGGGCCAGTGTCCTGCACCCGGATCGCGACGCGGCCGTTTTCCCTCTCGGTCGTGACTTCCACGCGACCGCCCGGTGGGGTGAACTTGACGGCGTTCGCGAGCACGTTGACCAGAATCTGAGTCGCCTTCTCGGCGTCGGCCAACACCATCACGGCATCGCCGACGGCATGGACGACGAGTGCAAGATCTCGCACGGCGGCCTGCGGCGCGACCAGCGGTTCCGCCGTCTGCAGGAGCGCCGCGACCCGCACGGGAGCGATGACGTACTCCATCGCCCCAGCTTCGACCCGCGCGTATGTGAGGACCTGGTTGATGAGCGACACCAGGTGGCGCGCGCTCGCCCGGACACGGTCGATGTACTGCTGCTGAACCTCGGTGAGCGGCCCGGCGACTCCCGTCTCGAGCAGATCCTGATAGCCGAGGATGGCGTTGAGCGGCGTGCGCAGCTCGTGGCTCATCGATGCGAGGAAGTCGCCGCGCGCGCGGCTCGCCGCCTCGGCAGCGGCCCGGGCCTCACGCTCGGCCGCGAGCAGTCGCTCACGCTCCTCCGCCGCACGCTTGCGATCGTCGATGTCGCGCCAGGCGATCACTCCGCCGGTCACCACGCCAGCCGCGTCGCGGATCGGACCGGCACTGCAGAGAATCGTCGAATAGGTTCCGTCGGGGCGCCTGACGATCCACTCCTGGTCCTTCACCACCTCGCCCGCGACAGTCGCGCGCGTCAGCGGGAGTTCTTCCGGCCGAGCCTTGGTAACGCCGTCGGCGTGATAGATCCCCCACGCGTCCGGATGGGCGTCGGCGGAGATGGCCTCGAGCGCACTGTGCGGCCGCCCGGTGAGCCACGCGC
Organism: Gemmatimonadaceae bacterium; assembly: GCA_035493635.1. GTDB lineage: Bacteria > Gemmatimonadota > Gemmatimonadetes > Gemmatimonadales > Gemmatimonadaceae > JAQBQB01. Next base: position 57,159 of record DATJHY010000100.1, on the reverse strand, counting down.
CATAGTCGCTCACCATCCGTATCCGCACGTCGGGTGCGTCGGCGATGGTGATCCCCTCGGGCACGTATCGCATGAGGGCCGCGAGCATCCGCTGGCCCTCCTCCGCCCGCGCGAGCGCCTCGGCCGCAGACTGCTCGGCGGCTTTACGCGCGCCGATGTCCTTCACGATCCCAAGCGCGAAATCAGGGGCGCCCGCTGCGTCGGTCACAAGTGTCGCCGTGATCGCGGCCCAGGCCGTCGACCCATCGCGGCGCAGGTAGCGTTTCTCCAAGCTGTAGCCGGTCTGCTCGCCGCGGATGACGGTGTCCGCCAGCGCCTCGTCGGCCTGTCGGTCCTCGGGATGGGTCAGGTCGAAGATGCTTTGTCCGTCGAGGTCGGTCTCGGTGTCGTAACCGAGCATGGCGACGAAGACGTCATTTGCGAAGGTGATGCGGCCGTCTGGCGCGGTGGTGACGACGCCGAGCGGCAGTCCGTGCACGACCGCCGCGACCCTCTCCCCGTACGCGCGCGCGCGCTCCGTCGCGTCGGCCGTCGGCGGCGACTCTGGTGATACGACCATGTGGCCTCCATGGGTGGGGTGGAGGGGCGCCAGGTGCAACATCTTATGCGATGGTAGTCCCGCGCACCATGGTTCGCGCCGGCGACATCGGTTAAGGCTCCGGGCATGCCGATGAGCTCACCTCACGCCAAAGCGCCCATGCCTGGCCGCCGGCGGCCGTGACGAGCCTTTGACAGTGGGCTGGGCGGCGCCGAGCCGGCGATAGCATCATCAGGCGCGGCTCCGGTCTTTTGCGACGCGAGCGTTGATCGACTTCAACGACTTGGCTTGCCGGTCGTGTGATGTCTCGCGCCGATATTTGCGAGCACCACGGCCGCGTTGCGCTTGAGTCCCGCGAGCTTCGCCCGCTTCATTGGCGAGCCTTTGAATGCGATCCGGAACTCCTCATCAGACATCTCTAGCAGCTCGCTCGCAAGCGTCGCGGCATCCTTGCCCGCGATCGCCGTCCGCGGGCGGAACGCCTCCTCCCGCAGCGGCAGTGCGAACTTCTCGTTCCACGGACACACCTCCTGGCATACGTCGCACCCGTACACGTGCTCGCCAATACCGGACCTGAGCTCCTCCGGGATCGCCCCTTTCAGCTCGATCGTGAGATACGACACGCACGTCGTCGCATCGAGCACACGTGGTTCGGCGAGCGCGCCAGTCGGACACGCCTCGATGCACCGCCGGCACGTGCCGCAGTGATCCGTCGCGAACGGCTCGTCCGGCACGAGCTCGAGATCCAGCAGCAGCTCGCCAAGAAAAAAGAACGACCCGATCCGCGGATTGATCAGCATCGTGTTCTTGCCGAACCAGCCGAGTCCCGCGCGCCGCGCGAGATCGCGCTCGAGGATCGGTCCGGTGTCGACGTATGCCTTCCCGGCCACGCTGTGCCCCAGCTCGCGCTCGATCCAGCGGTGCAGCTCCCGCAATCGCTCGACCATGACATCGTGGTAGTCGTCGCCGCGCGCGTATCGCGCGACGGGACCCGCCGGCTCCCGTCCACCGTAGTTCATTCCGACGACGACCGCGCTCTTTGCCCCGTCCACCGGCAGCCGCGTGTCCCGGCGTTTTTGAGCGCCGCGCGCGAGGTAATCCATTTCGCCGGCGTGTCCCTCGGCGAGCCAATGGTCGAACACGTCCGCGCTCTCGACCGGCCCAAGCGTCGCGATCCCGACGAGATCGAAGCCGAGGCCATACGCTTGTGCCTTGATCAGGGGCTCGAGCTGCTGCACAGTCGTGGTCACGGCTTCTTTACCGCCCAGCGCGCATAACGCACGACATCGTCGACCGGCGGGACCGCTCGCTCGTCGCCGTACGCGGTGTACATCCGCCACCGCAAATACTCGGCGGAGGGAAGCGGCAGAAATGGGAACCGCCGATACCAGTCCCGCGCGCGAAAGCGCCAGCCGACACGCGCGAGCGCCGCCGCCGTGCGTGGATTTCGCAATCCACGCCACGCGAGTTGCAGAGCCAGCGGCCTCCAGGAACCGTTCGACGAGCTTTCCATGATTTCAAAGCTAGTCTCGCACGAACGACACCCCATCGAGCCCCGGCGGCACGGCCTTCCCAAGCGCCACCAGCGCGCTCGGCATCACGTCCACCGTGCGGCGCGGACGCGTCGCGACGGGCCGGTTCACCAGCAGCGGCACGAGCATGTGCTCGCGATGCAGCGCGCCGTGCGAGCTCACGTGCGGGATCGGCTCGTACTTCGACCGAAAGTCCCAGTCGCGCGCCGCCGAAAGAATGATCTCCCCGGCGCGTGGTGACGCGGCGATATGCGCGATCTGCACCAGGCCGTCCGGATAGTCGGTTGCGCACATCGCGTCGTACGCCGCGTCGGCCGATGCGCCGCACACGTCGCGGCCCAGACCAAGCGGGTCGCCCGACTCGCGGCGATAGTGATAGCCTCGCTGGTCGTGCCACACCGCCGCATCGCCTCGACCCGCTGTGCGCACGACCGTGCGCTCACCGTCGCGCGCGATGAGAAGGTCTACCGACTCCCGTGACAACAGCATGTCGGCGAGCGCTCGCCAACGCGCGTCGTGGACGGCCGACGGTCTCGCGTACGACCGCACGTCGAGATACAGATGCGCCATCGCGTTGCCACTGACCATGATCGCGACGTCGGCCGCGACCGTGTACACCCACGGGTGCGCCATCGTGCGATGACCGGCTCGCGCGACGATGCCCGCCAAATTCTCGTGCGCCATCACTCGCGAGTGGCCGTGGTCGCTCACGACCCAGAGCGACATCTCGTCCCACCGGCCGGCCCGCTCGGCGTCGGCGCGAATCTCGGCCGCGGCGTCGTCGACGATGCGCAGCGCGTCGAGGATCATCGGCGAATTCTGACCTTTTGCGTGCGACACCTTGTCGACGCCCGTGAAGGCCGCGAATACCAGTTCGGGCCTGTCGTCCCGGATTCGCCGCGCAACGTCCCGCGCGACGTCGCGGTCGATCTGGATCCAGCCCGCGACGTTGCCGGTGAAGTGCGTGACCGCGCCTCGCAAGGCGGAGCGCACCGTGATCGAGCCGATCCGGTCGCGCACCGGAAGGCCGCGTCCAATGACGTTGAGCGCGCCGAGACTGCGCCCGCAGAGCTCGAAGATTGTCGGCGCACGGCCATCGATGTCGCCGTCGACCGCGCGCATCTGATAGCCCACGTAGCTCCGCGAATAATCGGGAAATCGGCAGCGCGCCCGGTCCCGGTCGAACCAGCGCAGCCCCGGCAGACCGATTGGACCCGGGAACCGACCCATGAGAAACGGCGCGTACGCCGGCCCGGTCACCGACGGAAAGCACGAGGCCACCGTGTGCAGGCCGCCCTCCGCACGCAACCGCGCCAGCGCCGGCAAGGCGCCGCTGTTCAGCGCGGCGTCCAGCGTGTCGGGACGCGCGCCGTCGGCCAGGAGGATGACGACGGACACTCGATCTTTGTGATTGGGTGTGTGGGTATTGTGAAGCTCGCCTCTGTGCACCCCTGCCTCAACCCCGTAAACTCCACGCATGGCTGAACGACCACCTCCATCCACGAAACGCACGGCGAAGCCGAAGAGTCCGCGAACCGCGGGCGGCAAGAAAGCAAGCCCACAACTGCTCGCCGAAGCTTCTCAGGACGCGCGACGCGGACTTCGCGAGCGAACAGAAGCGGGACATCGCGCCGCCGGACGAACACCACCGTCCGAAGTGCAGGAAGCGCGCTCGGCGGGCGCCGCCCGCGTGGTCGATGACGCGATTCGTACCTTCACGCCACCGATCACGGAAGACGAAAAGCTCCTCCAGGCCGGCAGCGACCGCGAAGACTTCACGCGGACTGATCCGTGGCGCGTGCTGCGCATCACGGGTGAGTTCATCGAGGGATTCGACAATCTCGCGCACATCCGCCGCGGAGTCGCAATCTTCGGCTCGGCGCGCACGCATCCCGACGACCCGCAGTACCAGGCTGCTCAGGAAGTCGCACGTCTCCTTGCCGAGTCGGGATTCGCGATCATTACCGGCGCGGGGCCCGGCATCATGGAAGCGGCGAACAAAGGCGCCAAGCTGGGCGGTGGTCAGTCGATCGGCTGCAACATCGAGCTCCCGTTCGAGCAGGGCGCCAACCCATTCGTCGACACGCTGGTCAACTTCCGGTACTTCTTCGTCCGGAAGACGATGTTCATCAAATACTCGAACGCGTTCATCATCTTTCCTGGCGGGTTCGGCACGCTCGACGAAGCGTTCGAGGCGCTGACGCTCATTCAAACGGGTAAGATCTACCAATTCCCGGTGATCATGTTCGGCCGCCATTACTGGGCCGGGCTCATTCGCTGGCTCCAGTCGCGCGTGCTCGGTGAAGCCAAGATCTCGCCCGGCGATCTGGATTTGATCTTGCTCACCGACGACCCCAAGGAGGCAGCGCACGCCGTGATCCAGGCGTGGGAAGCCCAAACCGGGACGTGGCCGGCGACCGAGCCCCGGCGACGGAAAGGCGACACTTAGTAAATACTGAATCTTCGACCCGATGCCCAAAGAACGACCATCCGCCGCCGGACCCAAAGCCGCGCAGAAGCGCGCCGCCGAGGAACGCGAGCGCGCCGGCCGCCAGCACACATCGCACGAACGCAGCAAGTTCCTGCGCGGCGAGCGCATCGAGCCACGGCCGATCGACGGTAAGGAAAGCGCCGCCGATCTCATCGACAACGCCTTCCTCGCGTACAACGCGGCGCGGCTGCGCGAGGCCTGTCAACTGTTCACGAAGAAGATGCTCGAGCCCGACGTCACGATCGGCATGACGCTCACAGGAGCGCTCACGCCCGCCGGCCTCGGGATGGCGGCGCTCATCCCGCTCATCGAGAGCGGCTTCGTCGACTGGATCATCTCCACCGGCGCGAATCTCTATCACGACACGCATTTCGGCCTCGGGCTCGCCATGCACCGCGGCAACGCGCAGGAGTCCGACGTCGTGCTGCGCGAGGAAGGCGTCGTTCGCATCTACGACATCTTCTTCGACTACGACGTGCTCCTGTCGACCGATGCCTTTTTCCGCACGGTGATCCAGGGCAAGGAATTCCAGCGCGCGATGTCGAGCGCCGAGTTCCACTATCTCTGTGGCAAGTACGTGCGCGAGCGCGAGCGCGCGCTGGGCATCGGCCAGAAGTCGCTCCTCTCCGCCGCGTATCAGGCTGCGGTGCCGATCTACACCTCGTCGCCCGGCGATTCGTCCATCGGGATGAACGTCGCCGCGCTCGCGCTCGAGGGAAACAAGTGCGCGATCGATCCCAACCTCGACGTCAACGAGACGGCGTCGATCGTGCTCGCGGCCAAGCGCGGCGGAGGCAAATCCGGTGTGCTGATCTGCGGCGGCGGCAGTCCCAAGAACTTCATGCTGCAGACCGAACCGCAGATTCAGGAGGTTCTCGGCATCGACGAAAAGGGGCACGACTACTTTCTGCAGATCACCGACGCGCGGCCCGACACGGGTGGACTGTCCGGTGCCACCCCCGCCGAAGCGGTGAGCTGGGGCAAGATCGACCCGGATCGGCTGCCTGACGCCGTCGTGTGTTATCTCGATTCCACCGTGGCGCTCCCGCTGCTCACATCGTACGCGCGCGCGCGTCACGCACCGCGCCCGCTCAAGCGGCTGTACGACAAGCGCGAGGAGATGATGCGCCGCCTGCGCGACGAGTTCGAACGGGCCCGCGGCGAGCCGGTCGAGGCGGAGGAATCCGACGCCACGTTGCCGATGCACCGCTGACCTGTCCGGGTCGCGCCCGGCCGTGACCGGCCTCGGCCCGCCCTTTGCCTCGACGTGTGCCGCAGGATATGTTCTGAAAAGTCGGATCGTGCGCCCGGCCCACCAGCCGGGCGCTCAACTTTTCTCGCCAAATCGCGGTCGAGACATGATCGATGCACTCAAGAAGAAGCTCGGAGAGGAAGTCGAGCGGCTGCAGTACGAGCTGAACGTCGTCCTTCCGCAGGAGATCCGGAAGGCGGTCGAGCTCGGCGATCTGCGCGAGAACAGCGAGTACAAGGCCGCGCTCGAGCGGCAGCAGTTCGTGCAGGCCAGGCTCGGGCAGCTTCGGCAGCGGCTGAGCAAGCTGTCATCGATCGACCCGGCGCAGATTCCGACTGACCGCGTCGGGCTCGGATCCAGGGTCGTGCTCGAGGACCAGAAGGTCGGCGTCCGCGAGACGTACTATCTCGTGTTTGGCGATGCGCTGGAGTTCGAGGAGGGCCACGTGACCATGGCGTCGCCCATCGGCCGCGCCCTGCTCGGCAAAGGCGTCGGCGACGTCGCCTACCTCAAGCTGCCCACGATGGTCCGCCAGCTGAGAGTCGTGGAGCTCAGAACCATCCACGACATCGCTGAAGACGACGCGTGACCGCGGCTCAGCTGACCGTGGCCGAGCTGACCGCGGCGATCGGCAGCCGCTCCGGGCACAACGCGGGGTCTTCGATCAACCGCTCGAACCGCGTGAGCAAGGCGCCGTCGAAGACCGAGTCGCGGTCCGCGGCCATGATCTCCAGCGCCTTCTCGCGCGAATAGCCGCGACGGTACGGCCGGTCGCTCGTCAGCGCGTCGAAGACGTCGGCGACGCAGATGATTCGCGCGCAGAGTGGAATCGCTTCGCCGGCCAGGCCGTCCGGATATCCGCGCCCGTCCCAGCGCTCGTGATGCCCGCGGATCATCGGCAGAATATCCCAGGGAAAATCGATGCTCGACAAGAGATCGGCGCCGGCGGCGGCGTGCCGCTCCATGACCGCCCGCTCTTCGGCGGTCAAACGTCCCGGCTTGTTCAGGATCTCTGATGGCACCACGATCTTGCCGACGTCGTGCAGCAGCGCGCCGATGCGGAACCAGAATATCGTCATGTCGTCCAACCCGACGTCGCGCGCCAGCGCCGACGCGTAGCGCGCCACGCGCTCGCAATGCCCGCGAGTGTACGCGTCCTTCGATTCGATCGTCCACGCCCAGCGCATCACGGCGGTGTAGAAGCGCTCCATCGTCCCCGCGCTGCCGTCAACCCCTCGCAGGAGGTCGAGCGCCGTGTCGTCGTGGTCGTGCGCGAGCTCCCGTTCTCCGCCGCGTTCTGCCCGTTCAGCCTCTTCGATCAGACGTCGAATCGGCGTTGACAGCCGCGGTTCCAAACCCATGAGACTCAGGCTACCGATGCGCTGCGGAACGGTGCCGGCCGGTTCATCTTCTTGGCGAGGGTCGGCCGGGAGATTCCGAGAATGCGGGCGGCAGCGGCCTGGTTGCCGCCGGTCAGCTTGAGCGTGAGCGCGACGGCTTCGGCGACGACGTCCTCGAGCCGCTTGCCCCCCGCCGGGATCTGGATCTCACCGATCGCCGGTGGACCGCCCGGCCGCGACGTGCGTCGCTGGATCATCAGGTGTTCAGCGTGCACGAGCGGACTGTCCGCGCTCAGGATCGCCGCGCGCTCGATGACGTTCTTGAGCTCACGAACGTTCCCGGGCCAGCGGTGCATGCGAAGCGCGGCATAGGCATCGGGCGCGAAGCCCTTGGGCCGCCGGTGCTCGCGCGATTCCTGGGTCAGGAAGTGGCGCGCGATCGCGTCGATGTCCTCAGGGCGCTCGCGCAGCGAGGGCAGCGTGATCGAGAAGACGTTCAGCCGGTAGTACAGATCTTCGCGGAACTCGCCCTTGGTGACGAACTGCTCGAGCAGCGGGCTCGCCGAGGCGATGATCCGGCAGTCGATGGCGATTTCATCGAATCCGCCGAGCCGCCGTACCTGCCGCGCCTCGAGGGCGCGCAGCAGCTTCGGTTGCAGCGTAGCCGGAAGGTGGTGGACTTCGTCGAGGAACAGCGTGCCGGAGCCCGACAGCTCGAGCAGACCCTGCTTGCGAGCGTGCGCACCGGTGAACGCGCCGCGCTCGTGGCCGAACAGCTCCGACTCGAGCAGTGATTCAGGGATCGCCGCGCAGTTGATCGCGACGAACGGTTCGTCCGCGGCCGGACTCGCGTAGTGAATCCCGCGCGCGAAGAGCTCTTTGCCGGTTCCCGTCTCGCCAGTGAGCAGGACCGTCGTGCGCCGAGCCGCCGCGACTTGCGACGCGAGTTTGATCGCGTCGCGAATGAGCTGGCTCTCGCCGATGATGTTCTCGAAGCCGAATGTTGCAGCTTGAGTTTCGGTGGTCTGCGTCTCGTCGCCGTCAGACAAGCGAACCTCGGTCTCCAAAGGGGGTGATGATTCCGCCACTCCGGAGACGACGATCCTATAGGAGAGGTATCACGACGTTGTTTTTTCCACACCGACGAGTCGCTGCGAACGTTTGAGGATCGGTTCGGGACGAGCGGCCCCGGGAGCATTACTCGCCGTGTTGGCGGTCCGAACTCCGAGGGCTGAACGTCGACGACAGTGCGTGCCACGGAAGCCGCGACCGTCAACATTCTTGACCGGGCGGCTTTACACACTGTAAAACGATTTTACACAAAACCGGGCTCGCGCCGTCCCGTGGCACGCGCGGTCGCCTACGGATCGACGGAAAACATCCGCGTCACGTCGTGCCGATAGTCCAGCAACGCCGTGCGAACATCGACAGCGTTCCAACCGTGTACCGCTGCCGCGAGTGCGGCGACGCGTTCGGCCACGCCCTCGCCGTGATCGCGCGTCTCGAATGCGATGTGCGTGCGGCGGATGAGCAAATCGCCCAGTGTGCACGCCATCTCCTGCTGGAGCGAGTAGCGCGCCTCCCCGACGGTGTATGGCAACCCGTCGACGAGTCGATCCCGGCCACCCGGGGCCCCGATCTCCTCCCACACGGCTCGCCATCGGCTGCCGAACGACGTGGCAAGATGACGCGACATCGCCGCGTCGCTCGTCGCGCTCGTGATCTCGTCGACCAACTCGTCGACCGATGCGAGCTCGCCACCGGGCAGCGGCTGGGCACTCGGTTTCAGCCGAACGCGCCGGCCTCGAAGCCCTCGCAACACCGCCGCAACGACGTCGCGCGCCATCACGCGATACGTCGTCAGCTTGCCGCCCACGATCGAGACGAGTCCACGCTCGCTGATCGAGATCGCGTGCTCGCGAGTCACCGCGCCGGCCGAGCCTTCGGCGACCGGCAGCAACGGACGGATCCCCGCCCAGGCGCTGACGACGTCGTCCGCCTGAAGCCGCGCCGCCGGAAAGAACGTGTTCGCCGCCGCGAGCAAGTACTGCACATCGTCGTTTGACGCACGCACCTCGCCCGGTGCCGCAGTCGCATCAGTCTCGGTCGTGCCGATGATCGCATGCGCGCCGGCGGGCAATGCAAACAGCACTCTGCCGTCGACCGGCGAGAGCAGCGTGAGTGCGTTCCGATTTCCTATTCGCTCCCGTGGCACCTCGATATGCGAGCCCTTGCTTCCGCGAACGGTCGGCACGCCCGGCGTCTCGAGCGACCGAACGTCATCGCTCCACGGACCGGTGGCGTTCACGACGACGCTCGCGCGCACCTGAACCACCCCACCGCCCAAGCGGTCCTGAACCGTGGCGCCGGTGATTCGACTGCCATCCATCGACAGCGCCGTGGCGGCCGCGTGATTGAGTACGACCGCACCCGCTTCCAGCGCGCTGATCGCGTTGGCAAGCGTTAGTCGCGCGTCGTTCGTCGCGGCGTCGTAATAGATCGCACCGCCCACGAGCCCCTCCGCCTCCAGCGCCGGCTCCTTCTCCAGTACCTGGGCGGGCGTCAGTCGATGATGCCGTGCGACGTTGCGGAAAAGCGAAAGCGCGTCGTAGAGGAGCAGTCCCGCGCCGAGCTTCCAGAGCGATATGCGCGCGCCCGCGTACACCGGCCAGACGAACTCGAGCGGATGTACGAGATGCGGTGCGATCTCGAGAAGCTCGCGCCGCTCGCGGCTCGACTCGAACACCAAATTGAGGTGTCCGTGCTCGAGGTATCGAACGCCGCCGTGCACGAGCCGCGACGAACGGCTCGATGTGCCACTCGCGAAATCGTCCTGTTCGACGAGCGCGACGCTCAAGCCGTGCAGCGCCGCCTCGCGCGCAACGCCGCACCCGGTGATGCCGCCGCCGACCACGAGCAGATCGAACCCGCGGCTGCCGAGCATCGCCAGCCGCTCTGCGCGAGTTGCGGTCCGGGCTTGCATTGGGTCAAAGCTAAGCCAGTTTCAACCCATGCCATCACTCGGCACCCCGGGGCGACGCGTCGCCATCGTGGCCGGCGTTCGTACGCCGTTCGCGCGCGCCGGGACAGCCTTCAAGAATCTCACGGCGATCGAGCTCGGGAAACTCTGCGTGGCCGAGCTCATTCAGCGCACCAATCTCGAGGGGCGGTTGGTCGAGGCGATCGTATACGGCACGGTCGTCCAGGCCGTGACCGCGCCGAACATCGCGCGCGAAGTGTCGCTGCTGCCGATGCTGCCAAAGGGATGCGAGGCGTACACGGTCGGTCGCGCCTGCGCCTCGGCCAACCAGGCGATCACCGACGCGGCTGATCAGATCCTGCTCGGACATCACGATGTCGTGATCGCCGGCGGGGCGGAGTCGTTGTCCAATGTCCCGATCCTGCACTCGCGCAGCATGTCGGAGAAGCTGCTTGCCTTCTCACGCGCCAAGGGCACCGCGCAGCGTGTCCGCCTCCTCGGTTCCATCCGGCCGCGCGACCTCGTGCCGATCACACCGGCCATCGCCGAGCCATCGACGGGCGAGACAATGGGACAGTCGGCCGAGAAGATGGCGAAGATCAATCACATTCCCCGAGAAGAGCAGGATCAGTTCGCGCTGCGATCCCATCGACTGGCCGCGGTCGGCACGGAGGACGGGAGACTCACCGCCGAAATCGTTCCGGTCTACGTGCCGCCGAAATACGATGCCGCGCTCGTGTCGGACAACGGCATTCGGACCGACACGTCGATCGAGCAACTGCGCGGGCTCAAGCCGGTGTTCGACAGGCAATACGGCACGGTGACGGCAGGCAACTCGTCGCCACTCACGGATGGCGCCAGCGCGGTGCTGCTCATGAGCGAGGAGCGTGCGAACACTCTTGGCTATCCGCCGCTCGCCTTTGTTCGTTCGTATGCCTATGCCGCGCTCGATCCCGGTGAGCAACTGCTCATGGCGCCGGTGCTGGCGGCGCCCCTGGCGTTGCAGCGCGCCGGCCTGACACTCGGCGACATCGACGTGATCGACATGCACGAGGCGTTCGCCGCCCAGGTGCTCTGCAATCTGGCGGGCTTCGTGTCGCGCGAATGGGCCGCGCGAGCGGGGTTCTCCGAGCCGGTGGGCGAGGTGGACCGCTCGAAGCTCAATGTGATGGGCGGCTCGATCGCGATCGGGCATCCCTTCGGCGCGACGGGCGCGCGCATACTTACCACGCTCGCCAACGAGCTCGTTCGGCGCGGCGGTCAGTTCGGATTGCTCACCGTGTGTGCCGCGGGCGGCATGGGGCACGCCATGGTGATCGAGCGCGCATGACCGATACGCGCGTCGAGTCCACCCCCTCTCCCTCCCCGTACGCCGGCCCGGCGCTCATCACCGACGTCGTCGACGACGTCCTCGTCGTCACGATCGACCGCCCGGGCGAGGCGGTCAACACGCTCGGCCCCGAGTTGATCGGCGAGTTCGAGACCGTGTTCCACCGCGTCACTGATGATTCGCTCATCAAAGGAGTAGTGCTGAGGTCGGGCAAACCCGACGGGTTCATCGCCGGCGCCGACATCGAGCAGTTCACGATGCTGCGTACTGCCGCAGACGCCGAGCGGCTGAGCCGCATGGGACAGGAGCTGCTCGGCCGTCTCGAGTCGCTCCGCGTGCCGGTGGTGGCGGCGATCCACGGCGCCTGCCTTGGCGGCGGCCTCGAGATCGCGCTCGCCTGCCGCTATCGCATCTGTACCGATCATCCCAAGACGACGTTTTCGCTCCCCGAGGTGCAGCTCGGCATCATTCCCGCCATGGGCGGCACGCAGCGTCTGCCGCGGCGTGTCGGGCTCCAGGCCGCGCTCGACATGATCCTCACCGGACGAAGTGTCCGCGCCAAGCGCGCGCTGCAGATGGGACTCGTCGACGAGATGGTCCATCCGGCGATTCTGCGCGAGATTGCGATCGATCGAGCCCGCGCCCTCGGCGACGGGCGGCGCCAGGCGCCGCGTCGCGGCATCGGCGGGCCGGCCAACCTGCTGCTCGAGCACAACCCGATCGGCCGCGGGCTGGTCTTCAAGAAAGCGCGCCAGAGCGTCCTCGAAAAAACCCATGGTCATTACCCGGCGCCCCTCGCCGCTCTCGAGGCGGTGCAGGCCGGCTACGCACAAGGCATCGATCATGGCCTGAGCGAGGAGTCGCGGCTGTTCGGTGAGGTGGCGATGACGGCTGTCTCACGCCAACTCGTCTTTCTGTTTTTCGCGAGCAACGCGCTCAAGAAGGACCCCGGCGTGCCCGAGCCCGCGCCCCGGCCGCGCGAGATCGAGCGGATCGGCGTGCTCGGCGCCGGATTCATGGGCGCGGGGATCGCATCGGTCGCCGCGCAGCAAGGCACACTGGTTCGGCTCAAGGACACGGACACGGCACGCATCGGCAAGGGCCTCGCCGCGATTCGCGGTGTGTTCCACGAGCGCGTCGCTCGCCGCCACGTCACTCGACGACAGGCGGACGACTGGATGAGTCTCGTCGGTGCAACCACCGATTACTCCGGATTCGAATCGGCCGATCTCGTCATCGAGGCGGTGTTCGAGGACCTGTCGCTCAAGCATCGCGTGCTCGAGGAAGTCGAGCCGGTGCTCGATCCCACGACCGTCTACGCCTCGAACACGAGCACGATTCCCATCGCACGGATCGCCGAAGTGGCGCAACGCCCGGAGCGCGTGCTCGGCATGCACTTCTTCTCTCCCGTGCATCGCATGCCACTCCTCGAGGTCATTGCCACCAGGCAGACCTCCCCCGAGGCCACCGTCACGGCGGTTGCGTATGGAAAGCGACTGGGCAAAACGGTGATCGTCGTGAACGACGGCCCCGGTTTCTACACGACGCGCACGCTCTCGGCATATATGAACGAGGCAGGCCGATTGCTCGACGACGGCGCCACGGTCGACGCGATCGATCGCGCGCTCGTCGATTGGGGTTTCCCGGTCGGTCCCCTCACGCTGTTGGACGAGGTTGGAATCGACGTCGCGGGCAAGATCGGCGTCGTGTTGGGAGAGGCGTTCGGAGCACGCATGGCACCGTCCGAGTCGCTGCGGCGGGTCGTGGCAGCAGGGCGCGCGGGGCGAAAGGGCTCCAGCGGCTTCTATCGGTACGACCAATCAGGTAAAAAGGGCAGTGTCGACGAGTCGGTATACGAGATCATCGGCGTGCCACGCCGCGCGATCGACGCCGCCGAGATCACGGAGCGGTGCGTTCTGGCAATGGTCAATGAAGCCGTTCGCTGCCTCGAAGAGGGAATCCTCCGCTCACCGCGCGACGGCGACGTCGGAGCGGTATTCGGCATCGGCTTTCCACCGTTCCGCGGCGGTCCCTTCCGGTACGCGGACAGCATTGGGGCCGCTCAGATCGTAGAACGACTGGAGGACCTCGATCTTCGGTTCCACCCGCGGTTTGGCCCGGCCGGACTGCTACTGGACATGGCCGCGAGCGGGCGGAGCTTTTACGACCCAGGCTGGTAGAAGTCTGTAGCGCGCCCAATTTTTGGGGCGTCTGTGACCGGCGTACACATTCCCAGGTCTTTGCCTCTTGGAAGCTAGCTCGGACGCAGCGATCGTCGCGCGTGTGTTGCGCGGGGATGCGGAGGCGTTTCGCGGACTGGTCGATCGATATCGCGATCAGTATGCGCGGTACGCGCTTCACATGCTCGGCAATCAGGAGGATGCGGAAGAGGCGCTGCAAGACGCCTTCACGCGCGCCTACCGCGCCCTGCCGCGGTGCGAGGATCCGGAGCGCTTCGGCGCTTGGTTGTTCCGTATTCTGGTCAACCGGTGCCGAACCGCCGGTACACGACGTGGACGGCGCGCGCGCACCTTCGTAGCCGACGAGGCGGCGCTGCTCGGTGCCTCGGAAGAACATCCCGAAGACCGCGCGGCATGGCGCGAGGAAATCGATCGAGCGGTGCATCGCCTGCGTCCCGAGCAGAGGGAAGCGTTTCTGCTCAAGTACGTCGAAGAGTTGGGGTACGACGAGATGTCGCAGCTGACCGGGGTCGGAGTTTCGGCGCTGAAAATGCGCGTCATGCGCGCCTGCGAGCGACTTCGCGACTTGTTGAGTGAGGTGCACAGTGCGTGACGACGACATCGTGAACTTCGATGAAATCGCCCGCGAGCTGCGGAAGCCCGTGCGGGTCAACCGCTCGTTCAACGAGCGGGTCATGGACTCCGTGCTGCGGCTCCCACGCCATGCCCGCGCGCGTTTGTGGAAGCGCTTGACCACGCCTCGAACCGTCACCATCACTCCGCTCGTATGGGGGCTCGCGGCGGCATCGCTGCTCCTGTTCGCGTCGCTCGGCGTCATCCACGCCAAAGAGGATCTGCACCGCGCCGCGCAGCCAATCGCCAAAGCGCTGTTCGCGACGCCAGTCGCGGCGACCAGCCGGGCACAAAGCGTTCAATTCGTATTGGTGGCACCCGACGCCAAAAAGGTCGCCGTCGTTGGCGACTTCAACGGCTGGGATGCGTCCCACGTCGCCTATCAGGCGCAGCAGCGCGGCGGGGGCGTGTGGTCCGTTACCGCGCCGGTGCCGGTTGGGCACCATCGTTATTCGTTCGTGGTCGACGACAGCCTGTGGGTAGCTGACCCAACGGCTCCCCGGGTGATCGACACCGATTACGGTCTACCGAACTCGGCCATCGTCGTCGAAGACGACAAATGAGCGCGGGGCTGCGCACGCTGGTCGCGCTCGCGCTCGTTGCCCGCGCGGCAAGTGGCCAGGATCCGCGGCTGGCGCAGCGGCTCGACAAGCCCACGTACGTTGCCGTCAACGCGATCGTCGATTCGGCGCGGGTCGCCAAGCTTCCCACTGCGCCTTTGGTCGACAAGGCGCTCGAGGGAGCGGCCAAGGGCTCGGACGGTCAAAAGATCGTTTCGGCCGTGCACCTGTTGTCCGTCCGCATGGCAGCCTCGCGACGCGCGCTCGGCTCGAACGCCACCGGCGACGAGATCAAGGCGGCTGCCACCGCGCTGGGTGCCGGGTTGTCGGCGCGCGATCTCGCGCGCATTCGCACGGCGTCGGGGAAGCGGCCCGTCGCGATGCCGTTGGCCGTCGCGATCGATCTCATCGGCCGCGATGTACCCGTGGCCACCGCGACCAGTCTGGTGATCCAGCTCGAGCGTTCCGGCGTGAAGGACGCGGACTTCGCCCTCTTTCAGCGGAATGTCCGCGCGGACATCGACCGCGGCGCCGATCCCACCGTCGCGGCAACCACCAGAGCGCGCGGTTTGGTCCTCCGTTCCGGATCTGCTGCGCCCAAGCCGTCAGAGTAGCGTCGCGAGGAGCGGATCGGGTACAATTCCCCGTCTATCGTTTTGGGGAATACATGCGTCGTGTCGCGTGGCTCGTCGCCACACTCGCCAGCTGGGTCAGCGTCGCACCCGCGCAGCAGCAGGTCGACGAGTACTCCATACCGCAAAAGAGCAGGTACAACCTGCAGAGTTTCGTCGGCAAACGGCCGTTGACTCGGGCCGAGCGGACGAATTTCGCCGAGACCTCGCATTACGAGGACGTCGTCTCGTTCATCGACTCACTCAAGGCGCTCGGCGCCAAAATCTCGACGGGGTCGATCGGAAAGACCGTCGAAGGGCGCGAGCTTCCGTACGTGATCGCGTCGCGGCCGCCCATCACGTCGCCGGCCGACGCGAGGCGGCTCAATCGGCCGGTCGCATACATCCAGGCGAACATCCACGCCGGCGAAGTCGAGGGTAAGGAGGCCATGCAATCGTTGTTGCGTGACCTCCTTTTTGACACACGCAAGAACGTCCTCGACTCCATCGTGCTCATCGTGCAGCCGATCTACAACGCGGACGGCAACGAGAAGTGGGGGCCGCAGGCGCGCAATCGCGGCGCGCAGAACGGCCCCGAGATGGTGGGGACGCGGCAGAACGCGTCGGGGTGGAACCTCAACCGCGATTACATCGGAGCCGACGCGCCGGAGACGCGCGGTGCTTTCGCGATGCTCAACGCGTGGAATCCCGACCTGTTCATGGACCTCCACACGACCGATGGGAGCATTCATGGCTACGCCTTGACCTATTCTCCGCCGCTCACGCCGACGGCCGTGAACGTGATTCCGTTCGCGACGAAAATGCTTTCGGACATCCGCGGCCGGATGCTCGATCGCCAAGGGTTCTACGTCAGCGATTACGGCGACTTCAGCCGGCCCGGCGTCGCGCGGGGCGGCCGAGCGGCGGGTCGCGGCGCGCCGCCTGACAGCGCGGCGCGCGGCCGCGGTGGTCCACCCCGCGGCGGCGGCTTCGGCGGCCGTGGTCCTTCGCTCGAGCAGATCATCGCCGATTCGATTCCAACTAGCGGCTGGGCGTTTTCGACCTACGAATCACTCGCGCGCTACGGCACCAACTACTACGGACTTCGCAACCGGATCGGCATTCTCAGCGAAGCGTTCTCTCACGATCCGTTCGCGCGTCGCGTGGCGTCGACCTACGACTTCGTGAGCGAGATTCTCTCCTACGTCGCCGAGCATCGCGCGGCGATCCTCGCACTCGGACGGCAGGGAGATGCCAAGGTCGCCGCATGGGCGAAATCGCCGGGCAGCTCGCCCAGGCTGGCGCTCAGGTCGCGCATGGACACCACGCGCGTCGAGGACGTTCGCGTGGAGCAAGTGACGCCGCTCGCCGACAGCAGCAAACGCGAGGCGGGTATGGGCAGCCGCCAGCGCACCGGCGTCATCAAGCTCGTGCGCATGCCGGTCATGGCGAGCTTTACGCCCACGCTCACCAGCACGCTGCCGTTTGCCTACGCATTCGACAGCGCGACGGCTCGCGTGCTTCTCCCCATCCTCCGGGTACACGGCATTGCCGTCGAACGACTGGATGGAGCGGCGAACGTCGTCGCGCAATCGTTCGCCGTCGACAGCGTGATCGATCGTGGCCGATCAGAGACATCACGCATGCTCAAGGATGTCGCGGGGCAGTGGGGGAAGGCGGCCAGGCGCCCGCTCGCCGCGGGCTCGTACATCGTTCGCGCCGGTCAACCGCGCGGCCTCGCCGCCTTCTACTTGCTCGAGCCGGAAAGCGAAGACGGTCTGATGCAGTGGAGCTTCTACGACGGAATCGTCGCGGCGCATACGGACTTCCCGGTGGCGCGGATCACCGCGCCGGCAACGTTCCGCTCGCACGCGGTGCGCGACTGATGCTGAGATCCGCGCTTCTTTATCTGTCGAATCAGCCGCGAGTCTTCCGGTTTGTCCGCAACAATCGAATGGCCAAGAAGTTCGCTCGACGGTTCGTCGCCGGCGAAACGCTGGAAGATGCGCTTCGCGCGATCAAGGCGCTCAACGCCAAAGGCATTTCCGCGTCGATCGATCTGCTCGGCGAAAGCGTCACCAACGAGCGCGAGGCGCGCACCGCCGGCGCCGCGTACCTGGACATGCTTGACCGCATCGCCGAACGCCGACTCGACGCCAACGTGTCGGTCAAGCTCACCGCGATGGGACTCGACATCTCGGAGGATCTCTGCGTCTCGATCATGCACGACGTGCTGAGCCGCGCTCAAGTGTTCAACGCGTTCGTCCGGCTCGACATGGAATCGAGTGCGTATACCGAGCGCACCCTCCGGCTGTTCGAGGATCGGCTGTATCCCAGGTACAAGGACCACGTGGGTATCGTGCTGCAGAGTTATCTCTACCGGACGTGGTCCGACGTGGAGCGGGCGGTCCAGCTCCGTTGCCGCGTACGCCTGTGCAAGGGAGCGTACAAGGAGCCGCCCACGGTCGCGTTCCCTGACAAAAAAGAAGTGGACGCGAACTACAGCAAATGCATGCAGGCGCTCCTCGAGCACGGCAACTATCCGGCGATCGCCACACACGATCCGCTGCTCATCTCGGAGGCGAAGCGGATCGTGGAAGAGCACGACATCGACCGCTCGCGATTCGAGTTCCAGATGCTCTACGGCGTGCGACGCGACCTGCAGGAGCAGCTCGTGCGCGAAGGCTACCGCATGCGCGTCTACGTCCCGTTCGGCACGCAGTGGTACCCGTATCTGATGCGGCGCCTCGCCGAACGACCCGCCAACGTCGCATTCATGACCGGTAACATCGTCCGTGAGATGCTCCCCGGCAGGAAGAAGTGATGTCACACGCGCGGTTTCGCCCGCCCGATCACGGCAAAGGTGATGCGAACACCATCGGCGGGTACGCCGCCGTGCACGACCGGCCGGCCGCGTTCGAGGGGACCGACGGATTCTCGTACAGCGTCGAGATCATGACGGAAGCGACGGCCGATCCCGCGGCGCCCTGGGCGGCATTCTTCCTGTTCGTGAAGTGGTCGCGACTCGGCGCGCAGTCTCCGGAAGGCCACCTCGAGACCGACTATCTCCTGACGGCGGCCAGCGAGCCGGACGCGCGCGCGGCACTCGGCGAGACGCCGCTCAACGAGGTGAAAGCGCTGCTCGACCGATTGATTGCCGCGCGCCAAGGCGGCAAGCCGCCGCGCCGTTGGTGGGACGCGATGCGCGACGAAGGCTCGGACGAGTGAGCGAGTCGGAGCTCGTCCTGGGCGTCGTCATCGGCGGTACGGGTGGTGTCTGGCAGGTCCGCACGAGCGACGGCCAAACGGTCGACGCTTCGCTGCGTGGACGGCTGAAAAAATCCGAGGCCGGCCGCCGTGCCGACGGCTCCCTGCGTCGCGACACCGTCCGCACGGCCGCGACGATCCTCAAACTCGCAGTCGGCGACGACGTGCAACTCGAGCGATCGGCCCGCGGCGACGGCTGGGCCATTGGAGAGATTCTGCCACGCCGCTCGGTGCTAGCCCGACGAGCGCCCGGCGGCGGCCAGGGCGAGCGAATCGTGGCGGCAAACGTCGACCAGGTGGTCGTGATGTTCGCCGCGGCCAAGCCTGAGCCGCACCTTCGCATGCTCGACCGTTTTCTCGTCATCGCCGAGGGCAACGGGCTTCCGGCCCAGATCATCATCAACAAGATCGATCTCGTCGGCGAATCGGCGGCGCACGAGAAATTCGGAATCTATGAACAGGCCGGATATCCCGTCCACATGACCAGCGTCAAGCAGGAATCGGGAATGCTGTCGGTGCGGGCCATGCTCGGCGGACGGCGCTCGGTCTTCACTGGCCCCTCCGGAGTCGGGAAATCGTCGTTGCTCAACACGCTCTTTCCTGGCGCTTCGCTCCGCGTCGGTCCGATCAGCGAGTCCGTCAACAAGGGTCGGCACACGACAGTGGGAGCCGTATTGCTGGCGTTGCCCGGCGCCGACGATGGCTACGTCATCGATACGCCCGGCTTGCGCGAGGTCGGAGTGTGGGAATTGCCCGCCGGCGAGCTCGATCAGTGCTTTCCGGAGCTCCGGCGCGTTCGCGAACAGTGCCGTTTTGCCGACTGCCGGCACGTCGCCGAGCCAGGATGCGCAGTCCGCGACGCGGTGGATTCGGGCGGCATCAGCCCGGAGCGCTACGACAGCTATCGCCGTTTGCTCGAGGAGATGGAATCGGCGCGCTGAGGCGCGATCACCACGATCCGCGCTCGCCGGCCATCGCGATCACCTTGCTCAACCGGTCGGCCGCGTGCCGCCAGTTCACCTGTACCGCGAGTTCGGCGTCATCCGCGCGTCCTTCGTCGATGGCCGCGGTGATCGTGTCGTGCTCGTACACCGATGCTCGGATGTCGCCCGTGAGCATGCTGATGTACATGCGGATGTACCGCTCGGCCTGCGGCTTCACCGCGTCGTGCAGCGAGAGCAGCCGCGGACCAGCGCTCGCCTCGACGATGCGCCGGTGAAAGTGCTCGTCGGCGTCGTAGAGGCTGCCGTGATCGATCGGCGTCGTCCTGCCGGCGCGATGAAACTCGGCGTTCAACGCTTTCAGGTCGCGGACGAGCGCGCGTCGTTCGGCGTGCGGCAGCTGCGCGGCGCCGCGCGCTCCCAGACCTTCGAGTGCGCCCACGATGTTCAGCAGCTCGTAGACGTCGTCGCGCGTGAGCGGGGCAACCGTGAGCCGTGACTGCTGCGCGCCGGGCGACCCCATCACGTAGCCTTCCTGCTGCAACCGCTGCAGGGCTTCGCGAACGGGGGTACGGCTCACACCCAGGCGGCCGGCGATCTCCGTCTCGACGATGCGGCTCCCCGGTGCGAGCAGGCCCTGCACGATCAGATCGCGCAGGCGCGAATACACCTGCTCGGGTCGCGAGCCGTGCGGCGCATCCGCCGCACTCCCAAGTGGAAGGTCGGCGACCGGAGAGGCTTCGGCTGTGCGAGGGGGTGGTTTGCGTGTCGAGGTCATGGGGAGTCATAAAGTGGCGCGCGTCCCGCGCGACTGCAACCGAACGACGTTGCTCCGCTCGCGCGGTGCGGCGACATTGTGAGCGACCATGCACCGACACGCCGGACCGAAGCCATGAGCTGGGCCCTGGAGGAATTCTTCGCCGCCGTGGAGGAAGAGTTCGGCGTTCCGATGGGCGATGGTGACGCCGGGTTTCTCGAGACACCGGGCGCCGTGATCGACTTCGTCGCCGACAACACGCACGCGTCCGACGGCATGACGGACGACGAACATCGCGAGTATGTCTCGGGGGTGATCGGCGAGATCATGGCGCGCACGCTCGGCGTCACTCGATATACCGAGAGCTCGCGATTCGTCCAGGATCTCCACGTCCGATGACGCGCCGCATCCTCCTGGCCGATGCCGACGCGTTCTTCGTGGCCGTGGCGCGCATGGTCGATCCCGACGGGGCGGGGAAGGCGCCGCTGCTCATCGTCGGTGGCACGCGCGAAAGCCGCGGTGTCGTGTGCTCGGCATCGTACGAGGCGCGAAAGTTCGGCGTGCGCTCCGCGATGCCGATCGCGCGCGCGCTCCGGCTGTGTCCGGACGCGACCTGTGTCCCCGTTCCGCGCCGTGCCTGCTCGGAGAAGAGTCGCGAGATCCGGAAGGTGCTCGAGCGATTCGCGCCGGTCGTCGAAGGTGCGAGCATCGACGAGTGGTATCTCGACCTCGGCGGCACCGAAGCGTTGTACGGCAACGAGCCGCTCGCCGTGACGGCGACGCGCATGCGCCAAGCGGTCATCACGGCGACCTCGCTGTCGGTGTCGATCGGCGGGGGCACATCCAAGCTCGTCGCCAAGCTCGCCGTCGAGCGCGCCAAGCCCAAGCCGGGGACCGGGGCCACGGGCGTCCTAGTGGTGCCGGCGGGTGACGAAGGTCGCTTCCTCGAATCGTTCGATCTCGCGGACATCCCCTTCATCGGCCCGCGATTTCAGGAGCGTCTGGCCACACTGGGTATGCGCCGCGTTCCCGACGTGTTGCAGTACGACCTCGAAACGCTGACACAATGGCTCGGACCGCGCGAAGCTGGATGGCTGTTCGATCGCGTGCGCGGCATCGACCCCAGCGAGGTCGAAGCCCATGGCGAGTCCAAGAGCATCAGCCGCGACGAGACGTTTCCCGCCGACATCGCTGACGACGACGAGCTGGCACGGGAGCTCCTCGCGCTCGTCACCCGCGCCGCAAGCGACCTGCGCGCGGACGGCCTCACCGCACGCACGATCACCGTTCGCCTGAGGGACTACGACTTCAGGACGCGGCAGGCCAGCCGCACCCTCGACGCTCCGGTGATTTCCGACCGCGTCCTTTGGCAGGTATCGCGCGCGCTGCTCGCCAAGCTTCGCAAAGCGCGCCCGGTTCCGGCGCGCCTCATCGGCGTCGGACTCTCCTCGCTGGCGGTGGACGCCGCGGCCGACCAGCTCACGCTCTTTGAGCGGGCAGACGCGAGCATCGCCGAAACCGACCGCGATCGAATGCTCGCTCGGGCAATCGATCGCGTGCGATCGAAGTTCGGTGACTCGGGCATCGTGCCGGCGCGATTGATCGACTGACCTCCTCAGGGGGCAGTCAGCGGCTCTGAATCCAGTATTCAGTCCGCCGGTATTCGCCGTTCTGTCGGCCGATACATTTGAAACGTTCCAGTCGTCCCATATTGCAGTGGGCGCCGGTACGGTTGCCAAGGCGTCGTTGCCTCGAGCTGACTTACATGGACGATTCGACTAGGGCGATGCCGACGACGGCATCCCACGGCGGCGATCAATCCGAACGTGCGGAACTCGCTGCTGCGTCATCCACTCGCTTCCGCAGCCTCAGCGATCCAGAGAGCCTCCGCGAGTTCGCGCGCAACCTGCGCGAAGGGATCTACATCACGTCGCGGGATGGCCGGATCCTGGACGCCAACGCCGCCTTCCTCGAGATGGTCGGTGTATCGTCGTTGCGAGACCTCGATGTGCTCGGCGCATCCGGTCTCTTCGTCGACCCGGGCCGCCGCGACGAGCAGCTCGCCCTGCTCGAGAAGAACGGCTCGGTTCGCGAGTTCGAGATCGCGCTGCGGCGACCTGATGGCCAGTCTCGCACCGCGCTCGATACCTGCTACCTGATCCGCGACCCGGATACTGGCGAAGCGTTCATCCACGGGATCCTCGTCGACATCACGGCGCGCAAGGCGCTCGAGGCGTCGCTCGTCGAGCTGAGCACGCACGACGCGCTCACGGGCGTGCTGAATCGCCGCTATCTCGTGGGCTTCGAGGAGACACTGGGGAAGGATCCGGAGCTCAAGTTCGGGTGCATCTTCGTCGACATCGACCATTTCAAGATCTATAACGACCGCTGGGGCCATCAGCAGGGCGACGAGGTGCTCCGCCACATGGCGCGCTTTCTCATGCGATACGTGCGCGCCGAAGAAGCGGTCGTGCGGCTCGGCGGCGACGAGTTCGTGGTGCTGCTGAGAGGCGCCAATGCCGGCGACACCAAGATCGTCGCTGACCGGCTGCGCATCGAAGCGCTCGAGCGCGCTCCGGTGCCGTTCTCCCTGGGCTGGGCGGCGCGCGAGCACGGCGAACCGCTCCATCGCGTTCTGGATCGAGCCGATCAAGGGATGATGGCCGTTCGGGTGATCAAGCGGCAAACGGATCCCCGGCAGCACCCCGCCGTTCCCGGGCGCTAACGCGCCTTCGATCGCCGGCGAGCGGTCGCCGGCTTTCGCGCCGGCTTTCGCGCCGGCGCGCTACGTCGCTTGCGCCGCGCGGCGGGCTCGTGTTCCGGCGTGCTCTCCGGCTTCCGGTTGCTGCGCCACACACGGCGCGAGCGGTTGGCGATCTCCTCCATGGTCCGACCGCTGGCGACGGAGGTATTCACCTCCGACGTCACGTCGTAATCCGGATCGGCGAACTCGTCGCGATGCTTGATCAACAGCCACTGCGCGCGGCCGCCCTCGTCGCGGCGCATCCGGACGAGCACCCAACCGCCCTCCATTCGCTTGCCGTGCATGAGGATTTTCAAATCGCCTCGCCGATATCCTTCGCGTAGCGCTTCCTCGCCGCCGCCGCCTTCGGGTTCGTACGTGCCGCGATCCCACAGCATGACCGTGCCGCCGCCGTACTCGCCCTCGGGAATCGTCCCCTCGAAGCGATTGTACTCGATCGGGTGATCTTCGACTTCCATCGCCAGGCGGCGGACTGTCGGATCGTAGCTCGGTCCTTTCGGGACGGCCCAGCTTTTCATCACGCCGTCGAGCTCGAGCCGGAAATCGTAGTGGAGGCGACTCGCCGCATGCTTCTGGATCACGAACCGCAGGCCGCGCTTCGACCGCGGCTTGACGTCGCCTCGCGGCTCCGCCGTCTTGCTGAAGTCGCGCTTTCGCTCGTATTCCGAGAGCGCCTTTCCGTTCGACCCGCGCTTTCGAGCTGCCATCGGATCCTCCGCCCTGGGTGACCGGGCAAAGCATATGCCCCTCACGGTCCAGTTAAGTCTTCGAAATCGAGGTTGACAGCATGAGGAGTCAGTGCATTCTGGTAGAGCTCGCTTGATCGCTCGCCGCTTACAATAACTTTGCGGCTGGCGGGCCTTCCATCTGGGTTTTACGCGCATATAATTAACGCGTCAACTAATGACGCTGTTGTTATCCATCAATTGCGCATTCCCAGGAGCCTTGAAGTGTCGTTCGAACGCGAAGCCCTGCCGTGGATTGACGATGTCTACCGGTTCGCCCTTTCGCTCACGCGCGATGAGGCTGATGCCGACGACATCGTCCAGGATACCTTCCTGCGGGCATATCGGTCGTGGCACACGTACATGCCGGGCAGCGATTGCCGACGCTGGCTGTTCACCATCTGCCGCAATGTCTTCCTGCGCTCGCGCGAGCGAGTGCGACCCACGATCGAGCTCGAGGCGGCGGACGTCGACGCCGCGGCCTCGGGAGCTGCGTCCGCGAGCGTGCGCGACTCGGGCCTCGAGGGATTCCTCGCCCGGCTCGACCTTGCGCCGGCGATCGACGCGGCACTCAAGCGCATCCCGGAGCCGTTCCGGTCGACGCTGTTGATCGTGGACGTCGAGGACCAGTCCTACGAAGCGGCCGCCGAGCTGCTCGGCGTGCCGATCGGGACAGTGCGCTCCCGTTTGTTCCGCGGCCGGCGCCTGATGCAGGAACAGTTGCTCGACTACGCTCAGGACGCCGGATTCGGCATCCCGGCTCGAACGGCAGCCTGACGGCCGCCTTCAGATTGTCGGAGACCAGATCTTCTGGCGCACGGCGGGGAACGTCTCTCCGTTGAGCGTCAGACGGGTCTCGGCAATGATGTCGGGCGCGAGCGAGCCCGCGACCGAGCAATAGCGCTCGAAGGACAACTGAATCGCGCGCTCGGCCTGCTCGCGCTCGATCTGCGCGCCGTCGATCTGGAACTCGATGTCGAGGCGCATGACGCGCCGCGGATAGTCCGGCCGTCTCTCCGCGGCCAGGCGGACGGCGAACCTCTCGATCGGCGTCTTTCGCTTTTCGATGATGTCGATCACGTCGAGGCTGGAACACGCCGCGATGGAGTTGAGGAACGTCTCGACTGGCCCTGGCGCTTCCTTCGCCGCGCCGTCGATTCGGTGCGTGCGGCCAGCCGGTCCGGCGTCGAACGCACGATTTCCTCGCCAGGTGATCTCGCTTTTCGTGATCACCGGACCTGGGCGAGGCGCGTCAGGCTGTGTAGGAGATGACATGCGTGGATTATCCGATGCGTGTGCCATTGGCTACCGGCTGCGCGACCGCGAGGAGCACCACTTCCGTCGGCGTCGGCATGGCGCCGAGCACGAGGACTTCGCTCGTGAATCCGGCGATTCGGAGCGTGCCGATGTTGACTGCCGCAACAACCTGCCGGCCAACGAGCTGCGCGGGAGTGTAGTGCGTGGTGAGCTGAGCGCTGGAGCGCTTTTGCCCAAGCTCGGGACCGAAGTCGATCAGCAGTTTGATCGACGGTTTTCGCGCCTCCGCGAACTCTTCCGCATGTACGACGGTGCCGACTCGCATGTCGATTGCGAAGAACTCGTCCGGCGTGGGCATGCGCGAAACATAGCGGGCTGAGAATGGGCGCCTCGCTCACCACGAAGCATCACGTGCTGGTGCGCCATGCGAATCGTTCCGATCATGCTGAACGGAGGAGGTAGCTTACAGCTTCCTCAGCTGAACTTCATGCCCGGTCCCACGTTCGCGCCGATGATGGAGCCGTATGCCCGCCACGTACTGGTGTGCGTCGGCGGCTACTGCTCACCCGACCATCGCGGGCGCGAGTTGTATCGTCTTCTTCCGGCGCTGTTGCAGCGCGAAGGCTTGCTGTTTGGGCCGCGCCGCGTCAAGCGCGGCGAAACGCCGTGCCTCGGCGTGTGCGCCGGCGGTCCGATCGTCGTGGTCTATCCCGAGGGCGTGTGGTACAAGGAAGTAACGCCCGCCCTGCTCGAGCGGATCGTGGTCGAGCACCTGCGAGACGGCCGTGTGGTCGATGAAGCAGTCTTCCACCGGTTGTGAACCGATCTCGCAGCCGTGCAGCGCGAGGCCGGCTCCTTGAGTGGCCGACCCGGTGCATCGTCGGTTTGGCGGGCTAACGCCCGGACGAACTGGCCTGGTCGAGACGCGCGAGCTCGTCGCGCAGGGCACGCAGCTGGCGGGGCCACACATGTCGTGCATGGCGGAAGAAGTGGTCCCGGGCGTTTGGCGTCTCGTGCAGAAACACGCTGAGCCGGCGGTGACCCTTGAGCGTGTTGCACCCCCTACACGCCGTCACTAAGTTGCCTTCCGACCGGTCACCGCCGCGCACCCGCGGTTGGACATGGTCGAGCGTGAGCTCCTCGGCTGGAAAGCGCTCGCCGCAGTAGACGCACCGATATCCGTCGCGCTGGAAGATTTCGTTCCGCTTCAATGGACAACCTCCCGAAGTCTCGACGGATGCTCATGGAGCGGGCGCGCCAGTTCCTGCTCGAGCAGGTGGAAGGTGATCCACGGCTGCGTCCTGACGACGCGCCGCCCCGTTTGACTCTACAAGCCCTCGAGAAAATCAGTATGTCACGCTCCCGCGAACGCATCATGGCCAACCTCGACGAGATGTACCGCGAAGCGTTCGAGCGCGCCAAGGTGACCGGCGACGACTCGCAGATGGCGGCGCTGGACTTCTCGTATCGTCGCGAGCAGCTCTACTTCGAGATTCTGCTCGACGTCCGGGACGCGCTGGAACAACGCTGAGCAGTCGCTCGGCCCCGATCACGCTTTCTCGCGCGCTGGCCACATCAACGAGGCGACGATCGAAGCGGCCAGCACGGCGAGTATGATCGACAACGAGAGTACGATATCGATCTCGATGAACCGCTCGGTCAGCATCTTGAAGCCCACGAAGCTCAGGATGATCGCGAGGCCGAACTTGAGCAGGTGGAAGCGATCGACGACCGCCGCCAGCAGGAAGTAGAGCGAGCGGAGCCCGAGGATGGCGAAGATGTTCGACGTGAAGACGATGAACGGGTCGGTCGTCACGCCGAAGATCGCCGGGATCGAGTCGATCGCGAATATCAGGTCGGTGAACTCGACCAGGACCAGCACCAGGAGGAGCGGCGTGGCGATGCGCCGGCCGGCCTCCACCACGAAGAAGCGCGAGCCGTGGTAATCACTCGAGATCGGCATCACTCTCCGAATGATGCGCACGATCCGGCTTTTCTCTCCGTCGAATTCTTCGTCCTGCTTGAGCGCCATGCGGACGCCCGTCACGACGAGCAGCGCTCCGAACACGTAGAGCACCCAGTGGAAGCGCGTGATGAGCGCCGTACCAGCCGCGATGAACAACCCGCGCATCACGAGCGCGCCAAGAATGCCGTAGAACAGGACGCGGTGCTGCACGCTCTTCGGCACGCGGAAGTACTCGAAGATCAGCACCATCACGAAGATGTTGTCGACGCTCAGCGACTCTTCGATGATGTATCCCGTCAGGAACGTGAGCGCGACGCGGTGGCCGGCGACGAAGTACAAGCCCGCGGCGAACAGCAACGCCAGCGCCACCCACACGGCAGTCCACGCGCCCGCTTCCCGCGGACGCACTTCGTGCGCTTTGCGGTGAAAGACGCCGAGGTCGAGCGACAGCATCGCGAGGACGAACGCGATGAATCCGACCCAGAACCAGATGTTGGTCGCCATGATGTCGTGGGAAAGCTAGCAGATGCTTCCTGTCGCGAATTCATTGGGGCCAGAGGGCGGGCTCGCACGCGGCACTTACCTCCGGCGCGCCCACGGGGTATCACATAACCCCATGCGCAGCCGACTTCGATTCGCGACGCTGTTGGCGCTTTGGCCGGCAGCGAGCGTCACTTCAGACTCGTTCCGAGCTACAATGGCCGAACCCACGCTGGCCGTCGTGAATGCACGCATCTGGACCGGCGATCCGAGGCGGCCGTGGGCTGACGCGCTCGCCGCGGCGTCGGACCGACTGCTCATCGTAGGCTCGAGCGCCGAAGTGCGAAAACTCGCCACGGCCTCGACCAAAGTCGTCGACGCGCACGGCATGATGGTCGTGCCGGGCTTGATCGACTCGCACGTGCACTTCCTGGATGGCGGATTCGGCCTCGCCTCGGTCCAGCTCCGCGATGCCAAGACTCCCCAGGAGTTCACGAGACGGATCGCGGAGTACGCCAAGACGATTCCCGCCGGCACCTGGATCACGAACGGCGACTGGGATCACGAGCAGTGGGGCGGCCAGCTTCCGACACGCGAGTGGATCGACTCGGTGACGCCGGACAATCCGGTGTGGGTCAATCGGCTCGACGGTCACATGGCGCTCGCCAATACGGCGGCGTTGCGCGCGGCCGGTGTGACCCGCGACACGCCTGCTGTGCCGGGAGGAACGATCGTCCACGACGCACGTGGCGAGCCGACGGGAATTCTCAAGGACAATGCTCAAGCGCTCGTCGAGCGGGCGATGACCGCTCGAACGCCGGCGCAGGAGGACCGCGCGCTCGACGCGGCGATGCACTACGTGGCGGGCAACGGCGTCACCTCGGTTCACAACATGGGTTCGTGGGGCGATCTGGCCGTATTCGAGCGCGCCCACGCCGCCGGCCGCCTCATCACACGGATCTATGCGGCGGTGCCTCTGTCGACGTGGGAGCGGCTGCGCGACACGGTTCGCGCGCGCGGACGCGGCGATGCCTGGCTCTCGATCGGCGGGCTCAAAGGCTTCGTCGACGGATCGCTCGGCTCGCACACGGCGGCGATGCTCGAGCCGTTCACCGACGCGCCGAATGACACTGGTCTTTTCGTGAACACCCCGGAGGATCTGTATCGGTGGACGTCGGGCGCGGACAAGGCCGGGCTCAACGTCATCGTGCACGCGATCGGCGATCGCGCCATCCGGACGCAACTGGACATCTACGAGCGGGTGGCACGAGAGGACGGACCGCGCGACCGGCGGTTCCGGATCGAGCACGCGCAGCACATCGCCGCCACAGACATTCCGCGATTCGCCAAGCTCGAGGTGATTGCGAGCATGCAGCCGTACCACGCGATCGACGACGGCCGCTGGGCAGAGAAGGTGATCGGACACGAGCGCGGCAAGGGGACGTACGCGTTCAAGTCCCTGCTCGACGCGGGTACCCGGCTCGCTTTTGGAAGCGACTGGTTCGTCGCGCCGGCGACGCCACTCGAGGGCATCTATGCCGCGGTGACGCGGCGCACACTCGACGGCTCGCACCCGGATGGTTGGTACCCCGAGCAGAAGATCGGGGTAGAAGACGCATTGCGCGCGTACACTTCCGGCGCGGCCTACGCCTCGTTCGACGAGCGCGACAAAGGCGTCCTGGCCGCGGGCAAGCTCGCCGACTTCGTGATGATCGATCGGGATCTCACGCGGGTACCACCGGAGACGATTCGCGAGGCACGCATCATGATGACCGTCGTTGGCGGTCGAATCGTTCACTCAACCCAGTAGGAATCGTGCAGCTTCGGTTTCGCGGTGCATCACTGCGTGTGATCGCCAGTTCGTGTCGAGTTGGTATTGGCCTGGCAGGTTGTTCATTCGTCGCGGCGAGCGCCGGCGCTCAAACACGTTCGGTCGGTGGCCCTCTGGCTGGCGTCTCGTACGACATCCGGGTGACGAGCACGCCGACCGCCGGGTTGGGGATGGTGGCGGCGCTTGGTTCTGTGTCGCAGGATTACACGGGACACGCGGTGTTCGTGGGACGACGCGGACGACTCGACATCATCGAGGGAGGCGTTGCGTCGCTGCTGAGCAAGGGCGACTACGTCCTGTTCGACTCGACCACGATCACGATCGTGCACCCATCGACGCAGGAGTATCTCCCAATCTCATCGCAGATGGCGAGCGATGCCTTCGAGCAGCTGCAATCGCTTGGCGTTTCGATCTCGCTGGGCAACTTGAAGGTGACGTTGGATTCGGTGCGCGGTGTCGACACGGTCGCCGGTTTCCCGACGCGCCATTTCCGAATGACCACGGCGTTCACACTCTCGTTCGACGCGCCGATCATGCAGCAGCGCTTCGCGACCGAGAGCGAGACCGACTACTGGGTTTCCATCGTGCCCGGACTCCCCGGCGACGCGCTGCTGCGCGTGAACAGCATCACGTCCTCTCCCCTGTCGGGCATCTTCAAGGACTTGTCGGCCAAAGTCGATTCCGCCGCGGCGCTCATGGGCTCGGCCTCGGCACTCAAAACAAAGACCGTGAGTCGGCTGATCCAGGGCCCGGGCTCGAGCGTCACCACCGAGCAGACCTCGGTGGTCTCGAACGTCAAGCCCGATCGAGTCGCCGAGGCGCTGCTCAGAGTGCCTGCTGGCTACAAGCGGGGCACGATCGGCGGCGAGATCCCTAAAACCGGGCGAGCTCCTCGCAAGCACGTTTGACGTCGTCGACCTGCGGCAGAATCGAGTCCTCGAGCCGCGGCGCGTAGCCGACGAACGTATCGGTCGACGCGAGTCGCTTCACAGGCGCGTCGAGCCACGCGAAGCAGTCGTCCGCGATGCGCGCGGCGATCTCGGCGCCGTACCCCCAGGAAATCGAATCCTCGTACAACACGACGACGCGATTCGTCTTCTTCACGGACTCGTACACCGTCTCCTGATCCCAGGGCGACAGCGTCCTGAGGTCGATGACCTCGACCGAGAGCCCTGTTTCGGCGAGCTGGTTGGCCGCCGCGAAGGCGCGCTGCACCGTCGCACCGTAGGTCACGACCGTGACGTCGGTCCCTTCGCGCACGACCTTGGCCTTGCCGAACGGGATCATGAAGTTCGGTCCGGGATACGCGGCCTTGTTGTAGGTCTGCCGGTAGAGGTGCTTGTGCTCGAGGAACATTACGGGATCGTCGCAACGGATCGCCGTGCGCAGGAGCCCGTTCGCGTCGAGCGCCGTGGCCGGACAGACCACCCGAAGCCCAGGGCAGTGGGTGAAGAGCGACGCGCCGGTCTGCGAGTGGTAGATCGCGCCGCGGATGTACCCGCCATACGTGACGCGCACCACCACGGGCGAGGCAAAGTCCCCGTTCGAGCGCCAACGCATCGTGGCCAGCTCGTTGCGCAATTGCATGTACGCCGGCCAGATGTAGTCGAAGAACTGCACTTCGACGACGGGCTTGAACCCACGCAGCGCCAGTCCCACGGCACGTCCCACGATGGTCGCCTCGGCGAGCGGCGAGTTGTACACGCGCGACCCGCCGAATTCCTTCTGCAGGCCCCACGTGACCTTGAACACACCGCCTTTGCCTTTGACCTTGCCCAGGTAGTGCTCGCGCGAGACGTCGGCCACGTCCTCGCCAAAGACGAGAATGCGATTGTCGCGGCGCATCTCGTCGCGCATGCACGCGTTGAGCAAGTCGACCATCGTCGTCTCGTTGCCCGAGAACTGCGGATCGTCTTCGGTGTCGAACTGCTCGCTTGTCGGATCGACATCCTGGGAATAGACGAATCGCTCGATGGTTTCCGGGCCAGGTTGCTCAGCGGCGAGAGCAGCGTCGGTGGCGGCGAGGACCACGGCCTCGACTTCCTCCTGGATTTTCGCGAGCTCGGCCTGCGTGGCGTGTCCTTCGCTCACGAGCCAGGCCGGGAATTGCGTGATCGGATCCCGCGCCGCGTCGGCTTCGCGCTCCTCAGGTGGCCGGTACATCACCTCGTCGTCCGAGAGCGAGTGCGAATACGGGCGAATGACGTGGGCATGCACGAGCGCCGGACCCTTTCGCTTTCGTGCATACTCCACGGCGCGCTGCATCGCCTGATAGCTCGCGACGAAATCGCAACCGTCGATCTCCTCGATGTACAGATCGGGGAACGAGGCGACCAGCTTGGAGATACTGCCGCCGGCGGTGTTCACCTCGACCGGAACGGAGATCGCGTAGCCGTTGTCTTCGACGAGGTAGACGATCGGCAGCTTGAGGTTGCAGGCGTTGTTGAGAGACTCCCAGAACTCGCCCTCGCTCGTCGTGCCGTCGCCGGTCGTGCAGAGCACTACCTCGTCCTTCTCGAACCCGTCGGTCAGGCCGACCTGTTTGGCGCGGATGACCGCTTCGGCGGAGCCGATCGCCTGGAGAAACTGCGTACCCGTCGGTGACGAGGTCGACACGATGTTCAGCGACTTGTGGCCCCAGTGGCTGGGCATCTGGCGGCCACCGGAATTCGGGTCGTTCGACGCGCCAACCGCGGAGAGCAGCATCTCCTCCGCAGTCATGCCGAGCTGGAGGCACAACGCGCGGTCCCGGTAATAGAGATAGAACCAGTCGTACGCCGGCCGCAGGACAATCCCCACCGCCGTCGTCACGGCCTCGTGTCCGGCGCTCGATATCTGAAAGAAGATTTTATTCTGGCGCTTGAGCTGGATCTCTTTGTCGTCGAGTCGGCGCGAGAGGAGCATGGTTCGGTACGCACCGACGAGCTGTTCTCGGGAGAGGCCGGCGGCTGATTTGCGCTCGGCTTTGCTGGTGGTTGCCATGCCTTCAAGATAAAGGCCTGAGCCCGCGGTCGTGAGTTGGAAGTGGGGTCCGGGCTGGCATCGTATCTGCCTTGATTGGGCCTTGCGACGAACCCGAGGCGGCCATGACCCAGCACCCCCATTGCACATTCTGCGATCTCATCCATGGAGCCGCCGAAGTGTCCATCTGTCACGAGGACTCGGACTCGATCGCCTTCATGGACATCCAGCCCGTGAACAATGGCCACGTGCTGGTGGTGCCCCGGGCGCACTACGAGTCGCTACTCGACGTGCCGCCGGACATCGGAGTGCATCTCTTCAAGGTGACGATGCAGCTCGCCAACGCGGTGCGCCGCGTCACAGGTTCGGACGACATGAATATCGTGGTGAACAGCGGGGCGGCGGCCGGGCAGGACGAACCGCACTACCACGTCCACATCATTCCGCGGCGCGCCGGCGACGGGTTCGACATTCCACTGCCGTTCAACGGCTCGTCGATGCCTGACCGCACGGTTCTCGACGCCTATGCCGCGCGGATCATCGCGGCGCTTCGGGATCCAATGCGCGTGGAGGCGACCGCCGCGAACGGGGTGTCCCGGGCCGTGGAGCGGGCGGTTACGGTTCCCATGTTCAAGGAGTCTACACTACGGCGAGAGATGCCATCGGCATCCTCGAGCGCGGATTCGCGCCAGCGTCGGCCGAATCGCGGGCCGAGGCGTGACCGGTGGCCGGTAGAGGAAGGGGCGCATGGCGAGTTGCTCTACGACCGCCCGTCGGATTCCGGTGACGCCGCGTAGCCACGGCGGCAAGAACTACTTGCGCGCGGCAGCCATCGCGTGCATTTGTATGGCGAGCGCGGCTCGGAACGGTCCGCGCCCCCGCCGGAGGCCGATGCGACAAACCGATCGACATCGCCCAGCATGTCGAGCGCCGCGAGGACGACAGCGGCGTGCGCGTCTCGTCCTCTACGATAGTCGGAGTCGGCTGTTCACTGATCGCCGCGACGCCCCGTTACGGGAACCTGTCCCGTGACGGGGCGTCCCCTTTTCGCGAGGTGACATTGTCACGACGTCGGCACGTTCATCACGTCTCACTTCCCCGCCTCCCGCGCCTGCCCCGACGGCGCAAGAACGTTCCAGCCGGACATCAAAAGCGAGCGATCAAGCGAGCCGCGATGCGTGATTGCGGCCGCCGCTGCGTGTACTGCGCCGCGTCGCTCGACTTCGAAATTGCGACGCTCGACCACGTGCACCCTCTCGCCCACGGCGGCGCTCACGTCCCGGGAAACGTCGTGCTGGCGTGCGCGCGCTGTAATCGCCTCAAGGGCGACCTCCTGCCGACCGAATTCTTTGCGCGATACCCCTGGGCCGGCCTCAACTTCATCGCTCACGCACGCGCGGTGCATCGCACGCTCAAGCGCTGCGCACGGCGTGCGGTCAGTCTGGCGTACGCTCGAGCGGCGTAGCTCGAGGGGCTCGAGGGTTCGAGCTCTCTAATAGTCGACCGGTCGGAGGTATGACTCGCCGATCGCCGTGGGGCTCACCATGGCGACGGTAGGCAGACGTCGCTTCCAGTGCGTGCTCGCGACGCGTCGCTTCACGAGCGCGACGTCCTTGGCGTCGAGACCGCGAGCGACGATCTCCTCCTCGTGGTAGCCGCTGACGAGCCAATTCAGAATCTCGTCGGCCTTCGCGTAGCTGATGCCAAAGTCGCCTTCGTCAGTCTGACCGACCACGAGATCGGCCGTCGGAGGCTTGTCGACGATCACCGACGGCACACCCACGTGCTTCGCGAGCGCCCACACCTGCGTCTTGAACAAATCGCCGAGCGGGTTGATCGGCGGCGAATCGTCGGCGTGCCAGGTGAAATAGCCGAACAGCCGCTCCGTCTTGTTGCCGGTACCGAGGGGAAGGGCGTTGTGCTTGGCCGCGAGGTCGAACAGCGTGATCATGCGCATGCGCGCCATCACGTTGCCGCGCCGTCCCCCGTCGGCGTCGGGCTCGTTACAGAGGTAGCCGTCGACGGCGGCGGTGATGTCGATCGTTCGACTCTCGATACCAAGGGCGTCGATCACCAACTGCGCGTGCTCGAGGCTCTCTTTGCTCGAGCTGCGGTAGGGCATGCGGACGCCCAGCACGTGGTCGGGCCCCAGCGCCTTGGCCGCGAGATACGCCGTCAATGAGGAATCCACTCCGCCGGAGACCCCCACGATTCCCCGATCGAAGCCTCGCCGCTCCATCTCGTCGCGAATGAACTGGACCAGCCACTCCTCGGTGAGTACCGGGTCGATGGTCAGCGGATTCGGCGTGCCCTGGTCGCTGGTCGCAACGCGAACGATCCGGATGCCGTCATCGCCTTGGCCGCGAGTCGCGGGCAGTTCCGGCGCGCGTTTGGCCGCGACCGGCGCCGCGTCGTAGGCGAGCGCCGCTGGCGTGCCCGCCATCGCTCCGTCCAGGCTCGCTCGAAGGTGCGGAACCATCACCTCGAGGTCGGCGATCAGAGGCATGTCCGCCCGGGCGCGGGTGACGTCCGCCAGGTCTACGCTCACCGAAAGAATGGCGTCTTCCCACAGTGGCGCCCGAGCGCGGACCTCGCCACGAGGGCCGGCCACCAGCGAGCCGCCGGGGAAGACTTTCCCGCCCTCGCTTCCGACGAGCGTCGTCAACGTCACGTACAGGCCGTGCTCGTCGGCGATGTCGCGGATGAGCCGGTCCCAGCGGCTCACGCTGGCGGGACCGGGAACGTCGTCGGGCTTGGGCCAGGCACCGCGGGCGGGCGGCGCCGCACAGACGAACACGATCTGCGCGCCGTCGAGCGCGGCGATCGTCCCCGTCATGCTGTGCCAGGCATCCTCGCATACGAGCATCGCGGCCCGGCCCCACGGAGTGTCGAACGCGCGAACGTCACGCCCGCGCTCGACGAACCGTTCCTCGTCGAACAGACCGTAAGTGGGGAGGAACACCTTGCGGTGGATGTGCGCGATCCGCGGCGCGCCATCGCCGAGCGTCACGTAGACCGAGCTGTTGTACAACTTGTTATTCCAGACCTCGTAGAAGCCAAGCGTGACGTCCAGTGGCTTCGGCGACGCCACCGCCGCGCGATAGGCGGCGTCCAGGTCCTGCGCCAGCGCGCCGGCCGTCAACGCGTTGTCGCGCACACCGCCCTCGAGGAAATACCCGGTCAGGGCACTCTCGGCGAGACACAGTACGGAAGGGCGCGGCTCGAGCTGATCGACCTTGGCGAACACGGCGCCCAGGCGGCGCAGGTTCTCCCGATACTCGCCTTTGCGGGGCTTGAGCTGCGCGAGCGCCAGGTGGACGAACGGGGGCATAGGGATAAAGCTAGCGCGAAATGAGGAAGGCGGCGTCAACCGTATCGTCGTCCGGGTCCCTTTGATGGCGATTCGCGATGGTGACTTGCGGTCTGCTCGTTGGTCTGCACAATGGCGTAACTTTCCGCGCCGCGACCGGGTAGAAACCCAAGGCCGTCCGACAGCGTCCAGTTGCCCCGCCCGTGTTGAAACTCCGCCATTTCGTTTTCGTCGTCGCCCTCGCCGCGAGCGCGAGGGCACAGGACACCGCCCACCAGGCTGATGACGCGTGGCGCATCATTCCGCTCGCGCAATCCTCGCTCGTCTTTGCCCGCGACGGAACGTTGATCGGCGAGATCGGCCGCGAGATGCGCACCAGCGTGCCTCTCAAGTCGCTGCCCTGGTACGTACCGAAAGCGTTCATCGCCGTGGAAGACCAGCGCTTCTACGAGCACGATGGCGTCGACGTGAAAGCCGTGCTGGGAGCGATCAAAGGCAAGGTTCTG
This sequence comes from Gemmatimonadaceae bacterium, assembly GCA_035493635.1. Lineage (GTDB taxonomy): Bacteria > Gemmatimonadota > Gemmatimonadetes > Gemmatimonadales > Gemmatimonadaceae > JAQBQB01. The sequence continues at coordinate 20,947 of DATJHY010000100.1, read as the reverse complement.
GGCGAAAACCGCGGCGGCGGCAGCACCATCACGCAGCAGCTCGTCGGGTACATGCATCCCGACATCATCGATCGCCGCGAGGTGAGCGGGACGGCGGGCATCTCACGCAAGCTTCGCGAGCAGTCCGCGGCCCGCGAGATGGAGCGTCATTACTCCAAGGACCAGATTCTCGAAGGCTACCTCAATCAGATCAACCTCGGGCGAGGATGGTTCGGCGTCGAGGCGGCATCGCGGCACTACTTCGGCCATCCCGCGTCGCGTCTGACATTGGCCGAGGCGGCGACGATTGCCGGACTTCCAAAATCCCAGCCCTACTACGATCCCATCGGGCATCCCGACCGCGCGCGAGAGCGACGCAACCTGATTCTGCAGAAGATGGCGGAACAGGGGTACATCACCCAGGCGCTCGCCGACAAAACGAAGCTCGAGCCGATCGTGACCGCGCCCAACGGCGGTATGTCGGCGGCGTCGGGCTACTTCGTCGATGCCGCGCGGCAACAGGCCGAGCGCGCCGGCATTCCCGTGATGAACGGCGGGTATCGAGTCTACACGACGCTCGACCCGGCGTTGCAGAACACGGCAGTCGCCGCCGTGGTCGACGGGACGCTCAAGATCGAGCAGCAAAAAGGCTACAAGCATCTCACGCAGGCGGCCGCGAAGGGAAACGAGACGGACTATCTGCAGGCACTGGCCGTCGCGATCGATCCGTACACCGGTGACGTGAGAGCACTCGTGGGTGGCCGCAACTATGCGCGCGCGCCTTTTGACCGCGCGATTCTCGCGCGGCGCCAACCGGGTTCGTCGATCAAGCCGATCGTCTACGCAAAAGCGATCGAGGACAGCATTCCGGCGAACGCAATCGTGCCCGACACGGCGCTGCAGATCGAGTTGCCGTCGGGCGACATCTACAAGCCGGAGGAGATCGACGGGAAGTTCTGGGGCGCGGTTACGATGCGCGAGGGCAACCCAGCCGGCGCGATGACGGTGCGCGAGGGACTAATCCACTCGCGCAACATGACGGCCATTCAACTTGGATTGCGCGTGGGGATGGATTCGGTCGCGGCGCTCTCGCAACGACTCGGCATTACGCTGCCGATGCTGCCGGTGCCGGCGAGCGCGATCGGCGCCTCGGAGGTCCATCCGATCGACCTCGTCGCGGCGTACACGGCGTTCGCCAACAACGGCGCCGTCGTGCAGCCCCGCTTCATCACGCGGATCGACGACGTTGCCGGCCGGGCCGTCTACGCCCGGCCGCCGTCGACTCCGCAGCAGGTGCTCGATCCACGCGTCGCGTTCATCGTTCGCGACATGATGCGCGACGTCGCGGAGCGGGGCAGCGGCACCGCGGCTCGGCGCGCAGTGCCGCGTGGTGTTCCGATCGCGGGCAAGACCGGAACGACGAACGACAACGTGGACGTATGGTTCCTGGGCATGACGCCCGAGATCGTCGCTGGCGTCTGGCTCGGTTTCGATCGCCCAAAGACGATCGCGAGCGGCGCGGTCGGCGGACTGCTCGCGGCGCCGATCTGGGGCGAGATGATCGGCAAGTATTACGCGGGCCGGACATCGAGCGGATGGGGTCCGCCGCCTGATGGCCTGGTCTACGCCGAGATCGATCGTGACAGCGCCGGACTCGCCTCGCCCGCCACGCCGCCGGACAAGCGCTACGTCGAGTACTTCCTCCCGGGCACCGAGCCGCCGGAGTTGCGCAACAATCCGTGGAAGGTGCCGCGCTGGGGCCCGCTATTCGTCCCGCTCAAGGCCGGCAACAAATAGACTCGAGGCGCAATACAGGGGAAATTGGGCTCAGACTCCATTTAGCAATCACTAAATGGAGTCTGACCCCGATTTCCGTTTTCTAAATCGAGTCTGACCCCAATTTCCCGGATCTCGGCGCTACGCGACCTTGGTCTCCGCTTGCTCCATCAACGTCGGCTGTGTCGACGCCGTCGTGTTCACCGGAACGAGCGCGATCGCGAACACCTCGTCCAGCGTGCTCACGCAGTTGAAGCTGAGCTGCTTCCGCACGTCCTCCGGGATGTCCTCGATGTCCGCCTCGTTGTCCTTGGGCAGGATGATCGTGGTGATTCCCGCACGGTGAGCGCCGAGGACTTTCTCCTTGACGCCGCCGATCGGGAGCACGCGCCCGCGAAGCGTGATCTCGCCCGTCATCGACACGTCCTTGCGCACCGGACGTCCGGACATGGCGCTCACCAGCGCCGTCGCCATCGTGACCCCGGCCGAGGGACCATCCTTGGGAATCGCACCCTGCGGAACGTGGATGTGCACCTCGATCGAACCGAGGCGGTCTTCCGGAATCTGAAGGGTCGACGCGTGCGTCGCCGCGTAGGTCATGGCAGCGCGCGCCGACTCCTTCATCACGTCGCCCAGCTGCCCGGTGAGGATGAGCGACACGTTCCCCCATCCGCTGACCTGCGTCTTTTCGTCATCGGTGACGCGCTGGCCATAGGCATACAGCCGGCGAATCGCCGCTTCGACGAACATGATGTCGCCCCCGGCCGGCGTGTAGTACATCCCGGTCGCCACGCCGACCTCGTTCTCCTCGGCCGCGTGCTCCGGATGTACCTTGGGCCGCCCGAGCAGGTCACGCACCTCGTCGGCATCGATGTCGCCATCCTCGATCACCTTCGGGTCGCCCGCCGCGATGCGGCGCGCCACCTTGCGTGCGACGGCGCCCACCTGACGCTCGAGCTGCCGGACGCCCGCCTCGCGAGTGTACTTGCTGATCACGGCAGTGACAGCGTCGTCGGTGAAGCGGACGTTCTTGTCGCCGAGTCCCGCCTCCTCGAGCTGGCGCGGAATGAGGTACTTCTTGGCGATCTCCGCCTTCTCTCGCTCGGTGTAGCCGGCAAATTCCACGACCTCCATTCGGTCGAGCAGGGGTGCGGGGATGTTCTGAATGAAGTTGGCCGTGGCAATGAACAGAACTTCACTCAGGTCGAACGGCACGCCGAGGTAGTGGTCGGTGAAGTTGTCGTTCTGCGCCGGATCGAGCACCTCCAGCAGCGCGCTGGCCGGGTCGCCCTGGAACGAGATACCGAGCTTGTCGACCTCGTCGAGCAAAAAGACCGGATTCTTGGTGCCACCCTGCTTCATCCCCTGGATGATCCGTCCGGGCATTGCGCCGACGTACGTTCGACGGTGGCCGCGAATGTCGGCCTCGTCGCGCGCGCCGCCCAGGGCCACGCGAACGTACTGACGCCCGAGCGAACGGGCGATCGACTTGGCGATCGACGTCTTGCCGACGCCCGGCGGGCCGACGAACAGCAGGATCGGACCCTTGGCCATGGCGCGCGACTTGGCCTCCTTGGCGTCGGTGATGTGACGATCCTCGTTGTTGGTCTTGCCGAGCTGTGGGGTCGCGTCCTCCTTCGTGGCCTTGAGCTTGGAGATGGACATCTCGCCCGTCTCTTTCAGTTCGTTCTCCATTTGCTGCGCCCTGAGCTGGCGCACAGCCAGGAACTCGAGCACGCGATCCTTCACGTCCGGCAGACCGTAGTGATCCTCATCGAGGACGGTCTGTGCGTGGCTCAAGTCGAGATTGTCGTCGGACCGGTTGTTCCACGGCAGTTCGGCGATCCATTCGAGGTAGGTGCGGATCACCTGAGCTTCCATGGACTCGCGACCCGAGCGCTCGAGCCGGCCCAGCTCCCGTTCGACTTCCTGCCGGGCTTCCTTGGGCAGTTCCAGCTTGTTGAGCTTCTCGCGCAGCTCAACGATCTCCTTTGACTGGTCGTCGTCCCCCAGTTCCTTCTGGATGGCCTTCATCTGCTCGCGCAGGTACATCTCGCGCTGGCGCTCGCCGAGCTCCTCCTGTACCTGCGATTTGATCTCTTCCTGCATCTCGAGCATGCCGATCTGCTTCTGGACATGCACGAGCACGCGGCGAAGGCGCTCCTCGACGCTCAAGGTCTCGAGCAGCCCCTGCTTTTCCGGCGGCTGGAGCTCGATGTATCCGGCGACGAGGTCCGCGAAGCGGCCCGGATCGGTGACGGCGTCGAGCACCTGGTGCACGACCTCCTCCGGGAGTCCGCGCCGCTCGCCCAGCTCGGCGGCACGCTCGCGCAATTCCTTGTGCAGGGCGACGAACGCCGGGTCGTTCTCGTTGACCGGCTTCATCTCCTCCACCGGCATCACGACGGCGCTGAGATAGCCCTCAGTCGTCGAATACTGGAGGGAAGTGGCGCGCTGTTCGCCCTGGAGCAGCAGCTGGACGCCGCCCAATCCGCGCTGGATCTGACCGATTCGGGCGATGACGCCCATCGAATACAGAATATCCGGCGACGGCTCGTCGGTGTTGTCGCGCTGGGCCACGGCAAAGACGAGACGCTCAGCCTTGAGCGCCGCCTCGATCGCGCGAAGGGTACCAGGGCGCCCAGCGGCGATCGGAGCCGTGAGGCCGGGGAAGATGACCGTTCCCCGCAATGGGAGGACCGGGAGGGTCTGGCGTGTTGCCATGTGTTTTCCGAATGAAAAGACAATCCGCCGCTGAGAAGCTGCAGCGGACGCGACCGATGGGCTAGTCCGGGCGTCGCACACTCCATTCCAGCGCCCGGTGAGACGCTGGAATGGAGTGAAACTTCGGCCGAATGACCCGCGAACCTGCAATCCGAGACCGCCGTTGTGCATAACGTGCGCTTGTCGAAACGGCCACGCTGGCAGGATCCGCGGACGCTCCTCACCGTGCTTTCTGAGTTGAAGCGCCGGAGCGGCAGTCTGTGGCTCGTATCCTTTCCGGAAGTTTCCACGTATGCTAAAATGCGTCATCCCGGCCCCTTCCGCCTCATAACCTCGAGCTCTTCGATTGTCGGAACCAGTCGTACCGCCCTCTGACTCGGAGCTACGCGCGCACGTCGAACGCGTTCTCAGCTCGCACTACGAGCTGGACTGCGAGATTGGCCGTGGTGGGATGGGCGTCGTCTATCGCGCTCGGGACCGGCGTCTCAAGCGAATCGTCGCGATCAAGGTTCTGCCGCCGGAGCTCGCGTTCCGGAGCGAAATCAAGACGCGCTTTCTGCGTGAGGCCGAGACCGCGGCCCAGCTGAACCACCCCAACATCGTCGACATCTACGCCGTGGACGAGGCGGAAGGCATCGTCTACTTCGTGATGGCGTACATCACGGGTGACAACCTGGCCAAACGGCTCCACGATCACGGAACGCTGGGCGTGGAGGAAACACGGCGAACGCTGCGCGACGTCGCCGATGCGCTCGCATACGCCCACGAGCGCGGGGTGATCCACCGCGACATCAAGCCGGACAACATCCTCATCGACGGCCAGAGCGGGCGGCCCATGGTCACCGACTTCGGCATCGCGCGGGCGGTGAGCGAGGGCGATTCCCGGCTCACCGCGACCGGGATTGCCATCGGGACGCCGACCTACATGTCGCCGGAGCAGGCGGCGGGCGAACGAACGATCGACGGCCGGAGCGACCTGTACTCGCTCGGCGTCCTGGGCTACCAGATGCTGACCGGCGAGCCGCCGTTCGTGGCGAACAGCACGCCGGCGATTCTGGTCAAGCACATCTCGGAGACACCGACGCCCGTGGAACAGCGTCGGAGCGATGTGCCGCCCGATCTCGCCCGGGTGATCATGACGCTGCTGGAAAAGGATCCCGTGAATCGGTTTCCGTCTGCGGCGGCGGTCGTCGTGGCGCTCGACACGGGTCGAATGCCGGAGCGGACGGCGCAGCAGAGTGTACGCACGACCGCGGCGACGCCCACGCCGGCGCTGGCCGGTCGCTCGGACTCGCCGGTGCCGTACGCGGCGCAGACCGAGCCGATGTACGGCTCGGGACCGACGCCAGAGGACCTGCGTCGCTGGCAGGCGCCCCCGGTGGTGGCGTTCCGTCGCAAACTGGCGCCGTACCTGTTCGTCAACGGCGTCATCGTGATCGCCTCGGCGGTGAGTGACTCCGATTTTTTCGCGATCACCGTCTTCTGGTCGATCTTTCTGGCGTTTCGCTACGCGAAGCTGTGGGCCGACGGCTATGACTGGCGCGACGTGTTCCGCCAGCCGCGCGACCGCGATCTGATCGACGTCGCGGACGACTTCCTCATCTACCTGCGGTCGATGTTCGACCGCGACAAGCGCAAGGCGATGCGCGAGGAACGCCGTCAACGAATCACCCACGGCACGACACCCACGCGGCTGCCGGCTGCCGCGTCGACCGACGACGTGATGCGCGCCGCGGGTGCGTACGCGGACCGAATCCGGCGCGCGGAATCGGACCGGATGGAGATTCTGCGCCTGCTCGATCGCATGCCGTCGGCGGAGCGGTCGCGCATCCCTGACGTCGGGCGGTCGGCTGACGCCCTCGCCGACAAGGTGAAGGGCCTGGCGTTCACGCTTGCCGACCTCGATCGCAACGGGGGCGACGGCGGGGCAAACGCGATCGAGTCGGAGATCGCGCGACTCGAGAATGCCGCCAATCCGCTCGACGAAAACGGCAGCGAAGAACGTGTGCGCCGCCTCGCGTACCTCAAGCGGCAGCGCCGGGCGCTCGCCGACGTTTCGGGTCGTCGCAACGCGGTCGCGGCCAAGCTCGAGACGTGCGCCGTCGCTCTTCAGAACATCAAGCTCGACCTGATTCGGTTGAACGCCGGAAACCAGACGCCTCAACACATCACGTCGTTGGCCATGGCCGCGCTCAATCTCGCCGACAGCGTGGATAGCGCGCTGTACGTGGCGGATGAGATGCGGAACACGGGCGGGGGCGCAGCGAGTCGGTCCGCAGCGCGTTCCGGGTGAACGACTATCTTCGCGACCGTGTCACGGTCGCGGTAGGCACGCAGTACCTGATCGATCGCGAGATCGGGCGCGGCGGGATGGCGGTGGTATATCGCGCGACCGACTTGCGGCTGCACCGCACGGTGGCGATCAAGGTCCTCCCGCCGGACGTCGCGTTCAATCCCGACGTGCGCGCGCGCTTCATCCGCGAAGCGCAAACGGCCGCGCAGCTCAGCCACCCCAACATCGTCCCGATCTACAACGTCGACGAGGCTGACGGGGGCGGGCTCGTGTACTTCGTCATGTCCTACATCGACGGCGAAAGCCTGGGCGTGCGTCTGGCGCGGGAAGGCGCGTGGCCGGTGGACCGTGCCGTTCGCGTGCTGCGTGACGTGGCGGACGCGCTGGCGTATGCGCACGCGCGCGGCGTAATCCACCGTGACATCAAGCCGGATAACATCCTGATCGATCGCGCCAGCGGCCGGCCAATGGTCACGGATTTCGGCATCGCGCGGGCGGCGCAGGGAGAAACGCGGTTGACGGCGCCGGGGGTCGCGGTCGGCACGCCGGCATACATGTCTCCCGAGCAGGCGCTCGGCGAGCGCGAGCTCGATGGACGCAGCGATCTCTACTCGCTCGCCGTGGTGGGCTACCACATGCTCGCCGGAGAAACGCCGTTCAAGGCGGCGAACACACCGGCGATGCTGGTGAAGCACGCGACCGAGCGCCCCCGTCCGATGCGAGACCGGCGACCTGACGTGCCGGCATATCTCGCCGTGGCGATCGACCGGGCGCTCGCCAAACGGCCCGAGGATCGCTGGTCGGACGCCGCGGAGTTTCGCGACGCACTTGATGGAGCGCTTGCGTCATCGCGAGCGCGCGAGTCGGCGGCGCCATTGCTCGACTCGCGTCCTGCGAGCGTGGGGCCGTTGCCGATGGCGCCGTTGGCAGTGGCGCCGCCGGCGCCCGCCCCGGTCGCATTCCCTCCGCCGCCGCCGGGTCTGAGCCGGGGCGAGCTGAAACACTGGTACCGAGAGCAACGCCGGCTGGCGATCAGTCAGCAACTGCAGGGGAGACAGGGCGGTTTCATCGTCGGGAACCGCGTCCTTCCGTTTGGTAGGTACGACGACCGTCCGCTCGAGGATCGCGTCCTGGCATTTCGGCGCAGCGTCTTCAACTGGATCGGTTGGACCGGCGTGTTCTTCGGTATCAACATCGCAACCGACGGGCCAGGACCTTGGTTCATCTTTCCGAGCGCGTTGATCCTGCTCGGCGTCATGAGGAAAGCCGGCTCGATCTGGTCGGACGGCGTCGGGCCGATCGATGCGTTCAAGAAGGGCATTCGCGCCAAGCTCCGGGCTCAACGCCCTGAGGCCCCGATAGCGCAAGCGGCGCCGCCCGCGCTCACGCCGGAACAGCTTGCCGGCCAACTCGCGCCGCTCGACGTGCTCGGCGGCGCGCACGGCGAAGCGGTGCGCCGCGCGGCAGCAGATCGCGCGTTGATCCATGGGATCATTTCCGGGTTGCGAGCGATCGAGCGCGAGATGATCCCCGACATTGGACCCACCGTGGATGCGCTCGCGACACGTGTGGGCACGCTGGCGACGACGCTCCACCGGCTCGATACCGACGTGTCCGGTGCGTCGCTCGGCTCGCTGGACCAGCGCATCGCCGCGCTGCAGGCCGAGCCGGAGGCGGCGGACCGTGACCGAAGGATCCAGTTGCTGCAGCGGCAACGGGCGTCGCTGCACGACCTGCTCGAGCGCCGCCGCTCGTTGGCCAACGATCTCGAGAGCGCCGGTCTCATGTTACAAAACTTGAAGCTCGATTTGCTCAAGTTTCGATCGTCCGGCATCGGCTCGGCGATCGAGGACCAGACGAGCGCGACGCAGGAAGCGCGCGCGCTGTCGCGCGAGATCGGACATGTGGTGCAGGCCGCGGAGGAGCTGAAGAAGTTGTAACCGCCGGGGCAGCCGCCCACGGCGCTCAACGCCGCAGGAGGTCCGCGAGAACGTCGGCGATGGGCCGCGGGCATTCCTCGGGCGCGAAGTGGCGCGCGTCGTCGAGGATGGTGAGCGACGCGGAGGGAATAGCGGCCTGGAGACGCCGCCCGATCTCGAGCGGCGTGACGCGGTCGTGCCGACCCCAGATGATCGCTGTCGGCACGTTGATGCCCGTGAGCCGTGTAGCGAGATCGGCGGTCTCGTCGTTGCGCATCGCGCTCAAATGCGCGATGAGCGTCTCGCGTCCCGGCTCGTCGGCGAACGGCCGCACATACATGTCGATCGATCGCGCGACTCGGGCGGAGTCCACGTAGCCTCGCGCCAGCGCGCCGCGAAGGGCGCCGAGCCATGATCGCGGCGGCAGAAACTTCGCGAACGGCAGCACGGCGCGGGCGAGCTTCACCGCTCGGTTCGGCCACGCATCGAATCCGACGCTGTCGATGAGACAGAGATGCGACACGCGATCGGCGTGTCGCACGGCAAGGGACTGCGCGATGCCTCCGCCAAATCCGTGTCCGACGATGCAAGCCGAATGGATGTTGAGCTCGTCGAGCAGCTCGACGACGCGGGACGCATGAGCACGAATGTCGAGGTCGCGCCCGCCCGGCCGATCACTCCGCCCGTAGCCGAGGAGATCGAGCACAACGATGCGGTGGCCGGGCGGCATGAGCGGGACGACGTCGTTCCACAGATGCCCTGACGTCGCGAAGCCGTGAATGAAGACGACGGGGTTTCCGGCGCCGCGAGTTCCGGCCGCGTAGTAGTAGATCCGCGCACCCGAGAGGTCGAGAAACTCACCGCGCACGCGAGATCCTGGGTGGCATCGGGGCGTGAAGATGAGCGCGGCGGGCAACGGGCGCCAGACGCAAATGCGACACGGGCCGCCAGGTGACTGGCGGCCCGTGCGAACGACGATGATTGCGATCGATCAGGCGAAGCTCAGAGGCCACCGCCACCGCGACGTCCCTGGGGGAACGCAGCCATGATCTTGTCGAACTGTGCCTTCTGCTCGTCGCTGAGCAGCGCCTTGATGTCGGCCGTCTGCTTCTGGTTGAGCTCCTGCATCTTGGTGCGGGCATCGGCGTCACCGCCGCGCGCGGCTTCCATGAGAGGCTGACGCTGCGCAGCATACGCCTTCTGGATCGAGTCGGCCTTGGCGAGGATGGCGTCGGACACCTTCATCGAATCCTTGAGCACGGACATGACTCGTCCGCCGGCTCCGCCACCACGACGTCCCATCTGCTGCGGGTCCTGCGCCTTGGCCACCGTGGTCACGGCGAGGAACAACGCGGCGAACATCATCGTCATCCGGATCATCTTCTTCATTGATTCTGCCCCCAATGGAGTGTGGGAATCCCGCCGTGCGCGCATCAGAAGCACCCCGTGGCATCATTACCGCAGGACTGCGACATCAGCTACGGGCGCGCCAAGACCCGCGCAACGACAAACATCGTGGACGCAACAGCTTAGTTGTCGCCCTCTAGCGCAAAGACTCAAAACTGCTATCCTTACGCGCCCAATGCAGGACGCATCTTCAGCGACGAGCTCAACGGCTGCTTCAGGTCAGGACAGAGCGACTTCAGTGACACTGCCGCCCTCGCCTCCATCGAGTCCCACGCCGCCAACCGCATCGCCACTGACCCCGGTTCCGCCAGCGCCGTCACTGTCGTTTCCAGTCGCCTGGCTCTTGGATCACGCCGCGGCGCCGATCAGGTATCGATCGATCACCGAAGTCGCGAAGCCAGCGGGGCCAATCAGCGAACAAGTTGCAGCACTCCCGTTTACGCACCGTCCCGCGCTGACGTTGGCGTTGATGCAACGGCCCGATGGTACGTGGAGTCATTCGATGCTCACGATACCATCGGCGCGCAGCGACAGCTTCGATGGGATCGGTACGATTACCGCAGTGCGGCGATTGCTCGAGTACGGTTGGGACAAGGACGCGCCGCCATTGATACATGCGCGGCGCGTGCTGTTCCGCCTCCTGGCCGAGGACACCGATCCCGACTACCTGTTCGAGCTGGGCGGGAAGCACGTCGACGATGATATGGCGCGGCGGGGCCGCGCGATCTTGCGCGAAGCGGCCGCGGCCACGCTCGCGCAGGCAGGCTACGAGGATGATCCTCGACTCCGCGGTGCCGCGCGTCGTATCACCGAGCGGATCGTCGCCTACTTGCGATCGCCTCTCGCGCAAAAGCCGTTCGTGCGCGTGGGCAATCAGCACGTGTTGCCCGCCGAAGCGTCGCCTCCGTCGATTTATGCATTGCTGATGCTCGCCTACATGCCGCTGTTCCGGACCGAGCATCACGACTCGATGGGGTTGCTGTACCATCACCTCGCTCAACCGCTGCCACGCCAGGAAGCGATGCAGCTCTGCGGCAAGCGCGTCGTCGCGCAGCCGCACCTCGTGCTCGGCGATCAGCTGGCGAATCGCAACGTCGCTGACGCGGACGTTGTCTTCGCGGTCGTGTGGCTCGAGCTGATGGCGCGACTGGGCTATCTGCGAAGGAACGAAGGATGGACCAAGCTGTACGACCGCTTTCTCGAGGACCGTGATCCGAGCGGTGTCTGGCATCCGCACAAAGGGCTGTCGATGCCGCGCACGGTGAACCCGTTCCTGTGGCCGATGTACCCGCTCGAGGACCACGCCGCCGGTGACGAGCGCTGGACCGACGTCACCTTCCGCCTTGGTTTGATCGGGCGGCTCGCCGGGCGCACGATCGACGCGGTGTGACGCGACCGCTTTCGCCGGAGGAGATGTACCCGGCTGGCCACCGGTCGATCGCCACTCGCATGTTGTCGCTTCGATCCGGGCTCGGCGTGCGCGTGCTCGAGAGCGGACCGTCCGACGGGCGCACGGCGGTACTGTTGCACGGCTGGGGCGCGTGCTCGTACTCATTTCGCCACGCGCTCGAGTTGCTGCCAAACCACGGAATTCGGACGATCGCGGTGGATCTCCGCGGCTTCGGATTGTCCGACAAGCCGACGCGGCGCGGCCAGTACACGCTCGACGCGTACGTCGCCGATCTCGAGCAGGTGCTCGACGCGATTGGCGTGTCGCGTCCGACGCTCATTGGACACTCGATGGGCGGCGGCATCGCGCTCCACTACGCATTGCACCGACCGGAGCGCGTGGAAAGGATCGCATTGATCAATCCCGTCGGGCTCGTGCCGCTTCGGCTGATCGGGCTTGCACGGCTGTCGCCGCGGTCGCTGTTCCGGTTGCTGGATGGGCACTTGACGCCGCGAACGCTGATTCGATTCATCCTTCGACACATCGCCTATGGCCGGCCGTCGCTCGTCAGCGACCGGGTCATCGATGAGTACTGGGCGCCGACGCAGCTAGCGGGTTTTGGCTACGCGGCCCGGGCCACCGTCAGCGAGTTCCGCTGGGCCCCGGTCGACGGGCACGCGGCGGCTTCGCTGGCCGTCCCATGTGTCGTGATTCTCGGGGACTCGGATCGTCTGGTTCGTGACGCACGGTCGCAGGCACGGCAATTGGCTGGCGCTGCGGTGCACGAGCTCAGCGGCGGCCATTGCGTGCACGAGGAGGATCCGTCGAGAGTGTACGGAATCATCGAGAATTTCGTCACAAACAGTCCTAGCATTAAGTCTCACAACGACTTAAATTGAAGAGTCGCACGCCGCGGCCGGGGCTTCAGTCTGAAGCTGCCTGGATGGTCGCGGCAACGAGGGACGACGCGCATTCGTGCGCGGGCCGCAGCGGCCCCTCGTGCGCGTGGAGCCTGGCTCCGCGAATCGCCAGGCGGGCGCTCTGTCCGCCGGCACGATTACGAAGTCATCGGTCCCAGGAGGGTCCTGGGTTGCGGCCCCGATGCGCAGCAATGGGAATGCATGGCAACAGGGACAATTGAAGTAGAGCAGGCGGTAGAGTCCGAGACGGTCGCCTTCGATGAACTCGGACTCTCGCCTCGAGTGTTGAGCGCGGTGCGCGACGCGGGGTACCAGACCCCGACACCGATTCAAGCGCAGGCGATTCCACTCGTTCTGAAAGGGCGCGACGTGATGGGCCTCGCGCAAACCGGCACCGGCAAGACCGCCGCCTTCACGCTGCCCATCGTCGACCGGTTGATCGACGGACCGAGGCGTACGCGCGTGCTCGTGCTCACGCCAACACGCGAACTGTGCGTGCAGGTCGAGGAGAGCGTGCACAAATACGCCCGCCACTCCGAGCTGATGGTGGCGTCCGTATACGGTGGCGTTCCACTCGAGCCGCAGCAGAAGAAACTGCGCGCCGGCGTCGATATCGTGGTCGCCACGCCGGGTCGATTGATCGATCACCTCGAGCGCCAAAACGTCGTCTTCGACGATCTCGAAGTGCTCGTGCTCGACGAGGCCGATCGCATGCTGGACATGGGCTTCGCGCCGCAAATCAACCGGATCGTCGCCGACGTCCCGCGATACAGACAAACGCTCCTCTTCAGCGCGACGATGCCGCCCGAAGTTGAAGCGCTGGCGCGAAAATACCTTCGCAAGCCCGTCGTGGTGCAGGTAGGCCGACGCTCGCAGGCCGCGAGCACCGTGAGCCACGCCGTGTATCCAGTGCCGCGCGAGCGCAAAAGCGCGCTGCTCGCGCGACTACTGCGCGAGGCTGCGCTCGACACCGTCCTGGTGTTCACGCGGACCAAACACGGAGCCGATCGCGTGGTGCGGCACCTCGAGCGCGAGGGCATCAATGCCGCGGCGCTGCATGCCGACAAGACGCAGCCCCAGCGCACGCGGGCGCTCCAGGATTTCAAAACTGGAAAGGTCCGCGTACTGGTCGCCACGGACATCGCGCAGCGCGGGCTGGACATCTCGGGTATCACTCACGTCATCAACTACGACGTGCCGCAGCAGGCGGAGGACTACGTGCACCGCATCGGGCGCACAGGCCGCGCGTTGAACGAAGGCGACGCCTTCACCTTCATGTCGCCCGACGAGATCGCGACGGTGCGGCAGATCGAGCGCGTGATCGGCCAGCCCATTCCGCGAATTTCCATCCCCGGTTTCGATTTCGGCACCGAGGCCGCGGACTAGCCCACCACTCGCCTCGTCAGGTTACGGCAAACGCGCCCGGCCTCGTGCCGGGCGCGTTTGCGTTAGCGGATCTCAATCGATCGGCCGCGGCGGTGCGATCAGCACGGAGCACCTTGCAGAGCGAACCACGCGCGTGCGCACACTGCCAAGGAGAATGCGGTCCATCAGGCCTTGCTCGTGGCCGCCGAGCGAGATGAGGTCGCAAGCCTCCTCGCTCGCGTAGCGCAACAGCGCCTTGCCGGCTTCGCCTTCCAGCAACCTGGTCTCGATCTTGGAGCGCGTGCTTCGCTGCAGTCTGCGCTTGGCCGTGTCCAACTTCGTCTCGGCGCCGGTGCGGTAGAGATCGACCAGGCCGCCGAGGGCGTGATCGCGTCCGGTGAACGAGCTGGCGTGCGCGAGGGTGAGCGTGCCGTCACGCGCCATGAGCTTGAGCGCCAGCTCGGCAGCGGACACGCTCGCGTCGGTGAAGTCCATGGCGGCAAGGGCGCGCCCAGGCAGCTCGCGCGCGTTGGGTGCAACGGCGAGCACCGGAATCCTCGCGTGCCTGATGACGGCGATCGCGGTTTCGCTGCCAAAAAGCCGGTCGAGCCGTCCGTGGCGGCCAATGCCGAGGATGATCAGAGTGGCGTCCCATCCGCGGGCAACGTCGTTGATCGCGTCGGGCGGCCAGCCGACGACGCTCTTTACGGTCCAGTGTTCAGTGCCCGGAAGCGCGCGCACTCGCCGTTCGACGCGTTCGTGCATCGAGCGGCGTCCCCGCTCGTCGATCGCCACTGGCTGATCGGGACGCACGACCGTCGAGAGGTTGTGCGGGAACGGCGTGACAACCGCGACGACAGTGACGGCCGTGCCGGGACGCTCGGCCAGTGCCGCGGCGATGCGCAACGCGCCGAATGATTCGCGATCTCCGTCCGTGGCGACCACGATCCGTGCGAGTGGCGTCCATGATTGCGCCTGCCTGGACGCCATCGCTGCTTTGCTTGTCGCCATTCGATCCCCTGTCCGTGCCGCGTCGTTCGTCAACTCTGTCATAATACGAGGCCCCGGTCTGTAGGCCAAACGGGGATGAGCGTGTCGGGCCGGCGCTGACGGGGTTGGCGGATTGCCCGACTGCTCGGCGAACCGCCCGCGACCAGCCTTATCTTAGTACGGGCGCACCAGTCCGCCGGACGAGGTCGAAATGAGCATCATCCTGGACGGCGAGAGACCGGCGAGTCGGAGTGAGCATCGGCTTCGACAATTCCTCTTGTGGTCGGGAGTCGTCGCGCTGATCGCGATGCTGCCGTACCTGTCGGGGCTCATCGGCGCCGTGATGCTCTACGTCATCATTCGGCGGCCGCACGCGGCACTGAGTCGCGTCGTCCCACCGCGCGTGTCGGCGGCCAGCTTGGCGCTGGGCAGCGGCCTCCTGCTGGTTGTCCCCGGCGCATGGTTCGTGTCGAGTGTCGTGTCGGCGGCCGCCGACGGACTCCGCGCGCTGCAGTCGAGCGACACGCTGGCGCGTCTGGCGGCGATGCGTATTGGACCGATCGAGGTCGGCAAGGAGATATTCGGCATCAGCTCGACCGTGCTGACCTGGGTCTCGAGCCGTGCGTTCGCGCTGTTCGGCAGCCTGACGTTGACCACGCTGAACCTCGTCATTGCGCTGCTCGGCGTGTACTACATCCTGATCGATGGTGGACGGCTGTGGCGTCGTCTGACCCGGCTCCTCCCGCTCTCGGATCGCCTGTCTGCGGTGCTCGGCAACCGATTCGTGACCATCACGGAGGCATTGCTGCTCGGAACGGTGCTCACGGCCGTGCTTCAGGGCACGATCGTGGGCGTCGGATTCGCAATCGTCGGACTCGAGCCGGCCGTGCTGTGGGGACTCACGACCGCGATCGTCTCGGTGCTCCCGATCATGGGGAGCGCGTTCGTATGGCTGCCGGGGGTGGTGGTTCTTCTCGCACAGCACCGGGTCGGCGCCGCGATCTTCATCGGGGTATTGGGCGGAGGGCTCGCGTCGAATCTCGACAACATCGTGCGCATGCTCCTGTTCAGGCGGATCTCGGGGATCCACCCGATGTTGACGCTGGTCGGCGCGTTTGCCGGCGTGCGAATCTTCGGCATGATGGGGGTCTTCATCGGGCCGTTGCTCCTGTCGTACTTCTTTGAGCTCGTTCGAATCGACGAGGAGATGGCCGGCCAGCTCATACCGGCCGAAGTCGCGCGCGTCGAGCCCGCCCGAGTGGAGACCGGGTCTCCGACATGACGCATCCAGCACCGGAGGCAGTCGCGTGAAACTGCAGAAGATCCTCATCGCCGTCGATTTCAGCCAACCGTCTACCGCTGGGGCAAAATGGGTGTCGGAGTTTCTGGCCTCCGACGCCGAGCTGACGCTGCTCCACGTGGTCGAACCGGTGCACCATCCGGAATTCGCGAGCAGGCTCCTGCCATCGGCCGAAAGCCTGGACACGGCAGCGCGCGACGACGCGATGCATCGGCTGCGCGACGCGGCGAGCTATCTGACGGCCAGCGAACCGGCGTGCGTCGTCCGCGCGGGGACGCCGCACGAGGTGATCGTGAACGTCGCGCGCGAAGGCGGCTTTGACCTCGTTGTGATCGGTCCGCACGGCGACAGGCCGCGCCGGTCGCGCTTCCTGGGCACGACGGCCGACCGGGTCGTACGGACTTCGCCGGTTCCGGTGCTCGTCGCGACGCATCCGCCGGCACGGGCGCCGCGGCATCTCCTGGTTCCAGTCGACGAGGCGTCGATTACTCCGCGCCTGCTGCAGAGCGTGCGCGAGCTGGCCGAGCGTTTCGACGCGGATATCACGCTGCTCCACGTGTGGAGCAACGCGGTGTACAGCCACGTCGCGTCGATGTCGTACGCGACGGCGCACGGGAATGAACAGGCTGCCCGCGACGAGATTGCGCGCGAGCTACATCAGGCGAGCGTCCACTGGCTGAACGAGGTCGCGCGAACGGGCATCGCGCGCGCGCGCGTGACTGCGACCGTCACGTACGGGCATGCGGGCGACGTGACGGTCGATACTGCGGCGTCGACCAACGCCGACATGATCGTCGTGGGCCGCCGGACGCCACGCGTCGTCGCGCCGGCGCTGCTGGGCAGCACGATAGGTACCGTGCTGCACGAGGCGCGTTGTCCGATCCTGATCGTGACGGAGGAGCCCGGCGGGTCCCGCTGATCAGTGCGAGCCGCGCTCGCGGTTGACCACGAGGAGGCCGACTTCGCCATTGAAGGCGTCGCGCATCGTGGGGACGCCCGGCGGCGGCAACCACGGCCCGCCATCGACGCGGACGTTGATCTGATGCATCCCGGGTGAGAGCGGCAGCGCGAGCTCCCACAGGTCGCGCCCTCGCCGCGTGAGCGTGAGCGGCATCCAGTCGCTGAAATCGCCCATCACGTCCACCGCTTCGACGCCGCCAACGCGAATGACGATCTTCTGCATTCCGTTCGCCGCCGACCTCGTCTCGAAGTTCTTGACGAGAACGGCGTGTGGCAGCGATACCGGCACGGCAGTCTTGGAGATCGGCGAATAGGCGATCTCGAGCCCGGCCATGCCGAAGCTGCGGGCGGGCAGTCCGCGGAGCGGCAGCGCGGGCTGGCGACCGCCGCCGCCGATGATGGCCACGCGATCGCTCAACCAGATCGTCGCGGAGGCCGACGTCCAGCGTCGCGAATCGGGCGTCACGTCGTACGAGTCGCCGAACCGATGGCCCATCTGTGCCGACAACTCGAGCGCGCCGACTTCCCAACGCAGCGCCGCCTCGAGATCGCTGAAGCGCGATTGGCGCTCGCACGCCGACACGCCCGGACTCTCGGACAGGAGCGCGCGCATCTCCGAGCTCACCGCGACCATCGGTGCGGCGGTCGAGCACGAGAGCGAAGCGCTGCTGGTGTCGTGGACCGAGGCGATCTTGCTGAAGGAAAAGTTGGTGAACGTGGTGGTGAGCGTTGCCACGCCGAATTTGGCGGTTGGCTCGCCCACCTTGGCCCACGCGCCGGCGTCGGTCACGTCCGCCGAGGAGACGACCGCTATGCGCCAGGGGCGCGCGACCCCGCCGCCCAACCACACGCCGCCATTCTGGTGAAACAGCACGTGGACGCGGGTCTGCACGTCCACCTGATCGGTGCCGAGCGACCGTTCGTCGACGGCGCGGCTCGCATTGCCGATCATTTCGGCGCGGACGCCGTAGACGGTGGGAGACGTGAAGGTGCCCGAGACGATGCCGTCGGCGATCTGGAGCTGCTGATCGGAGAGGAATGCCGACCCGCGCGCCGAGATTCTGGCGTGCGGCATCTCGAATTGGAACGTGGGCGCGAGCCGGATCGTGCTTGCGGGAAGGACGCCGTCGGAGACCGTGTATTGCCCCGCCTCGAACTTGGAGACAATCTGCGCTGCAAGCCCCCGCGGAGCGGGAACCAGCAGCGCTGCAGCCAAGCTGAGGATGGCGACCTTCGGCTCGTTCATATCACTCCGAGCGCTCGTTCTCCTGCTGCCCTTCGGGCGGCCCCTTGCTGGCTGGTGGTCGGCCCGGGGTTTCACGAATCCGGTTTTGCAGGGCAGTGCCGGGATTCAACCCCCTAAGAATGTCCGACTGGACGTTGTTCCACAAGCTGACGAAGGTGGCATCGTCGGCACCGTCCTCCCACAGCTTGGTAATGGCCGAGGACGCATCCTCGCTGGGCACGCCACGCCAGATGAGATCGGCCCAGATGGTGAACGCCTGGAGGTCGCTCCGGCCCTTTTGCCGCACGCGGAATTTTTCGAGCTGCGGCGGCTTTGCGCCGGCGCGCAGGACGGCTGCGGCGGCGGTCAGCTCTTCGGCATCGACGCCGCCGAGCGTGCTGCGGGCGATTCGGAGCAGCGCCAATTCCTGCCGATCGGCGGAGATGATCGCCTTGCAGTCCGCCTTTTTGCTGACCCCCTCCAACGCGATCGATCGGAGGGCACGCGCCGGAAGGCCGGCGGCTTCAGCCGAGTCGATCAGTATCTGGATCGTGAGCCGGCAGTTCGGGTCGAGCTTGGCGAGCCGATCGGGCTCCGTATCCTGCGCGCGGAGCGTGGTCGCGGCACAGAGCGCGAGGACTGCCGCGCGCAGCGTCATGGCGGCAGCGCGTCGGACGACCAATGGGGTCATGGGGAGCCGGCGGGAACGCATCACAACGAAGACCCTCTACCGACGATCTTCACCGAGTTGGCGTGGCCGAACCCGTCGTCGGGTGCGAACGGCGCGGAGGGATCCGCGACCCACGAGGACCCATCGACGACGAAGGCGTACACGTGCCGGCCCGCGCTGAGCGGAACGGTCACCGTCCACAAGCCACCGTGCGCCGAACGGATCATGGGCGTCTTGGCGACGTCCCAGTCGTTGAAGTCCCCGACCAGTGACACCTGCTGTGCTCGGGGAAGTGAGATCACGAACTTCACAACGGTGTCGGAAGCCGGGCGCTGTCGTGGAACAACGGCAACCGGTGGCTGCTCGACCGCGGAGCGACCGCCCCCGTTCGAGGTGAAGACGCCGGCAAGGACACCGATGCCGACGAGGCCGGCGGCGAGCAACGTGCCCGTGACCGGCGACAGGCTGAACACCCGCGGCGCCAGAATCCGCTGCCACACGCCTTGGCGGCGCGGCACGGGCTCGGCGTGAATGGCAGCCATCACGCGGTCGCGGGCTTCCGGTTCAGAGATGACCGGTCGCCGCGCCTCGCGAATGATCCATTCGACGTACGGGTGCAGTTGGTCTGAATCAGTCATGCTTGATGCGCTCCCACCGCTCGCGCAACCGGTCACACGCGCGCTTCACACGCATCTTGAGCGCGGAGACACCAACCCCAGTCAGCGCCGACATCTCCTCGTAGCTCAGTTCTTCGATGTATTTCAAGAGAAAGGCTTCTCGCAACAACGGGTCCAGCTCAGTCAGCACGCGCTGCACGAATTCTTCGTCTTCACCCGACCAGACCGGCGTTCGGTCCGGCGTATTCAGCAGCACCGCTTCCTCCCGCACGAACACCCGCTCACGATGCGCGCGTCGAGCCGCGACGCTTCGGCATTGGTTCACGAGTATTCGGTACAGCCATGCGCTGAACCGATCCCGTTCCTGATACCGATTCAGTGCCCGATACGCGCGGAGGAAAGTGGCTTGCAGTGCATCTTCCGCGTCGTCGCGGTTGCCCAACATCCGGACCGCGAACCGCGCACAGCGGTCATAGTACCGATCCACCAGCGCGGCGTAAGCGTCAACGTCACCCGCCAATACACGTTGCACGTCGGCGGCATCGTCGCTCATGTCCTTTCCTATAACCCACCCCCGTCCTTCGAACGTCACATGATAGTCGTCGAAAGCTACGCGGCGGGCCGAACCTGCGGGAAATGGTGCTCCGGCTCACCACCTGGTGCGTCCCAAACGCGACATGCTCAACGTGTCAACAATCTTGCCGCGTCTGGCGGTGACGCTCAGGTTGGATGCTCCATACCCGAAGCCTCTCGCGTCATACACTGCTGAATCCCGGTTGGACCCCAGAACGATCCCGTAGACGGCAGCGAGGTCGCGTCGGGCGATGCGCCCGCCGGCCGAGCGCACTTCCACGGCACCCCGGGACGTATCCAGTACAACCGCGACAAGGTTGCGCCGCGTCATCGCGGTCTGGCGCGCGAGTGAGAAGGCCGAGCTCAGATCGGTCATCGCTGCTCGGACGGCTGCGCTGTCACGCGCCGCCGCGAACCGCGGTACGACGATCGCCAGCACGACCGCCAGGACGGTGAGGACGACGGTCGCCTCGAGGAGGGTGAAGGCCGAGCGGCGCATGCTGCAAGAGAATCTCGACCTACGGCAGCCGCACCATCATTTTGCTCGCACCGTCACCCTTCCACTTCCAGCCTGATTGCCATGTCTCCACTGCGACTCTTCACTCTGTCGTGCGCGTCACTCCTGGCCGCGGGATGCGTCAACCCCCGCGCCGAGGCCAACATGGCGCAAGCGCTCAACGACGCCGCGAACGAGATCGGCGGTCTCAAGAGCGACATTGCGCAGCTCCAGACCGATCTCGACTCGCTGCGACAGGTCGTGGCGAAGCAAGACACGGTGATCGGGCGCATCGCGGAAGTGAATCACATTCCGCGGTGATGGCTCGGCGGCTCGGCGGCTC
>DATJHY010000099.1:0-35958 GCA_035493635.1 Gemmatimonadaceae bacterium | reverse complement strand
CGCGAAGCGCTCGCAGCGGCA
This sequence comes from Gemmatimonadaceae bacterium, assembly GCA_035493635.1. Taxonomy (GTDB): domain Bacteria; phylum Gemmatimonadota; class Gemmatimonadetes; order Gemmatimonadales; family Gemmatimonadaceae; genus JAQBQB01. Next base: position 35,937 of record DATJHY010000099.1, on the reverse strand, counting down.
GCCGAGCCGATGCCATTGCGAGTGACCCAGTCCGCCAGCAACCTGTTGTCTTCTGGCGCCGCGCGCGCCACCGCGTTCGCGAGCGCCGCGGCACCGGGTTGAGCGAGGACCCGTTCGCGGAGCGCAGTGAACATCAACCCTTCGATGAGGTTTGCATTCGCCGTGTGCGCCTGCAGACGTTCGATCGAATCGGCGAGCTTGAGCGGGGCGTATCGTTGCGTGAGGAACAGCTCGAACGCACGCGCGAGTCGGAGTGCGGTGTCCGCGGCGGCGGCGTTACGAAATTCTCTCAGCGCGCCGACCCAGTCCGCATCGAGATACGCATCATATGCGGCATCGAATGCCTTCCGCGCGGCGTCCGATTTCGTGGTCACGCGGAAGACGGCGGCAGGGAGGGCGGTTGCATTCGCAGCGGCGGGGGCGCCCGCCTGGACCTGCGACCCTGCAGAGGCAGAGAGACAAAGGACGGCGACAACGACGAGCGGTGCGGCGGGTCGAGTCCACATACGACCTCCTGGAAAGGAAATGGTCGGCGAACTTCATTGCCCCGCAAGCGGGTGAGTTGGTCGAATCTGTCCGACTCGATTGACGTCCGCAAGCTTGTGCCGATACCTTGCGAAATGAGTGCACTCAACATATTTATGAGTACACTCACTTTTGTCGATGTCCAGACCCCGATCGTCTCGCCCAACCAAGACCAAGTCGCCGGTGCACGGGCGCCGCGAGCGTAACAAAGCCGCCGCCCGTCAGCGCATCCTGGCCGCCGCCCTCGAGCTCTTCCAGAGTCGTGGCTTCGACGCCACCACGACCAAGGAAATCGCTCGGCGCGCAAAAGTCGCCGAAGGAACGGTCTTCAACTACTTCGCGACCAAGGACGACATCGCCCTCTACTTCTTCGAGCAGGAGGTCGATCACGCCGTAAGCGCCGTGCGCGAGGATCCTCGGCTGCGACAGGCTCCCCTCGAGGAAAAGCTCTTCGCCCTCGTGCAGAACCAGCTCGAGTACCTCGCTCCATACCAGCGATTCATCGGTTCCTCGTTGGCCGAAGCACTCAAGCCGGGCTCGAACCTCGGCCCATTCAGCCCCCGCATGCGAGACCTTCACCACCGGTACCTCGGCTTCGTCGAAGAGCTGATGCTGGAATCGATCCCGCCGCGCCAGCGCAAAACGCTCGGTTGGTTCGCCCCACAGGCGTTCTGGATATTCTACCTCGTGGTGCTCCTGTACTGGCTCAACGACACGTCCAAAGACAAGCAGAGCACGATGGCGTTCCTCGATCGCTCGCTCAAGCTCGGCGCGGCAGTCTTCGCCCGCGGAGACTTCGCATGACTCTCAAGCGGCCCACTGGCGGAAAACGAGGTCTCAAGATTGCCGGCTTGAGCCTCGACGTTGCGGGCAGCTACCTGGGCTACTTCGTACAGCGCCCGTTCGTCGACGACAAAGACGCGCACCTCGCCAATGCGCATGCGCGTGCCGGTCGCCGAATCCGCGCGAACATGCAGGAGCTCCGCGGCCCCATGATGAAGCTGGGGCAGATGCTCAGCCTCCAGGGGGGGGTGCTTCCGGACGATCTCATCGCCGAACTGTCGACTCTGCAGATGCAGGCGCCGGGCATGCACCCTTCCCTGGTCCGCGCCCAATTCCGCGCCAGCATGCGGCAGAACCCGGAGTCGCTCTTCCGTAAGTTCGACGACGAGCCATTCGCTGCGGCGTCGCTCGGCCAAGTGCATCGCGCCGTCACGCCTGACGGTGATCGCGTCGCCGTGAAGATCCAATACCCGGGAATCCGCGACGCGATCGCGACCGACTTCAAGCTGTTGCGCGCCGCCGCCCTTCCCGCCCGGGCCTCCGGCCACATGCCGGGCTCCGCGCTCACCGAGCTCGAACGACAGATTCTCGCCGAGACCGACTACGTCCGCGAAGCGGACAACACGGAGAGCTTCCGCGCAAACCTACAGCCACTTGGCTTTGTCGACGTACCACGAGTCTACCGCAAGCTCTCCTCGGAGCGCGTCCTCACCATGGAGATGATCGATGGTGAGCAGATTGAAAGCCTGCTTGCCCATCGTCCATCACAGGCACAGCGCGACATCATCGGCGCGCAGCTCGTCGAGCTGCTGTTCTTCCAAATCCTGCGCATCGGCGCTTTTCATGCCGACCCGAACTGGGGCAATTATCTCTTCCGGCCCGACAGCTCCATCGGCCTCATCGACTTCGGCTGCGTCAAGCACCTCGACCCACGCTTCGTTGACCATTTGCGTGAAGTCTACTTGTACCCGGGCCCCCGAGACTCCGCCGAGTTCCGCCGGCTCATCGCCAAGCGCTACGAGTTGTTCGACCTGAAAGCCTCTCCGGCAACAATAGAGGCCTTTTCAACCCTCTCCGACGGATTTTACCGGCGTGTATACCCGCCCGAGCCCGAACGCGACGGCGATGCCATCGACTTCCGCGATCCTGAGCTCATCCGTCAGTACGTCCGCCAGTGCAATGCGGTGACGAAGAGCAAGGGCATTCTGCCGGAGTACGTCCTCTTTGCTCGAGCCGAGATGGGATTGTACAACACCCTTCACAAGCTCAAAGCGCGCGTTCCTATGAGCGCCATTGTGCGACGCCATCTCCATCCGCGCACCCAACGTGCGTGACGACACAGCCTGCCGGCATCCAGGAGGATACCCATGCGGTCTAACGTCAGAATCGCGGCGTTGATGGCTGCAGTATCAGTCTTGGGCGCTTCGCGGCTGGCGGCACAAATCTGTCGCCCCGATTCGCTTTCTCGCGCCCGATCCGTAGCTCGTCCAGCCAACTACATCTTCTTCCGTCGCGATCACCGCCGCATTGCCGAGCCGAGTTTCCTCGAGAACGAGAGTATCGCCGGCGCGCAACTCACCTTTACGTGGCGGCAGCTCGAGCCGGAGCGCGATCGTTACGACTTCGACGAGTTGCGAAACCAGCTCGCCTTTCTTCGCCAACACGGCAAGCGGTTGGTTGTCCAGCTGCAGGACATCTCGTTCTCGGACAGCATTTTCGTTCCCGAGTACCTGACCAGCGACACCGCCTTTCACGGCGGCGCCGCTCGCGAGTACGACCTGGACGACAAATCCCGTGCGGCGTTCGGCGGCTGGGCGGCGCGCCGGTGGGATCCGGCTGTGCGAGCCAGGTTCGCCAAGCTGCTCGACACACTCGGTCACGAGTTCGATGGTCGACTGGAAGGCATCGTACTCCCCGAGACCGCAATCGGTATGGGCGTGGACTCGCTCCGTCCCAAGGATTTCACCTTCGACGGCTACACCAAGGGGATTCAGGAGATCACGACGGCGATGCGTCGGGCGTTCTCGCGCTCCTGCGTGATCATTTATGGGAACTTCATGCCGGGGGAATGGCTGCCGGAAGCCGACAAGGGCTACCTGCGCGCCGTGTACGCGCATGCGGAGAGCGTCGGCGCGGGGGTCGGAGGACCTGATCTGCTGCCGCACGCCAGAGGGCAGCGCAATCACAGCTATCCTCTCATCGCGGCGCGGCCTCCGGGCATCGTTGCCGGTGTAGCGGTGCAGGACGGAAATCTCGCCGCGCGAAATCCCGAGTCAGGATCACCGGTGACGGTGCAGGAGCTCTATCGCTTCGCCAAAGACGAGTTGCATCTCGACTTCATCTTCTGGGGAACGGAGGAGCCGTATTATTCGCGCGATGTCCTGCCGTTTCTGCGCGGTCTGCCCGGAAATCGGTCGATGCGGTCAACGCGTGCGCCGTCACGGTCCGGCAACTAGTCCTGGCGCAAGGCCGTGAGCGGATCGACGCGGGCCGCGCGACGCGCCGGCAAATAGTTCGCGAGCGCGGACACCGCAAGCAACGTGGCGACCACCGTGGTGAGTGTAAGAGGATCGCGCGGCGACACGCCGTACAACAATCCCGACGCCAATCGCGTCGTCAGCAACGCAATGACGAAGCCCGCAAAGACTCCCGCGCCCGCTACTCGCATGCCTTCTCGCACCACAGAGCGAGCGACGCGTCCCGCATCGGCGCCCAGCGCCATCCGAATTCCGATCTCCCGTGTGCGCTGCGAAACGAGGTAGGACGTCACGCCATATGTGCCGATGAGCGCCAGAGTCAGCGCCAATCCCGCGAATACGGCAAGCAGCGTCATGCTGAACCGACGCTGCGCCACGAGGCCCGACAGCATGTGGTCCATCGTCTGTACGTCCGAGATCGGCTGCGCTGGATCCATCTCGTGAACCACGCGGCGTACCTGCGGAACGAACGACAGTGGATCGCGCTGCGTTCGGACGACGAGGAGCTGGCGGGACGACCCGCCCTGCGCGATCGGGAAGAAGGCCTCGTCACGCACCGCCTTGTCCACGCCCGTCCGCCGCATGTCGGCAACGACGCCGACGATCGTGATCCAGGGATTCTGTACGGAGTCGGACGGTTCATTCGACAACCCGAACCGAAACCGTCGTCCGATCGCGCCGTTCGGGAAGTAGCTCTTCACCGCATGCTCGTTCACAATCGCGACCGGCTGCGTCCCATTGCGGTCGCCCGCCGTGAACGCGCGACCGGCGACGATCCGCGCGCCGATCGCGTCGAAGAAGTCGGGGCTGGTCTCGTCGAACGTCATTTCCTTGTCGTCGCGTCGCGACGCGCGCCCCTCGGCGGTAATCGTTCCCGAACTTGGTGTCGCGCTCAACATCATCGTCTGGATTGTCCCGGCATTCTCCACACCGGGAACGGCGCGAACACGGTCCAGCAGCCCTTCATAGAATGCGGCGACTTGTGCCCCCCGCGGATACTTCGCGGCGGGTAGCTGGAGCGTCATCGTCAACACGTTCTTCGTCGAGAAACCCAGCTCGGTCTGTTGCAGCGTCACCCACGTCCGCAGCAGGAGCCCGGCTGTCGTCAGGAGCACGACGACGAGCGCCAGTTCCGCGGCGACAATACTCCGGCGTAGACGTTGCCCGCTCCGCCCGGCCGTCCCACCGCGGCTCCCCTCGCGCAGGTTTTCGCTCAGGCGCGCGCGCGATGCCTGCACCGCCGGCACCAGACCGAACAGCACGCCTGTCAGCACGGTCGCCAGCGACGTCACCAGCAACACCGATCCATTCAGGCTGATCGTCGATAACCTCGGTAGGTCTGACGGCGCGAGTCTCGGCAGAATGCGCAGCGCGCCGAGCGCCAGCGCGATTCCCGCCGCCCCGCCGAGCGCCGACAAGAGAATGCTCTCGGTCAGCAACTGCCGAACCAGACGGCGATGGCTTGCACCCAACGCCATCCGGACGGTGATCTCACGCTCCCGCGCCGCCGCTCTCGAGAGCAACAGGTTGGCGACGTTGGCGCATGCAATGAGGAGAACGGCGCCCACCGCGCCGAGCGTGATCCAGAGCATGGTGCGCAGCGTCGGACCGACGATTTGCTCCGGGAGCGGCGTAACCGTGACGCCGTAATCGCGATTGGAGGGATACTGCTCCGCGAGGCGTTTTGCGATCGCGCCGAGATCCGTGCGCGCGTGCTCGAGTGAAATACCCGGCTTGAGCTTCCCCACCGCCCAGTACGAGAACGCGCTGCGGGCCGTCCGCATGCCATCCGGAATTACCAACGGGACCCACAATTGGGTCCGCTCGCTCGGGAAGCCGAACGCGGCGGGCAACACTCCAACGACCGTCCGCGTCTTCCCATTGAGTTCGATCGCTCTGCCAAGTATGCCCCGATCGCCGCCGAAATTTGATTTCCACAGGCCTTCTCCGATCACCACCACGCCATCGTTCCCGGTCCTCTCGTTTTCGGCATCAAAGAGCTGGCCGATGATCGGACGAGCGCTCAGCGCCGCGAACACTTCCGCCGAGACCACTCCGGCCAAAACGCGCTGTGGCTCCCCCGCCCCGGTGAGGTTGAATCCCGCCTCGTAGTAGGCGTTGAGGTGTGACAGCGACCGATTCTGCGCCTTGAGGTCCATCAGGTTCGGGTAGGAATGGACGTCTTCCTTCAGCGCGAGCCGGCGATTGTCCATCCACACCATCACCACGCGATCCGCCTCCGGGTACGGGAGCGGTTTTAGAATGAGCGCGTCGACCACACTGAACACCGCGGCCGTCGCGCCAATACCCAATGCGATCGTGGCCACCGCCACGGCGGTGAAGCCCTTCGCCTGTCGGAAGGTCCTGAACGCAAATCGCGCATCGTGCCGCAGGACGTCAAAGAATCCGAGTCCGCTCATCTCGCGTGTCTCCTCCGAATAGCGCGTGACGTTGCCGAAGCGGCGGCGTGCGGCATACGGCGCGTCGTCCATGGAGCCCTCGGGACCACGCGACTGCTCCATTGCCTCGAGCGAGAGGTGGAACTCGATCTCCTCTCGCAGCTCGCGCGCATACGCGGCCGGTCGGAGCAGCGTCCGCAGTCGGTGGCGCAACGCGGCGAGGACGGACATTGGCCGATGTCGATTGGCTACGCTTCCGCGCCGTTCATGACGCTTTCGATTGCGGCCAGCACACGGCCAAAGGCCGACACTTTCTCTCCGAGCTTACGACGGCCGGCCGCCGTGATCGTGTAATACCGCGCCCGTCGTCCTGTGGGCGATGCACTCCACTTCCCCACGACCAGACCGTTCTTCTGGAGGCGCTCCAGGGCCGGATACAGCGACCCGTGCTCGACGTTGAACACACCATTCGAGAGTCGCTCGATGTGCCGCGCAACGGCGTATCCATGCATCGGCTGCGCGCTGAGCGTCTTGAGAATGAGCATGTCGAGCGTTCCCTTGAGCAGCTCGTCCGGTACGGGAGAAGACTTGCCAGTGGGGCTCATTGGTTGCGTGTTGAATAGTCCGAGGTTCGTAGGAACTGCCGGATAGGTAGAACACCTGACTGTTATAGGTAGCACACCTACCTATGACACCGCAATCGTCAAAAGAGTTGGCCCGCGCCCGCGCCGGCCAACCGGACCAGGTCGGTGCGGCGCGGGCTCACGGCGCCAGCGCCGGTAACCCCTTGTTGACATAGGTGTGGAGCACGGTTATACCTAAGTGAGCAAGGCCTGGCTCGTTTACCGGCTGGATCACCCGCGACCGGAGGCTGTCGTGGCCGGATCGGACTTGTTCACGGGAACGCTCGACATCCTGATCCTGAAAGCCGTGAGTTGGGGGCCACGCCACGGCTACGCGATCGGCCGCTGGATCCGCGAGACGACGTCGGACGACGTCATCGTGCAGGAGGGCGCGCTCTACCCCGCGCTCCACCGCCTCGAGCGTAAGGGCCTGCTCGAGGAAGACTGGGGCGTGAGCGAGACCGGGCGTGAGGCGAAGTACTACTCGCTCACGACACTGGGACGCGCGCACCTGCGAGCCGAGACCAAACGCTGGACGCGCTTCTCGGCCGCGATCGCGCGCGCACTCGATGCCACACCGGCGTAGGAAGGGGAGGCGATCATGAAGCGAGTGTTTCGATCGGCCGCGGTGCGCCCCGACGCATCACGCGACGTACGCGACGAGATCCAGTTCCACATCGAGATGCGCACGCGCGAATTCATCGAGCAGGGGCTGTCGCCCGAAGACGCCCGCCGCGCCGCTCTTGCGGCGTTCGGAGACACGGTCGCCGTAGACGCCGAGCTCAGCTCGGCGCGCGCGACCTACCTCGGCGTGCGGGCGCGACGCGACCGGCTGGGCGCGCTGCGCACGGACCTGGTGTTCGCATTGCGAACGCTCCGTAAGCGCGTCGGCTTCACCGCGGCGGCCTTGGCGACGCTGGCGCTCGGCATCGGCGCCGCGGCATCGGTATACACGATCGTCAATGGCGTTCTCGTTCGCCCGCTTCCCTACCCCGATCCATCGCGGCTCGTGATGGTTTGGATGTCGGACAAGGAGTTCGGGGCCGGCCTGCCGCTCACCTCGGGGTTTTACCTCGACGCGGCCGAGGCGGCGGCACCGTTCGCGACCACGGCCGCGTTTCGCCAGTGGTCGTACGCGTTGTCCGGTGCGGGCGACGCCGAGCAAGTGCAAGGCGCGCGCGTGACGCCGTCGTTCTTTCCGACAATCGGCGTCAGGCCACAGTTGGGCCGCGCGCTGAACGCGGCCGACGCCGAGCAAGGCGCGTCACACGTCGTGGTGATCAGCGATGCATTGTGGCGACGCCGGTTCGGTGGCGATCCCACGATCATCGGCAAACGCATCACACTCGGAGGCGAGCCGTTCGCCGTCGTCGGCATCATGCCCCGGGGGTTCGCATTTCCGCGGGGCGCGGAGCTGCCGGCAGGACTCCAGTTCGCGCCGCGGGCTGATCTGTGGACGCCGCTCGCCTTCACCGAACGTGACCGGCGCAGCTATAGCGTCATGAACCTGTCGGCGATCGCCCGCCTCGGCCCCGGCGTCCCCGCGTCGCGGCTTCAGTCGACACTGACGTCACAGCTCCGCGAGTTCCTCGACGCAAACGCCCCCACGGTCGACCTCTCGTATCATCTGGCCACGCTCAAGGAGCAGGCCGGGCAGCACGTTCGTAGAACGCTGCTCGTGTTGCTGGGTGCCGTGGCGCTGCTGCTCGTCATCGCCTGCGCGAACGTCACCAACCTGCTGATCGCGCGTACCGGCGCGCGGGCGCGCGAATTTGCCGTTCGCGCCGCGCTCGGTGCTGGGCGCATGCGGATCGCACGCCAGCTCATCACCGAGAACGTGCTGCTTGCGCTCCTCGGCACGGCGATCGGGCTCGCTGTTTCGATGTGGGCCACGCGGGCCATGCTGTCGCTCGTGCCCGGCTCGCTGCCGCGTGCCGACGACGTCCGGCTCGACTGGCGCGTCGGCACGCTGGCCTTCGCGATCACGATCGTCGTCGGCGCGGCGCTCGGCACCGCCGCGGCGATGCAGGTGCGGTGGTCGAGACTGGCCGATGTACTCCGCGGCGACGCGGCCCGCGCCGGCGCCTCGAGGAGTCGCGGCGTCGCGCGCCGGTTGTTGATCGTGGCCGAAGTGTCGCTGTCCGCGATGCTCGTCGTGGGGGCCGCGCTGCTGGCGGAGAGCTTCGTTCGCCTGCAGCGGGTCGAGCCGGGATTCGACCCGTCGCAAACGCTCGCGGCGAGTGTGGCATTGCCGATCACTGGCGCGTTCGACGTCGCGCGCGACGGTCCGAGTTGGTCACGATTCTTCAGCGAGCTGCAAGGCCGGCTCGCGCGGAGCCCCGGCATCATCTCTGCCGGCGCGTCCAGCGCGCTGCCGCTCACGAGCGCAGTCGAGGGCGGCGGCACCGCCATCGTTGGCGAGCCGACTCCCCCGCCGGGGCAGGCCAAGCACGCGGCGTACATCGTCACCGAGGGTGACTACTTTGCCACGCTTGGGATCCGTCTGCTGCAGGGGCGGGCGTTCACATCGACCGACCTCGCGACGACCACGCCGGTCGCGATCGTCAACCGCGAGTACGCGCGACGGTATCTGCACGGCAATGCGGTCGGGCGGCAATTGATCGCGTACTTCGATTTTTCCAAGCAGGTGCCGCGGACAATCGTCGGCGTCGTGGACGACGTCCGTTACGGACCTCTCGATGCGCCGCCTGACCCGCAGGTGTACGTGCCCGAGCAGCAGATGACCTATCCCGCGCTGCAGATCGTGCTTCGCACCGCGGGTGACCCGATGGCGCTGCTGCCCTTGCTTACCCGCGAGGTGAAGGCGATCAACCCCTCTCTCGCCGTCGCGGCGCCGCGCACGATGGAGAGCGTGTTCAGCGAGTCGCTCGCGGCGCGACGATTCGCGATGACGCTGATCGGCATCTTCGCTGCGTCAGCGCTCGTGCTTGCGATGGTCGGCTTATACGGTGTGATCGCGCTTGGTGTGAGCGAACGGCGCCGAGAGATCGGGGTGCGTATGGCGCTTGGCGCGGCGCCGGCCCGTGTGCTCCGCCTTGTGATTCGAGAAGGCGTCACGCTTGCTGCCGTTGGACTTGTCGTTGGCCTCGCGGGCGCGTTCGCAGCCAGCCGCCTCGTGGCGGCAATGCTGTATGGTGTCAGTCCGTCGAACGCCACGGCGTATCTCGCGACGGCGTTCGTCGTGCTCGTCGTCGCCGGCGCGGCCACGTGGCTCCCCGCGAGACGTGCGACGCGAGTCGACCCGGCGAGCGCGCTCCGCGACTAGCTGACGCTCACGGCCCTCAACCTGATCGTGCCTAGGCGTGGACGAGCACTGCCCGATACCGGACCTCGTTCTTCCGGAGGCGCTCCAGCGCCGTGTTCACCTCCACCATCGGAAACAGCTCGACCTGCGGCCGGATGTCGTGGAGCGCCGAGAAGTCCAGCATACGGCGGATCTCCAGTCGCGATCCGATCCCGCTGGAGACAAGGCTCCGCTGGAAGAACACGAGCGGGACGGCGGAGAACGAGACGTCGTGCTCCGGGAAGCCTAGGAGACACAGCCGCCCGTTGCGGCGCAGCACGCCCACATACTCGTTCCAGGGCAGGTCCGCGGTGACGGTGCAAAGGAGGAGGTCACAGGAACCTGCGCGAGCAGCCAGTGCTCCCGCGTCGCTCGTGTCCACGACATCGTGGGCGCCGAACTCTCGAGCCTCGGCTTCCTTGTCCGCCGTGCTCGTGAAGGCCGTGACGTGACATCCGAGCGCTCGCCCGTATTGTAGCGCGAGGTGGCCGAGCCCGCCGATGCCGACCACACCCAGCCGCGTCGCGCCGTCGGCGTAGCGGAGTAGCGGCGCGAACACCGTGACTCCGGCGCACATCAACGGCGCCGCGTGCTCCGACGCAATCGCCTCGGGGATCGGAAATGCGAGCCGAGAGTCCGCCACCATACCGCGGGCGAAGCCTCCCTCCCGGCCCAGGCAGGTGGGCTCCCAGTGTTCGCACATGTTGTCACGGCCCGCGGCGCACTGCTCGCAGGTGAAATCCGCGCCGGCGAGGAACCCGACGCCGACCCGCTGACCGACGCGTAGCTCGGTGACGGCACTGCCAACGGCGACGACCTCGCCCACCACCTCGTGGCCGGGGACGAGCGGATACGTAGATAGACCGAAGTCGTTGTTGATGAGGTGCAGGTCGGTGTGACAGATCCCGCAGTGTGTGACCTCGATCTCCACGTCCATCGGACGGAGCGACTTCGGCGTAAACCGATATGGCTCGAGCCGAGCGCCCACGGTGTCGGCGGCGTAGGCGTCAACGGTGCGCTCGGCATGCTCCGACGCCTCATGGGATGGGTACGCAATGGACTGCATGATTCTCCTCCAGTGCAGCGGTCCGCGTAACTGGGTCACTGGTGAACTTCCGACGAGAGCTAATGAGCAAAGTCTGACATGAGGATGCACTGCGCCCCTGATTTCATTCCCAATCGCTCAATCGATTGGCGCACCTGCGGTTGAGCGCCGGACTAGCCAGCCGGCCGCCGAGCCGTACATTCGTCCTTCTGCCAGAAGCCCGGCGCGTTCGTCCGTCTCGGTCGTGCGGAAGTACATGATGACATCGAGCTCCTCGCGGCTCCGTCCACCTCGACACCGCTTAGTCACGCTGGGGCGATTGACGCTCCTCGCCCCGAACGGGACAGAGGATCCCTCGCTCGGTACGCGCCGGCGCAAGCTCGCCGTGCTCGCCTACCTCGCGCTCCGCGCCCGTCCCTCCACGCGCGATCAGCTGGCGACCATGTTCTGGGGTGGCAAGGACGATGAGCGCGCCAGGAACTCGCTTTCCGATGCGCTGTCGCACCTGCGGCGCGTCCTCGGGCGAGAAACTCTCGTAACTCAGGGCGACGAGGTTTGCCTCGCCACGAATACAGGACTGGTCGTCGACGCGCTGGAGTTGAGCGAGGCGGTGGAGGCGCAGGATTGGGGACGAGCAACGACGCTTTACGGCGGTTCATTCCTCGAAGGCGTGCACGTGGACGACGCGCTCGAGTTCGAGCAGTGGAGTGCGGCGGAAGGCGAGCGGCTGCGGCGACTCTTCACGCGGGCGTGCGCGCCGCTCGCGCTCACGCTCGTGAAGGTCCAGGATTGGGAAGGCTGTGCCGACCTGGCGGCGCGCTGGCTCGCGGCGGAGCCGGCGTCGACGCAGGCGGCGCTCTACCGATTGAACGCGCTGAAGGCGCCGGGCACCACAGCGGCGCTCGCCGCGGCACTGGCCGAATACGAGCGACTGCGCACCCGACTCGCGGAGGACTTGGGCATCGGCTTGGACGCGGCCGTGGATCGACTCGCGGCATGCATTCGCGCCGAGCTGCCGCCGGTCGTGTCCTCGCTCCCCGCCGCGCCGCAGATGAGGATAGCTTCGGCACACGCGACGCCACCCGCGGTAACGCCGCATCCAGCATACGCCGTGGCCGATGCGCCGGTGCGCCGCGTCCCCAGCACTCTCCTACACACGTGGCGACGTTTCGCCGCTCTTCTGGCGGTGATCGTGGCGATCGTGGGCGCAGCCGCCTACGGTACGCGACACACCACCGCGGAAGCGCGGCCCGTCCTGGTCGTGCTCCCGTTCGAGAATCTCGGCGCACCGGGCGACGCATACTTTGCCGACGGGCTGACGGACGAGGTCCGCGCTCGGCTCACCGAGATCTCCGGGATCCGCGTGATCGGCGGGACGAGCGCGCGGCAGTACAAGGGCACCACGAAGGCGCCACGCGACATCGCGCGCGAACTGGGGGCCACGTACTTGCTCACGGCGTCAGTGCGCTGGGAGCGTACGCCGGCTGGTGGCCGCGTGCGGGTAAGCCCCGAGCTGGTGCGCGCCACGGACCAGGCGAACGTGTGGGCCGAGCCGGTCGAAGGGCGGCTCGAAGACGTCTTCGAGATGCAGGCACGGGTCGCCGAACGCGTGGCCGCGGCGCTCGACGTCGCTCTACTCGCGCACGAGCAGCGCTCCGTGATCGCGCACCCGACGACCAATCTCGCCGCCCATGACGCGTACCTGCGAGGGCTCGCAAGTATCACACGCACGTCGGTGTTCTCTGCCGCGGCGCGAAGAGCCACGGAGGCGGAGTTTCAGCGGGCCATCGCGCTGGATTCGACCTTCGCCGCCGCCTACGCGCAGCTTGCCAAATCGTACCTGCACGAGCTGTCGCAGGGCGGTGACTCGGCGGCCATGGTCGCGGCGCGCGACAGAGCGCGCGCGGCGGTGCAGCGGGCATGGGCCCTCGACTCGATGGACGTCGAGGTACGCCTCGCCCGCGCACGTTATTTCTTCGAGACCGACGACCGACCCGCGTGCGAGCGGACGGTGCGGGCGGCGGCGCGTGACGCCCCGAACAACGTCGACGTGGTCGAAATGCTGGGCGAAGTCGAAGAGAGTGCCGGCCGGTTCGAGGCTGCGGTCGAGGTTTACCAGCGAGCCACGATGCTCGACCCCCGCTCCGTGGAGGCTTGGTCCTCGCTCGGCGGCTCACTGGACAACTTGCGTCGGTACGAGGAGTCGATCGCCGCGCGCGAACGGGAGATCGGGCTCGTACCGAACCACGAGGTCGCGTATGCGGCCCAGGCTTCGATCTACCTGCTGTGGCGCGGCGACACCGCCACGGCACGACGCACACTCGAGCGGGCGAGTCCGGCGCTGCCCTGGGTAACGCGCCTTCCCGGCGGTATCGCCGGCAACGCGGTTTGGACGCACGTCCTTCCGCCGGCGGTGCTCCGCGCCCGAGACACGCTGACGCTTGCCGGATACCTGGCGGGCGCCGGCGGGATCGCGCCGGAGCTGTACCACCTCATGAAGCTCCGCCACTATCTGCAGCGCGGCCGCGCCGAACTCGCGCGCGCCCAGGCGGACTCGCTGGTCAGCGAGCTCGAGCCGGCGCTGCAGCGCGGCAGCGACATGAAGTGGTTCTTCGGCTGGTTCTCGCGGCGCTCCCTGCTTGCCGAGGCGTATGCGACGCTCGGACGAGGTGCGGAAGCGGGCCGTCAGACGGACCTCTACGTGGAAGAGGCGCGCGAGCCGCTGCGCACAGGACGGATCACGGCGAACTTCCAGCTCTGCCATGCGCTGCACAATGCCGCGTACGTCGATGCGCTGGTCGGACGGAAGGACGTCGCCGTCGCACGGCTGTCAGAGGCGTTGCGGCTTCCCTGCGGCGTGCGGGTCTCGCGGGCACTGCTGCGCATTGAGCCTTCCTGGTCGCCACTGCGCGGCTACGCCCCGTTCGAGACGCTCCTGAGCGCGCGCGATTAGGTATCGCGTTCGAGCTCGGCACCTGATCAGGAGCCCGCCGCGGCGTTCCACGCCATGAGGCAACGCTTTGAAGCTTCCCGTTGTCCAAGCCATAGACAGCCTATCCCCAGAGCAGTCTATGGCCCCAGACAACCGCAAGCAGAGCCTGCTCCCCGGCACGCTCGACATGTTGATCCTCAAAACTCTCACGGCCGGTCCGCTGCATGGCTACGGCATCGCCATGTACATCAAGGACTGGTCGCGCGAAGTGTTGCAGATCGACGAAGGCTCGCTGTATCCGGCGCTCCAGCGCCTCCGGCAGCGCGGCTGGGTCGCCGCGGAGTGGAAGCGAACGCCGAACAACCAGCGCGCGCGGTACTACACGCTCACCGGAGCGGGACGCAAACAGCTCGGCGTCGAGGAGGAGAGCTTCGGCGCGCTCCTGGCCGCGATTCAGCGCGTCATGCGTTCGGTCTGATCGTACGCCGCCATGGGTCCGCGGGAGCTGTTCAATCGACTGCGCGATCGCTTTCGGCGCGATCGGCTCGCCGCCGAGCTCGAAGAGGAGCTTCGGTACCACAGCCAACTGCTCGAGCGCGACGCGCACACGTGTCGCCGCTCGTTCGGCAACTCCACCTATTATCGAGAGGAAACGCGCGCCATGTGGAGCCTCGGAATCATTGACGACCTGTTGCACGACGTCCGGTACGCCGCGCGAGTGCTGCGCCGCGACGCCTTGTTCACGGCGGCCGTCGTCGTCACGCTGGCACTTGGAATCGGCGCGAATACCGCCGTGTTCAGCATCGTGAACGCCGTGCTCCTGCGCGAGCTGCCATACTCCGATCCGGAACGCCTCGTCTCCATATGGACGTCGCAGACGGGGTCGCCCGCGGATCGCCATCCGACATCGCTGCCGGATGTTCGCGACTGGCAGCGTCGCGGCACGGGATTCAGCGGTGTCGCGGGCTACGCGTCCAACGTTTTTGACGCGAGCGGACCGGAAGGCGAGACGCAGGCGCGCGGCGTGCTCGGCACCGGCAACCTGTACGAGGTCCTCGGCGCCAGACCGATCATCGGCCGCATGCCGCGACCCGACGAGGAGACGTCGCCCGTTACAGCGATCAGCTATCGCTTGTGGAAGGAGCGCTTCGGGGGCGCGCCCGACATCGTGGGTCACACACTGCGGTTGAACGGACAGCCGTACACGATCATCGGCGTGATGTCGCGAGGATTCCACTTCCCGTCCCCGGACTACGATCTGTGGACGTCGCTCTACTCGATCACCTCGTCGCCGCGAGCCGATGGACAGAATCCGTGGATCACCAGCCGCTCCCTGCGCGGCTACCGCGTCGTGGCGCGACTCGCACCCGGCGCGACGATGCAACAGGCCGAGCGCGACATGAACGCCCTGGAGCAGCAACTCGGGAAGGAGTACCCGCAGATCGATTCCGGCATCGACATCCATCTGCAATCCGTGCGCGACGACACCGTTGGCAAGGTGCGGCGCGGGCTGTGGACCGTGTTCGGGGCGGCGGGACTGATTCTGCTGCTCGCCTGCGTGAACGTCGCACACCTGCTGCTATCGCGACTGTCGGCACGCGGACGCGAGCTCGCGGTGCGTCGCGCGCTCGGCGCCCATCGCGGCCGCGTTGTTCGCCAACTCATCACCGAGAGCCTGTTGCTCGGCGTGCTCGGCGGCGCGGCGGGACTGATCGTCGCGCTGGCGTCGTTACGCGCGCTCGTGCGCTTCAGCCCGGGCGATATTCCACGCCTCGATAGCGTGGCGATCGACGGACAGACGCTGGGGTTCGCGTTCGCGCTGTCCCTCATCACCGGACTGCTGTTCGGGGTGCTTCCGGCATTCATGGGATGGGGCCGCGACCTGCACGAGTCCCTGCGGTCGCAGGGAAAGAGCGCGGGCGCCGGCGTGCACGGCAGGCGCACGCGCGCGACGCTCACGGTCATAGAGGTCGCGTTTGCCGTGGTGCTTCTCGTGGGCGCGGGTCTCATGCTCCGCAGCTTTGCCGAGTTGACGTCGACCGACCTGGGCGTGCAGCCGGGCGGCGTTACCGTCGTGCAGCTCACGATGGTGGGGCCAAACTACCAGCGCGACGAGCTCAAGACCCGCGCGCTCGATGCGGTGCTGGAGAACCTGCGGCGCATACCTGGCGTCGTCACGGTCGGAGCGAGCACCAGCATGCCACCTTCACACATCCAGGAGGCAGAAGGCTTTCAGATCGTTGGCCAGCCGGCGCCGCAGCCGGGCCATGAGCCGATCGCGACGTACATACCCGCGACGCAGGGCTATCTCGAGGCGTTGCGCATTCCGGTCATACGCGGCCGCGCGTTCGAGATGCGCGACAACGCGACGTCGTCGCCGGTCATGATCATCAGCGCCGAGCTTGCGCGGCGCCATTTCGCGAGCGTGGACCCCATCGGCCACGAGATCAACGTGAACGGCGCGGATCACGAGATCATCGGCATTGTGGGCGACGCCGTCTACGAAGGCGTTGGTGCGCCGCTGAGCCCCGTCATGTACGTGCCGTACGCGCAAGCGCCGTTTCCGGGCGTGTGGATCGCGATTCGCGGTTCGCAGACCGCGGATGCGCTGGCGACGGCAGTGCGCGACGCGATTCATCGCGTCGATACCGGACTGCCGGCGCATCGGCCCATCGCGCTCGAATCGATGGTCGCCGAGTCGGTGGTGCGGCCGCGCTTCCATGCCTGGCTCCTCGGCACCTTCGGCGGAATTGCGCTGATGCTGGCGAGCATTGGCATCTACAGCGTGATCGCATACGGCGTGGCGCAGCGTCGTCCGGAGATCGGGATCCGGCTTGCGCTCGGCGCGTCGACGCGATCGGTGATCGGGATGGTATTGCGGGGCGGCATGCTGCCGGTGATCGGCGGCATCGCGGCCGGACTGATCGTGGCCGCGCTGTCGGCGCGCGTGCTCGCCGGATTGCTTTATGGAATTGCGCCAACGGATGTTCGCACCTATGCCGGTGTTGCCGTGCTGCTCGGGGCCGCGGGTTTGACCGCTGCGTACGTACCCGCGCGCCGGGCGGCGCGGGTCGATCCGTTAACGGCGATCAGAGCCGAGTAGGACGGGGCGTCGCCTGCCCGGGCGACGTGTGCCGCTCGAGCGGGCGTTTAGCCCGAGACGCTCTAGGGCTTCGGCCACGGAAGATCGAGGCGCTTTAGGAGTGACTGATAGCGTGGGTCGTCACGGAACGGCGCGAACGTAGGGTCCATGAGATACGGACGAATCGAGTGGTCGGCGACTGCACTGTCGAGCCACGCGAACATGTCCGTCGAGTTGCCGAGGCCAGCGTGGACGATCGCAAAGTCGAATGCCGGTACGTAGCGATGCCGGGCCCGCTTTCGCAGGGTATCGAGTAGTGTCAGTGCGGCAGCGCGGTGACCGGCCGCGCCATCTGCGTACGCGAGCAGCGCGAGGGGTCGCGACGTGTTTGGTGAAAGGCGCGCGGCGCGCTCTAACTCGCGAATGGCTTCATCGAACCGCTTCTGCTGCACGTATACCTGCCCCAGGTGCATGCGTCCGCGAAGCGACATCGAATCGATGGCCAGGGTGGCCCGAAACACGGCGGCGGCACTGTCATACATCTGCGAATAGAACAGAGCGCGTCCGAGCTCGATGTTGCTGACCAGCGGCGAGATCGGATCGAGCGTGGCGGCATACTGCGCGCGGCTGAGTGCTGCCTCGAAATGCGCGGTCCACTCGAACAGTATCGTTTGGTAGATCCAGCCCGTCGTGTACGACGGTCGCACAGCAACGGCCAGCGATAGCTCGCGCCGCGCTCGCTCCCAATCCAAATCGTAGAGCAGGTGGATGTATCCGAGCGTCGCATGCGCTTCGGCGAGCGTCGAGTCGAGCGACAGCGCGTGTTGGGCGGCGTGGCGTGCGATCGGGAAGTACTCCGTTGCGCGGAAATCGCCCATGTTGCCGATGCCGAACGATGCGTAGCTGTCGGCCAATCCCACATAGGGCAACGCGAACATCGAATCCTTGTCGATCGCTTCCTTGAAGTAGGCGACGGAGCGCTCGATTTCGGCGGGATTCCGCGAATTCCACAGATGACGACCCATCAGGTACGCAACGTATGCCTCGGTGTTCGGCGGACGCGACGCAATCAACGGCACGCCCGCACCTCGACCGCGTCCCGCGTCGACGGCATTGCCGATGGCGTAGACGATGGTGTCCTCGACGCTCAGCATGGCTGCCGCGCTGAACGCGAATGAAAAGTCGCGCGACCAAAGCAGCGTGCCCGCACGCGTATCGGTGAGTCGTGCGGCGACGTGCACATCGCGTCCAGCGCGACCAACGGTGCCGTCGACGAGATAACGCGCACCAAGGGTGTCGCCGGCCGCTCTAGCGGGAAGCCGCATGCGCTTCACCGCCGCAGCGGACGTTGGCGCGATCACATGAAAACTGCGGAGGCGGTCCAGCCCACCGATGAGTGCGTCGGTGATGCCGTCGGCAAAGGAGGCAAGGCTGTCCCCAGCCAAGACCGCCTCGAACGGAAGCACTGCGATCGACGGCGAACGTGAAGCTCTTTGTGGCACGGGCTCGCCCGCGACGTCTGTCGCCCGCTGGTGGCCGCGTACATCCTCTCGCGCGCGAACCGCAACGACCGCGGCCACCGCCATGACGGTTGCAACTACGATCGTGGCGAGCGCACCTGGCCATGCCATCCACCAGGGCTTCGGCGGCTCGATCTCGGGGATCGGCCCCGGCGTACTCGATGCGGCAGACAGCGAAACGGATAGTGGTGCGAGCACCGTGTCACGTTGCGGTGACCGCGACACCGAATCAGCTGCCGGCGGCGCCGGAGTTGTACGAAGCTCGGCGACGAGCTGCGCGATCGCCGGATCCGGGGGAACGTCGAGCTCCGCGCGCATGATGTCCTCGTGCACGCGCGCAAACTGGAGCGCTGCACCCCGGTCCCCGGCGCGCACGAGTGAGCGCATGAGGCCGAGCGCCGCCGAGGAGCTCACCGGATCGGCCACGGCCAGCGTCCGCCACCACTCCGCCGCACGGCGATCATCACCGTGCTGGCCGGCGTCGATCGCCAGGCGCTCGAGGGCGCGCTTGTGCTCGCCGGCAAGTCGGAGACGAGTGGCGTCCGCCCATCGCTCGAATTCCGGGGCATCGGGGAGGAGGATGCCATCCAGGAAGGGACCCCTGTACAGGTCTACTGCCCGCGCGAGCTCGCCACGCTTGATCGCGTCGACAAAGGCGCCAACGTCCGACTCGACTCGGTCCTCGTTGTTGGCGACGTCATCGCCGATCGTGACAATCGACTCTTGCCCGAGTGCCGACCGAATGACGTACAGAGTATCGGCGAGCAGGTGGCGAGCGCGCTCGTCCTCGACGTCCGGCCAGAAGAGGCCGAGGAGCTTGTCGCGGCTCACAGAACGATGCTCGGCGGCAAGCACTGCGAGAAGCGCCAGCCGTCTCCGCTGACTCACCCGTCCGACCACCGGACCGTCCCGATCGCGCAGGGAAAGGCCCCCAAACACCTCCAGAAAGTGCGTCGGTGCCACGGGTTGCTCCCAGACGACGATGAGACGATGAGCGAAAGATGCCCGCGTCGATCTTACCGGCGCACCAAACACCGGGCAAGCGCGGCCGCGCCGATACGCCTCTCACGAACACTCATTCTGGAGGTTCGATATGTGTCCCCATCAATGGCCCCGCGCGGGACTTGGCGCGGCGGGACTCGCACTGCTCCTCGGCTGCGGTAGTGGGACGCGGCTCGTAGAGCCTCGTTCGCGTGGCGCAGCAAGCTTTGCGGCGGTGGATTGGGACGAGCCGCTGAATCTCGGCGCGGCGATCAACAGCGGATCGAGTGAGCTGCAGCTCGGCGTCGCGCCGAATGGGCGCTCGCTCTTCGTGTCCTCGAATCGAGCGGGGACGCTCGGCAATCAGGACCTGTGGGTCTCTGAGCGACAGCCGGAGGGAAACTGGGGCCCACTCGTGAACCTCGGTGCGGTGGTCAACTCGGATTCGCTCGACTCGTCACCCACGCTGTCGCTCGATGGGCACTATCTGTACTTCTCGTCGCGGCGACGCGGCGGTTTGGGCGGACTGGATTGCTGGCGCTCGTACCGGGTTGACGCGAGCGATGACTTCGGATGGCAAAGCCCGGAGAATCTGGGGCCGCCGGTGAACTCGACGTTCGACGACGCCGATTGTCTTCCGCGGCGAACGGCGAGCGGCGGCGAGACGCTGTGGTTCACGAGCTTCAATCGTCCAGGCGGCAAGGGCGACTGGGACATCTACACGAGCGAGATCGCGCCGGACGGCACCTTCGGGCCGGCAACGCCCGTGGAGGAGCTGAACACCGCGGCTCGTGAAACTCGGATGACGCTCACCGGCAACGGGATGACGGTGATCTTCACCTCGAACCGCGCCGGCGGCCTCGGGAACATCGACCTCTGGATGGCGCAGCGACCGGCGCCGAACATGCCATTCTGCTCACCGGTGAATCTCGGAGCGCCGGTGAACTCGACGGCGAACGACCGCTCTCCGTCGATCACCACGAATGGTGATGAGCTCTACTTCACGAGCACGCGACCAGGCGGATCGGGAAGCGACGACGTGTACCTCGTCACACGCGTGGCCGGCCTCGGACCCCGTGACTGTCGGCCCTGAGCCACCAAATCGATCACCTTCACTCGAGAGATCAGATGACACGCCACATTTCCGCGCACGTTGTTGCGCTGGCTGCTCTTGTCCTTACGTTCGCCGGCTGCGGCGATCGCGAAGCGCCAACATCGTCACTCAGTGCAAAAGCCCCCCGGTATACGGTCTCCGCTGGGCAGACGACCACCCAGCTCGGACGAAGCCGCGTCGATCCCTTCCATATACAGTCCGCCTTCGAGGGCCACCGCGTGGAGCTCAAAAGCCAGGACCCGTCGGACATCATCGTCAACAGCTCGTCGTTGGCAGCCGGTGGGAGTACGGGTTGGCACACACACTCCGGTCCCGTGATGGTCGTGATTACCGGCGGCGCCTTCACCATGTACCATGGTGACGATCCCGCCTGCGCTCGGACTGTGTACCCCGCCGGCACGGCATTCATCGAGAGCGGGGGACCAAAGGACATACACATTGGCCGCAACGAAGGGAGCGTAGCCGTGACGTGGGTCGCGACCGCCATCGTTGCCGTCGGCGCGGCGGGCCGGATCGACGTTCCGGCGCCGGGAAACTGCCCGTTCTAGACTGGTCAGCTTGGGAATAAGAGACCTCTAATGAGCTTGTTCGGAGGCGCCACCCTACGCATGGCCGCACTGGCGACGGTGGCGACGTCTGCCATCGCCGCTCCGGCCCGTGCGCGACGTCGCGGCGTGCGCTGGACGACCCCATGAGCCGGGCGTACTTTGGCGGGTCGATGCACCTCCCTATCCGAACTGGACCGCCGTGCCACCCTGCATCTTGAACAGCAAAGCGGATGGTTGACGTCACCGAGCGCCTCTCCACGGCACTCGCCGACCGCTACCGCATCGAGAGCCGACTCGGCGAAGGTGGCATGGCCACCGTCTACCTCGCCGAGGATGTGAAGCACGACCGCAAGGTCGCGCTCAAGGTGCTGAGGCCCGAGCTGGCCGCCGTGCTCGGCGCCGAGCGCTTCGTACAGGAGATCAAGACCACGGCACAGCTCCAGCACCCGCACATTCTGCCGCTGTACGACAGCGGCAGCACGACGGCGACGCAAGGCGTCGGTACGGAGTTCCTGTACTACGTCATGCCATACATACAAGGGGAGACGCTCAGGCAGAAGCTCGACCGCGAGGTGCAGCTCGGGATCGACGAGGCGGTGAGCACCACGACCGAGGTGGCGGACGCGCTGCAGTACGCGCATGAACAGGGTGTGATTCACCGGGACATCAAGCCGGAGAACATCCTCCTGCGCAATGGTCGTGCGATCGTCGCGGACTTCGGGATTGCACTGGCGGTGAGCGCCGCGGCCGGCGGCCGGATGACCGAGACGGGTCTTTCGCTGGGAACGCCGCACTACATGTCGCCGGAGCAGGCGACGGCAGACAAGCACATCACCAACCGCTCCGACATCTACTCGCTTGGCGCGGTGTTGTACGAGATGCTGACGGGTGAGCCTCCGCACACAGGCTCGTCGGCGCAGTCGATCATCATGAAGATCGTGTCGGCAGAGGTTCGGCCGGTCACTGAATTGCGCAAATCAGTGCCGCCGCACGTCGCGGCCGCGGTCGCCAAGGCGCTGGAGAAGCTGCCGGCGGACCGGTTCGAGAGCGCAAAGGCGTTCGCCGAAGCGCTGCACAATCCGGGATTCGCGACGTCCGTGGCGATTGGCAGGACCACGAGCACCGCCAATCCGCCGATCAGTCGATTCGCCGTGCCCGCGTTGACCGCGCTGGCGGTTGTCGCCGCGGCACTGGCCGCGTGGGGATGGAGCCGCCCCAGCCGGGCGATGCCCGTAGCCCGCTATTCGACGACACTCGGCGCGTCCGGTGCTCTCGATGGACTCACGTTTCGAGTCGAGGCGGCTCTCTCACCCGACGGGAGCTCTTTAGTGTTCCGTAATCCGCTGACGGGACCCGGCCAACTCTACATCAAGAGCCGTGACGAAGTGAACGCGCGGCCGCTGGCCGGCACGGAGGGCGGGTCGGGACCGTTCTTCTCACCGGACGGCGCGTGGATCGGGTTCGTCGCGCATGGCGAACTACGCAAAGTCCCGAGCACGGGCGGAGCGTCGATCAAGCTCGCGGAGTCGGTCAACCCAGAATACAACCAGGGAGCGTGGCTGAAGGACGGGTCGATCATCTACTACGATGCGGTTACGCACAGCCTCCGGCGCATCCGCTCCGGAGAGACAACGTCGAAGGTGATCGCGTCACCCGCAGCGGTTGGCGGGCGCTTCCCGGCGTTTCCAACGCCCCTCCCATCCGCCCGTGGCGTCCTGTTTCCGGCGCACCTCACCAACTGCGTCGGGCCTGTGAGCTGTCGCCCGTTTCGAGTGTACGTGTACGACGCGCGCAAAGACACCGTTCGCGCGCTGTTCGATGACGCGATCGGCGCCTGGTATGTCCCCACGGGCCACGTGGTGTACTTGACCAGTTCGGGCACGCTGATGGCCGTGCCGTGGGACAACGCGGCGCTGACCGCCACCGGGCGCCCCATGCCGATCCTCGACGGGATCCAGGCACCGGGATTCATGGTCTCGGCCGAGGGCACGGCGATGTACCTGCTGGGAAGGCCGGAGTTTTCGCCTGGTCCGGTACCGAATGCCGCCGTCGTGTGGGTGGACCGAAGTGGACACGTCGCGCCGGTGGACTCATCGTGGCAAGTGAATACGGGAGGTCTGTACGCCGGCGCCGACTCGATTGTGGAGGCGAGCTGGGGTCTCGCTCTCTCGCCGGATGGACGACGCCTCGCTCTCACGCTCCTCACCAATCTGGGCACGGACATCTGGGTCAAGCAGTTGCCCTCAGGTCCGATGTCACGCCTCACGCTGTACTCCGGCGTAGACCGAGCGCCGGCGTGGACGCCCGACGGGCGATCCATCACCTTCCTCTCGGATCGGCCCATCTCGCCCGATACGACGCGCCGGACGAACACCGTTGGCCTATGGGAGCAAGCCGCGGACGGTACGAGCGAACCCCGGCTGCTGTGGGGAAAGGATGCCCCGACCGACGGGTTCCGGAGTTCCGACGGCCGATGGATCGTGCTCAGCGCAAGCGGATCAACGGGAGCGTCGGCCCAGAGCGACATTCTCGCGGTACAGCCTGGAGTGGACAGCGCACCGCGGCGGATGGTGGCAACCGGATACGAGGAAAAGGGCGCGGCGCTATCGCCGGACTCCCATTGGCTGGCGTACGTGTCGAACGAGCAGGGCGAGAACGAGGTCTTCGTGCGCCCGTTTCCGGACGTGAACGGGGGCAAGTGGCAAGTGTCGAGCGGCGGCGGCAGCGCTCCGCTCTGGGCGCACAACGGGCGCGAGCTGTTCTACGTCGGCGGCGGGAAGATGAACGTCGTGACGATCCATCCGGGTCCGTCCTTCACGGCGGACCCGCCCCGCGTCCTATTCACGATCCCGGACGGGGTGCGCGCCGGATCGCTGGCCCGGGGCACTGTTGCCATCACGCCAGACGATCAGCGTTTTCTGATGGTGCGAGACGATAGCTGGGGGGCGTTAGCCGGGACGCCCACATTGGTCGTTGTAGAAAACTTCTTCCAGGAGTTGCGGGCGAAGCTGAAGAAGTGACTCTGCCAACGGCAGTCACGGCGCGCGCGCTCACTCATCGGCGCCTGCGCCGAGCCGACGTCACCGCGCTTCGCGCTTCCGGACACGCGCGAGACGGGCTTTGGCCTCCGCCACCCGCGGTTGAAGCTCGGGGTCGGCGTCCGTCCAAAGATCGATGAACTTGGCGTAATACGACGCCGCTTTAGCGAGATCGTTCTTCTCCTCGTACAGCTCACCCAGTCGCTTGTAGATCCCGGCGAGATAAATCGGATCAGTGTTGCTCCAGCGTTGGTTAGCCGGACTCGCGAGATACCTTTCGAACGTCGCGATCGCCTGGTCGTGTCGCCCCGCGAGATCGTACGCGTAACCCAGCTCGGGCAGCGTGCACGTCGCGCAGGCCGTGGGATATCCGTCCCACGCAGTGTCCGCGGCGAGGAACTCGCGAATTGCCAGATCATACTTCTCTTCCGCCGCGGCAATGCGCGCCTGCGACATCCGAATGGGCACCGTCCGCAGACGGCGCTGTGCGCTGTCGAGGGCGGATGTCCATTTCTCGAAAAACGCGCGAGCCTTGTCCGGCCTGTCCGCCATCGTATAGCCCAGAACGATTTGCCCAGGCGCCGCCTCCATCGCCGGCGGAGTGTTGACGAGCGGAATCCTCGACGCGATCGAATCGATCGCACGGGCGGCGTCCTTTTTGCGGCCGAGAAACCACGCCATGGCAGTGGCCTCTCTGAAGCGATACGCGAGCTCGAAACCCACGTTTCGCCGGCCACGGGCGGAGTCGGTGTCGAAAGAGCGACGTGCAGCGGCAAGCGCGAACGAAACATGCCCGTGCGTCAGATCGATCATGCCGACGCAGTTCTCGGCGCCGGCGCGCAGCTGCAGGTTCTCCGATTTCAGCGCCGTCGTGCACTCGGCGCGAACGGAGTCGATGCCGTACTTCGATGCCAGAATACCAAGGCCGGGCGTTGGACTCCGCGGAAAGCGCCGTCGAAACGTGTTCCACGCCGCCAGTGCCTCATCGGTCTTCCCCATCGATGCGAGCACGTCCGCGAGATTGGCCTGTTCGAGCGCATGCGTGGAATCAATGGAGATTGCAGCCTTGTAAAGCGATTCGGCGGGAGCATAGTCGCGGATGCGAACATACAGGAGGCCGAGGTTGTTCATGGCCGCCGAGTTGGTCGGATCGGCCTCGATGACTCGGCGATACGCCTGAATCGCTCTCTGGCGGTCGGCGTGGCGCCCCTCGTCATAGTACGAGGCTTCGACGAGCGCCCGCTCTGCTTCAGGCAGCCGATCGCGGTACTGGAATGCCTTCTCGCTATAGAGCCGCGCGCGCTCCGGGTTGAGGCGCGCATTCGAGTACGCGATCGACGCCGATCGATAGGCCATCGCGAACGTCGAATCGAGCTTGATCGCCTCCTCGTGAGCGGCGATGGCCTTGAGAACATTCTCTTCGACGTTGTTTGACGGACACCCTCGGTGTACTTGCGCAGCGCGGCGAGTGACGACGTCGTCACGCGCGCAAGGCTCGGCGCGGCACGCACAGTCTTGAGCGATTCACCGAGCTTTCCGCGGAGCGCCTTCGTCGCACGATCGATCGCCGGGATGAGTCCGGACGCGTCGCGCGCCACCTCGCGGACGCTCGCCAACTCGTCTCCGGTCTCGGCGGCGACGATGCGCACCGTCACAATGAACTGGCCGCCGCTCACCGATGTGACCGTGCCATCGACGACCGCCCTGTAGCCCTCTCGCTCCGCGATCTCGCGCGCCGTCGCCAGGTCCAGGCGCGTGGTCCGCGGGCTCTGCATCCGCGCGAGCGCCGCACTCACCTGGCTCGCCCGGACGATACTTATCGCCCTCGACTGCGCGAGGTTGCTGCGCACGCCCTCGCTCACGACGCCTCCGAGCGACGTGTCGGTGGTCGGCGAAGCGAAGTCGGCGACGAGTACACGGTCCTGCTCCTTGATCACGCCCTTGGCGAACAGGCTCGCCGCCGGGCCAATGCCGAGAGCGCGCGTCACCATGAAGCCAAGCACCAGTGCCACGAACGCGCCGAGCGCGAGGACGCCGCCGCGCGTCATTCGTTTCCAGGACAGGTGGGGACTCGCCTTGAGGGCGATCGTCGCAAGCGTGCCGTGCGGCCGCACGCCGCCGCCCGGCGTCAGCGCCGGCGTGGCGACGAGCGTGCGCCGCGCGACAGCCTGCACGTACCCCGCGAACAAGATCACCGGCAGCCCGATGAGCATCAGCAGGATCGCGGTGGAGAAGACCCAGTCCGGGAGCCCAATGACGATCGTGGCCGCCTTCGCAATCACGGTGACGCCGATACCGCTGGCTACGTAGACGAGGAGCGTCCTTCTGAACGCGGTCGGTCCATGCAGCAGCACGGACGGCATCGCCGCCATGCCATTGCCGCTCGTCACCGAATCCAGTGCGTGCACGATGTCGGCGGCGCTCCGACGAACGGCATCGTATAGAACGGCAGCCCGTTCGCGTCGCCGGCCGACAGCACGGGGACGATGTTGGCCTGCTGCAGGGACGCGGCAAGCGTGATCTCACGCTCGAAGCGCTCGGCGCTGATACCGGCGGCGAGCTCGGACGAGAGGACTTTCACGACGACGCGGCGGCCAAGCCGCGTCTCGTGGGCGACGAACACGCGCGACATGCCACCGCCGCCGAGCTCGCGCTCGAGGGTATAGGCGCCGCTCAGCGTCGTCTGCAGCTGGTCGCGAAGAGCGTCGACCATATGAGGCGAGGCGGGAGGTGCTGCAACCGATCGTGCAGAGTGAGTCTCACGACAGGCACAGAGCTGCGCGCAAGTGGAGCGCCGCCGGTGGGCGTCGTTTCAATGTTGATGCTCCGCCGCCAGTCTGCAAGGGCAGCGGTTTCCTGGCGGCGCTCCCGGCGCCGGCGGCCGTCCTTCCGTGAACCGACGCCAGATGCAACATTCTGCGCGTGATCCATCCTGACACCGAGCTTCGCCGCACGGACCGCGAGACAGGATACGGCGTGACGGCCACGGCTCCGATTCCCCGCGGCACGATCACCTGGGTACGCGACCCGCTCGATCAGCACCTCGAGCCGTCGGACGTTGTGCGGATGCCGGCCATTCTTCGTTCCGCCCTCGAGCGATACTGCTACCGTGAGCCCGACGGCTCGTATGTGTTGTGCTGGGATCACGCGCGGTTCAATAACCACTCGTGTCAGCCGAGCTGCCGGACGGTGGGCGATTTCGACATCGTGGTGCGCGACATTGCGGTCGGCGAGGAGCTCACGATCGAATACGCGACGATCAACGTGCTCGACACCTTCTACTGCCGCTGTGGCGCGTCGGCTTG
Source organism: Gemmatimonadaceae bacterium (assembly GCA_035493635.1). Lineage (GTDB taxonomy): Bacteria > Gemmatimonadota > Gemmatimonadetes > Gemmatimonadales > Gemmatimonadaceae > JAQBQB01. The sequence goes on along the minus strand of DATJHY010000099.1, from coordinate 8,261 downwards.
TCGCGGCACAGTGCGCCCGAGCGACGCGCTCGCGTACGGCGAGCAATGGGATCGGGAGATCCTCGACGTGGCGAGACTCACGGCGGAGGTAGCACAGCCGCTCGAGTCGCTGTTTGAGCTCAGTCCGACGCTCGCCGGGATGTATGCCGATGCACGCGCCGGCCGGCCGATCGCTCTGCCGCGCTCGCGCGAGCTCGTCATTGGAGATCGCGCATGACGGCGAGCACCACGGAAGCGAGCGCGCGGCACGAGCTCCGAGCGATGGCACGCACCCTCGCGCATCATGGACACGGGAATACGAGAGCGGCAGGCGCCATTGCCGCGGCGCTGTTGATCGAGAGCGGGTTCGGCGCCCTGGTGCCGGTGGTGCTCGCGCGCATTATCGATCGCACGATTCCGCAGCGACTGGTCGGCGAACTGATTGGATTGCTCGCGGCGCTGGGCGTCGGCGCGATAGTCGTTTCTCTGGTCGGAGTTGCCCGGGACTATCTGTACGCCCGCCTTCAGGCAGGCCTGTTGCGCGAGCTGCGCGTCGCGATGTTCGAGCGTCTGCAGCGACTCTCGCTCGATTATTTTGGCCGCACGCATACCGGTGACATCCTTGCGCGCTTTTCGGGTGATCTGTCCACCGTAGAAGGCGCGCTGGCCGGCGCGCCGCCCTGGCTGCTGCTGCCGGCGTGCGATGCGCTGATCGCGACCGCGGTGCTGTTCTGGTTCGACTGGCGATTGGCCCTCGTGGCAATGCTCGTGTGGCCGGCGTGCTTCCTGTTCCCGCGCGTGTTCGCGAACAGAGCCACGGAAGTGAGCTATGAACGCAAGCGCCGCGAGGGTCAGACGCTGGCGGCGGTGCACGAGAACGTTGCCGCGCAGCCGACCGTCCGCGTGTTCCTGCTCGGCGGCGAATCCGTTCGGCGCTTTGGAGGACTCGTCGAGCAGCTCGCCCACGCGAGCCGACAGCTCACCTTCCTGAGCGCGATGGTCGAGCGCAGCGCGGGGATCGGCATCAATCTCCTGCGCGTGCTCGTCCTGGCTGTCGGCGCGGTCATGGCGCTTCGCGGCAGCATCAGCCTAGGTGCGCTGGCGGGATTTCAGGCGATGTTCCTCGTATTGAGCAGCGCGCTGTCGTGGATCTCCCAATACGCCCCGACGGTCATCCAGGCGGCAGGCAGCTTGCGGCGCGTGGATGAGCTCCTCGACACGGAGCGCGAAGGCGCCGGCGCGCCGGCGCTGCCGCCGCACGGCAGGTTGCAGCGCTCGATCGAGCTGCGCGACGTGATCGTGGAGTACGCGACGGGTCGCCGTGCGGTCGACCGTGTCACGGCGACGATTCCGCGCGGCAGCTCGGTGGCCGTGGTGGGGCCGAGTGGATCGGGAAAGAGCACACTGCTCTCACTCCTGCTGCGGCTGCAGGATCCGACGCAAGGTGCGGTATGCCTCGACGGTCGCGACCTCCGCGAAGGAAGCGTCGAATCGCTCCGCGAACAAATGGCCGTCGTCTCCCAGGACAGCTTCCTCTTCAGCGCGTCGATCGCCGAGAACATCCGCGTGGGCCGGCGGGAGGCGAGCGACGCGGAAGTGGAAGCCGCCGCACGGGCCGCGGAGATTCACGATTTCATCGCCGGCCTGCCAAACGGCTACGGAACCATGATCGGCGAGCGCGGGATGCGGCTCTCCGGTGGCCAGCGGCAGCGCATCGCGCTCGCGCGGGCGCTCGTCCGCAATCCGGAGATTCTGCTCCTCGACGAGGCGACGTCGGCGCTGGATGCAGCCACGGAAGCCGCGGTGAATGCGACGCTGCGCCGCATGACCATTGGCCGCACCGTGGTGAGCGTGACGCACCGGTTGTCGAGTGTCGTGCATGCCGACCGCGTGCTGGTGATGGCCAACGGCCGCGTCGCGGAAGAAGGAACGCACGACGAGCTGCTCGCTCGCGGCGGCGTGTACGCTTCGCTATGGGAGAAGCAACACGGATTCATTGCGACGAGTGGCACGGCCGACATCGAGATTACGCCGGCGGCCCTGCGGCGCGTCCCGCTGCTGGCGCGGCTCGACGACGATCAGCTGACCACGTTGGCCGAGTCGTTCTCGGTCGAGCACGCGCGCGCGGGGACGGTGCTGGTCCACGAGGGTGACGTGGCCGACAAGTTCTACGTCATCGCCCGCGGGCGCGTGGAGGTGACACGCGACAACGGCACCGGAACGCGGAATCTCGTCGTGGTGCTCGAGGATGGCGACTACTTCGGCGAGGCGGGACTGCTGCACGATGCGCCACGCAATGCCACCGTCACCACACTCACCGATTCGATCTGCCTCGTGCTCGACCGGCAGCACTTCCAGCAGGTGATCGCGGCCACGCCGTCGCTGCGCGACGATCTGTTGCGCGGCGCGTATGCGCGTCCCGCCGTCGCCGGCGCTCACTGAGCGCTGCGACCTACTTCTTTCGCCCGGTGATGCCGCTGACGTCGAACTGGACGCCAGCCGTGAATTGGAGCGCCGACATGATGAGGGATTTGGGCCAGCCTGCCGGCAGCGTGCCTTTGGGCAGTCGCCACTCGAGCGCCTGGAAGGCGCGGTACCGGTATCCGGCATCGACGTAGAAGTTGCCGGGCAACGACAGGCCGACCGTTCCGCCCAGCTGTAGCGTGTTCGCCGAAAAGCTGTATGACGTGTCGCCCGGCGTTGCGTACACCTGCACGTTGTTGAGCGTCACCAGTCCCGTGTGCAGCCCGATGTACGGCGACGCGATCTTGGACGTGTTACGCGTAGCGTAGAACGACACCTCGGGGGTGAGACGCATGACGCCGTGGACGTCCATGGTTGGTTGCCGCGCATTGAAGCCGCTGATGTGGCCGTAGCCAAGCGCGAACTGATACTGCCATTTCGCCGTGTCAGGGGAGAGCGCGAGCGCGATCTCCAGTCCCCATCCATACAGGCCGCAGCTCCCGCCGCGACTCGCCTTCATCTGGCTGTTCGCCATCAGGCAGCTCGTCTGCGTGTTGACGTTGGCGACGCTGATGTTCGAGACGACGCGCTCGAGGCCGAACTGCGCCGTCGCAGTGGACGGACCGGCGACAAGTCCGAGCACGAGCAGCGTCATTGCTGACCGTTGGAGCGGGGAGCAACGCATGTGGTGTGAGCGGCGCGACGGAAGGGGGATAAGGAACGCGCGGTCGTGCCGAATGTATCGCCAGATCGTGCGACCCGCGAGTACGGTGCGAGTTGCTGTCGATGGTGCTCCGGGCGTATAATCGCGCTCTCCAAGACACAGCCAGGTGCGCAGCGATGGCCGACGTCAGGGTGCGATGGCAGGATGCCGAAGGGCAGCTCCGCGAGCTCGAGGTGCTCGACAAGGCATTTGTCGGGCGAACGTGCGCGGGCGTCGATCCGAGCCGCGCCATCGTTCTCAATGATCCCAACGTGTCGCGCGATCATGTCGTCATCGCGCGGACGGCACATGGCACCACGTTGCGGGACATGAGCCGCAACGGCACGTGGGTGAACGGCGTGCGCGTGACGCAGGGTGCGGAGCGCCCACTCGAGAACGGCGACGTGATCCGAGTGGGTCAAGTGGAGCTGGTGGTCACGATCGCTTCACCGTTGGACGAGGAATCGGCCGAGGACGACGCCGATCAGACGATGACCTCGTGGACGACCGTCTCCCCCGTCTATCAGCACGTGACGAATCTCGTCGCCGACCTTCGCGGCTTCACGAGCCTCTCCGAGACACTCGGCTCCGAGCAGATGTATGCGGTGATGAACTCCGTCTTCAAGGTGTTCAGCGATCTGGTCGTGGCGCATCGTGGCACGATCAAGGACTACGCCGGCGACGCGATCTACGCGTTCTGGGAGCACGGGCTGATGCCGAATGCCGACAAAGCGCGGCTCGCCTGCACCGCCGCCCTCGCGCAGCTCGCAGCTCTGCCGCAAATCGCAGCGGAACTGTCCGAGACGATTCCCGAGGCATCGCAGCTGCGCGTGGGTTGGGGCGTGACCACAGGCATGGTCACGGTGTCGCAGTACGGATCGCGCGCGGCCGATCTCGCCGTGCTCGGCGACAGCACCAACCTTGCGTTCCGCATTTCGGGCCTCGCGAGCAAGGAGCTCGCGGAACCGATCGTCGTCGACGAACAAACGAAAGCGCTGATCGATGGCGGGTTTCACCTCGCGTCGCTCGGAGCGCATGCGATCAAGGGAAAGCGCGAGCCTGTTCCGCTGTACGGGATCACGCCCTGAATCGGACGCGGAACTCGATGCTCCTGTGCGTGATCAGGGGCTGTTCGCGACGTGCTTCTGAAGACTCTCCAGGAACGGCTGGACGATGGCTGGCGCCGCGCTGCCGTTGGTCCGCAGCTGTGTGGCGACGCTCCCGTGCGCGGCGCCCTGGAGCGAATCGGGCGCCGACGCGTACGCCTTCTTGTTCGCCGAGTAGTCGATCTCCCACTTGGTGCCGGCGATCTTGATCCCCGCGAAGAGGCCCTTGCTCTTGGAGTACGAGTAGATCTCGGCCTGCCCGCGGTAATCGGTGGCCGCGGACACCGACCTCCCTAAGGGACCGGCGGCCACCGACGCCTCGCCGCCAATGTCGAATGACGAGGCCGCGACCGTGCGCGGCGCGTTCTCATTCACGAAGATGAGGACGATGTCCGCCGACTGCGCGCCGATCTGGAAGCCAAAGCTGCCGCCCTTGAGTCCGACGAACGAGGGCCAGCTCCAGCCGGTACCGGTGCGACAGCTCACCAGACCGAATCCGGCCTTCCCGCCGATGCCGAAGCCCGCCTGGACCACGCCGGGCACGACGGCCACGCACACGGCCTCGTTCAGTAGCGCCTTCGGCGGCGAGCTGTCCGGAACCGACGTGAGCTCCGACAGCACTTCGGCCGCGCGCTTCGCGCGCTCGGCCAGTTGGTCGCTTTGCGCCTGCAACGGAGCGACCGCCGCCATCGTGGTGACGATCATCGACGCCACGCACCACTCGCGCGCGCAGTTATTCATGGGTTTCATCGTATCCTCGATCTCGAGCGAAATGGTGATCGCGGCCGGTCCAAGCGAACCGATGCAGCAAAGCAGGTGCCACGCACCGGCGCCGGTGTTTGATACGGAAGGCAGGCCGGGGCGCGGCGCTATCACTCAGGCACGGTGTGCGCTCCCATGGCAACCGCCAACACGCTCTGCGGCGTCCACTCGCCCACTGGCCTCGCCACCGACAGCCTGCCGCGACTCATGACGGCGATCCGGTCGCAGAGGCCGAACAGCTCGGGCAAATACGAGCTCACCATGAGCACTGCCTTCCCCGCGGCCGCCGCCTGCGCGATCACCCCGTACAACTGTGCCTTGCTCCCGATGTCCACGCCCCGCGTCGGCTCGTCGAGCAGGAGCACATCAGCATCCTGAAATAAGAGGCGTCCTACGGCCACCTTCTGCTGATTGCCGCCCGAGAGCGCGCGGACGGGTTGCTCCGGCGAGCGGGCGCGGATCCCCAGTCGCGCGATCCACGTCTGCACCACGTCGCGCTGGCGGCCGAGGTCGAGCACGCCCCAGCGCCGCACGGCGGCGGAGAGCCGCGTCGCGCTCAGGTTGTCGGCGATCGAGAGCGGGAGCGCCAGTCCCTCGCCCTTGCGATCCTCGCTCAAGTATCCGATGCCCTGCCGCACTCGGTCATTTGGGCGGGCGCCCCGCGCCGCGACCGGCTGGCCGCGCAGCACAATGCGGCCCTCGGTCGCCGGCTGCAGGCCGAACAGCGCTCGCACGAGCTCCGTGCGACCCGATCCCAGCAGGCCCGCGATGCCGAGGATCTCGCCGGCGCGCAGATCGAAGCTTGCATCGCGCAGCACGGGCGGGCTCGCCAGGCCGCGCACCTCGAGCATCACCGCGCCGGGTGCGAGCGCTTGGCGCGGTGGAAAGAGCCCGCCCGCCCGCGTCGGGCGACCGACCATGCTCGCGATGAGATCCTCGTTGGTGCGATCCGTGATCGCGCCGCTGTCGACCGTGCGCCCGTCGCGCAGAACGGTCACGCGGTGAGCGATCTCGCGCACCTCCTCGAGGAAATGGCTGATGTAGAGCACGCCGATGCCGGTCGCGGCGAGCTGGCGCACGAGCGCGAACAAGTGCTCCACGTCGCCGCGCGGCAGGCTGCTCGTCGGCTCGTCCATGAGCAACACACGCGCGTTGCACGCCAGCGCGCGGCAAATCTCGACGACCTGTCGCGCCGCGAGCGGAAGCTCTGCCACTCGCCGGTCGGGCTCGATGTCGCCGTGGCCGAACTGCGCCAGGAGCTCGGCCGCGCGCGCTCGCATCGCAGCGCGATCGATCACGCCGCGGCGCGCCGGCTCCTGCCCAAGCAGGATGTTCTCGGCAACCGATAGGTGACCGCAAAGCGCGAGCTCCTGATGGATCAGCGCCACGCCGCGCCGCCGGCCGTCGTGCGGCGACGCCGGTGCGTATGGCTGACCGTCGACGTACATCTCGCCGGCGTCGGGACGCATGCCACCGGAGATGATGTGCATCAGCGTACTCTTGCCCGCCCCGTTCTCGCCGACGATGGCGTGCACTTCGCCGGGTGCCGCGGCGAGGTGCACGTCGTCGAGCGCTACGGTCGGCCCGAAGCGCTTGGACAGTCCAACAACGCGCAGCACGGGGGGGGGCGTCATGGCCGTCAGCCGCCGGTGAGGTATTTGTCGATGGGCGGGTGGACGAGCTGTTGCATCGCCGGCTGATCCATGTTTTCCGGCGTCACCAGAGTCACGCCGGTGTCTATCCGCCGCGGCACCGACTGTCCGCGCAGATGATCGATCATCGTCATCACGCCCAGGTAGCCCATGCGCATCGGATTCTGTACGGCGACGCCATCGAGCTGGTGCGCCTTCATGGCGTCGAGAAGGATCGCGCTGGCGTCGAACCCGACGAATTTCACGGTGCCCGCCTTGCCGATGTCCTGCAGCGCCAGCAGCATGCCGATCGTCGACGACTCGTTGGGCGTGAAGATTCCCTGCAGACTGCCGCTGAAGCGATTCAGCAAGTTCTCAGAGGCTCGCTTGGCAGTCTCGCGCGTCGCCCCCGCGTACTGGTCCGACGAGACGATCACGATCCCGGGGAACTTGGCCTTGATCTCATCGAGGAAGCCCTGCTCGCGCGCCGTCGTGCTCGCCGACCCCTCCGCGTAGCGCAGGAGCAGCACGTTACCCTTGCCGCCGAGCAAGGTGCCGAGTCGATCGGCGGCGAGTGCGCCACCGCGGCTGTTGTCCGTGGCGACGAAGCTCACGATCGAGTCGGACTCGAGACCTGAATCGATGATCACCGTCGGCACGCCGGCCCGCTTCGCTTCCTCCACCGGTCCGACGAGCGCGCGGTTGTCCAGCGGCGCCAGGACGATGCCGCTCACGCCCTGCGACAGAAAGCCTTCGACGACCTGGACCTGCTGCTCGCGATCGTCCTCGCGCAGTGGCCCTTTCCAAATCACGTCGACCTTGACGCCCTTGCCCGCGAGCTCCTGCGCGGCCTGCACCGCGCCGGCGTGGATGCTCTTCCAGAACTCGTGCGTCGTGCCTTTGGGGATGACGGCGACCCGATAGCTGTTGCCCTTGCCGCCGCGCGATCCATCGCGTTGGCTGCTGCCGCAGCCGAGCAGGACGAGAGCGAGCGCGAGGACGGAACCGAGGCGGAGGCGCATTAGAGAATCCTGTTCGGGGTTCAGTCGAGCGTGAGAACGCCCTTCACGTAGTTCGACTCCTGGCGCGCGTCGACGAAGGCAGACGGCAGCGCGTCGAGCGACGCATAACGATGCGTGATCATCGGCGCCACGTCGATCGTGCCGTGTGCGATCGCGCGGGCCGCGCGGACGTACGTGGTCGGCCGGCCGTCGCGCTCGTGGCCGCCCGATGCGCCGACGGGCGACAAGAGCCGCGGCTCCAGAAACTGCACCGCGTTGAGCACACTCAGCTCGGTGCCGCCGTGGCCGTGCCCGTAGAGCAGCAGGGTGCCCTGTTTGCGCAGCACGCCCGGAATTGCCGCGAACACGGAGCCCGCGCCCGTCGCTTCGATCACCAGCTCGGCGCGCCGTCCGCCGGTTCGTTCGCGGACTTCGGCGGCGAGGTCGGTCGTGGACGGATCGATCGTCTCGGCGCCGTAGCGGGCGGCGAGAACGCGCTTGATGGGGTTGGGATCGCTCACAATCAACGTTCCATCGAAGCCGAGCATCTCGCGCAGGCACTGGGTGAACAGCAGCCCGGCGGGCCCGCCACCCAGGATCAGGATCGAGCGGATGC
>DATJHY010000098.1:0-3074 GCA_035493635.1 Gemmatimonadaceae bacterium | reverse complement strand
ACCGGATACCAGTGTTCGGTTTCGCCCTTCGAGCTGTCAGGTTTCGTGAGCGCGACCAATCGGCCACCTCCGTTGGCACTCACGCGCGAGAGACCCGCAAATCCAGCGTCCGCCCCGAGCACGATTTCATCGTTGCCGGTCCAGACGGCGCCATCGTTGGTGCTGCCGCTGCTGAGCGCCACCGGCGAGCTGCCATCGACCGCTATGCGCCGCAGCTTGGTGCCGGACTCGAATGCAATGGACTTCCCATCCGGAGAGAAGATGGGCTGCGTAGCGCGCTCGGTGCCCGGAATGGGACGCGAGTCCAGCCGGTCGGTGCGATACAGGTACAACTTCGACGCGCCCGATGCATCGGCCACCGAGTAGACCACCGCTGAACCGTCGGGTGAAATGGCGGCGGAATACGGTTTTCCCTCCGCCGGTCGCTCACTATCAGGCGTCGCCATAAGGAAGCGAACGACATGACCCTCGCTCGCCACCACGCGAGGAGTGGCCAGCGACCACGCACCCGCGCCGATGGCAATGGCGGCGAACGCCCAGACGGCACGCTCACGCCAGCGCCCACGTCGCTCGAGCGGAGAGTCGGCGTGCGCGGCACCGGTCTGTCCGTAGCGCGCCAGGAGCGCAGCATCACCTTGTCCCAGCAGGGCGAGGGCAAACTCGCTCGCGCTCGTAAAGCGATCGGCGGGCAACTTCTCGAGCGACTTGGCCACCGCCGCCGCGACGTTCGGGGGTACCGACTTGCGCCGTGTCGTCACCGGAGCGGCCGGCTCGGTGATGATCTTCATGATCACCGCCTGCGCCGACGACGCCGTAAACGGCGGGTCGCCCGCGAGCATTTCGTACAACACGCTGGCGAGCGAGTAGATATCCGACCGCGCGGAGATCTCGCGCTCGGCGGTCGCCTGCTCGGGGCTCATGTAGTGCGGCGTGCCGAGCGAGAGCCCCGTTTCCGTCATACGACCGCCCGCAGCCGCGCTGACGGCGAGCGCGATGCCAAAGTCCATCACCATCGCGCGGCCGTCGTGCAGGAGAATGTTCTCCGGCTTGATGTCGCGGTGAATCACCCCATGGCGATGAGCATAGTCTAATGCATCCGCCACCTCGCGAGCGATCCGCACTGCCTCGTCGACGCCGAACTGCGTCTCGCGATTCAGCTTTTCTCGAATCGTCTCGCCCTGGATGTAGGGCATGACGTAGTAGAGAAAGCCGTCGGCCTCTCCCGAATCGAACAGCGGCAGAATGTGCGGATGCTGCAACGCCGCCGTGGTCTTGATCTCGACCACGAACCGCTCGGCGCCGAGGACGGCGGCGAGCTCCGGCTTCAAGACTTTGATGGCGACCTTGCGATCGTGCTTGACGTCGTGTGCGAGATACACCGTCGCCATGCCACCCGCGCCGAGCTCGCGCTCGATACGGTAACGGTCCGCCAGAGCCCTTCCGACGTGCTCGAGGGTGTCCATCTCAGCGACGGATCGCCGACTCGTGCAGGTGCACCATCTTCCACGCCCCGCCTTGACGCGACCAGATGGTCGTCATCGACAGATGCTCCGTGCGCGTCTCACCGCTACGCATATGCACGATGTACTCGCCGTCGCGAACCACATAGCCCGCGTTTGGAGAGAGCACGTGGGCGGTAACGCTTCGCGCCACGTACTGTGCGCTCGTGCGCGGCGCGACCAGCTCCTGACACGCCTTGAGTAGCTGCTCGTGCGTCTCGACCACGTGGCCACCGGAGATGAACAGCGGTCGCTCATCGCCGGCGTAGCTCATGCCTTTGGCGCAGTCGAGATTGTCGACCGCGTAGTTCATCATGCTATCGAGCGCGATCAGCGAGTCGCCGAGCGTCCGGGTCGCACTGGGGCTCAGCGTCGAAGGACTCGCGCGGGTACAGCCGGCGGCGACGACGCTCAACGTGGCGACAGCAATGGTCGTGAAGCGCATGGTATCGTGGATTCAAGGAAGGGTTGAGCCGCTGGTCACCGGCGGGGCCGCCCTCGAGCAGAATGTTCTCCAGCTTCCCTCGATCATCGGCTCGACGCCGGCAGTCGCTTCACGAGCCAGATGTTCGCTTCCGTGTTGGCGCCGGCGTAGTAAAGTGTGTGGCCATCCGGCGACACCGCGACGGACATGCCGGTCATGGTGGGGTAGGGCAACGCGTCCGTCACCTCGCGAAGGGCGAGCGTTTCGACATCTTGAATGATCAAGCGGCCGGCCGCGTTGAAGTACACTACATGGCGCGAGTCGGGGAGCCAAGCCGCGCCGAAACCGAACGTGTCGTTGGTGAGCGACGTCGCCTTGGCCCTGGCGACATCGTAGACGCCGTACCCGTGCGGGGCACCTCCCTTGTCGAGTACGTAGCCGGAAAGCCAGCGCCCATCTGGTGACCAGCGCGTCGGAGCGAGGAGGCCCGCGGGAAGATCGAGGCCTTTCAGTTCTTCGCCGGAGGTCCGCTTCATTGGCCAGGGTCCCGTCCCGATCACGGCCCTGCCGCCGGGGCTTGCGCTGCCGACGAAGAGCCGCTTGCCGTCGGGCGCGAACGCGGCAAACGCGGCCCCCTGGCCGGCCGCGGTCTCCGTGAGACGTACGCGCCCGCTGCCGTCTAGCTGTATCAGGTACCCCTCATAGTGGCCGGTCACGTTCGACCAGAACGTGAGCGCCTTTCCGTCCGGTGTGAATCGCGGCTCCCAATCGCGGGCCGCGTCATCGGTCAGGCGAGTGAGGGCGGTCCCGTCCGCCCGCATCAGAAAGATGTCCGACTGCGGTTCGGAGTAGTTCGCCAGCGCAAGCCATTTTCCATCGGGCGACACATCGACGGGAACGAGGGCGCCGCTCCGATGCTGCAGCAGCCGCGAGGCGCCGGTGTGTGCTGCCGAAGCGTTGAAGTCGACAGCCACCGGATTGACCGATTCGATGAGCGCTCGAACGACGATTGTCGACCCGTCGCGCGACATCTGAGGCAGGTCCATCGCCACGTTGGCGCCGGAGATGACAGGCTCCGGCGATCCGGTGGCCGCGCCGGACTTCTCGTCGACAGGGAGGCGCCAAATTCCCATCGTCCCTCCGCGGTCACT
>DATJHY010000097.1:0-11914 GCA_035493635.1 Gemmatimonadaceae bacterium | reverse complement strand
CGAGGTACTGTGCGCCAGCGGAACCCGTCTTTCAGGTGTCTCCAAAATTGCCTGGTGCTTAGTCGTACTTGAGCCAGATCAGGATCACGCCGCAGGCCATGCCGAGGTGGCGATACTGGACGGGGGCGCTGGTCTCGGTGTAGTACTCGACGCCGGCGACGTCCATGCCGTCGATGAATCGCAGATCGAGTGCATCGCCGGAATAGCGGAAGCCATCGACGTAGACCTCTGGCCAGCACGGCAAGCCACCGTGCATCCGACCGATCCGCTGGTCGAACCCGCTGCTGAACAGACCAGGAAAGTGTCGCGCCATGATGCTCGCGATGGGTTGCGTGCGTTCTTTCTGCAGCACCGAGTCGGTGAGAAACCGCCCGATGCCCATGTGCCGGCGCATCTCGAAATCCTGCAACTTGAGCGGGACGGCGGAGGCCTTCGCCGTCGTACGTACTGTGTCGAGCACCGGCGGCGACGGCGAGAGCACGAACACGTAGCCGACCGTGTCTCGCGTGAAGACGATCTCGACCTCGGCTGGCACGTAGCCGAGATGCCGCACGGTCACGCGGTGCCGGCCTCGCGGGATGTTGTCGAAATGCGCCTCCCCGATCCAGTCAGTGCGCGCCGTCCGACCGACGTCAATCATCTCGACGATCGCGTCGCGAACCGGCGCGTTGGTGCTCGCGTCGGCAACGTTGGCAATGAACACGCTCTGTGCTGCTCGCGACCTGGAAACGTGCGTCGGGATCGCCGCGATGACGCTACACGCGACGAGAGAATGCGCGCGCCGCCACCAAGTACGCGAGCTTCTTGTGACGTGCGAAGCCCAACCGCCTCTCTTCGTCATCGCTGCGAGCATGCGGCCGCCCGTCTATACAAGCGGAATAATACTACATCACACAACCAGACACGAGCTCCAGACGACGACTCGACGCACGCGGTCCGCGTACAACACTGCCGCTCGAACCGCGTGCGCCGAGCGACCTGATGCGGCGCGGCGTGCCCCTCGGAGGTCAGCCTTGCGATAGTACGAAACGTACTATACAGTTCAACGCATGCCTCGCACTCGCCCAGCGCTCGACTACGCACTGCTCGGACTTCTGGCCCGCGGGCCCGCCTCGGGCTACGATCTCCGCAAGATCTTCCAAACGACGGCCCTCGGTCGGTACAGCGACAGTCCAGGCTCCATCTATCCCGCGCTCGCACGGCTGGAGCGCCAAGGGCTGATCGACGGACGCACCGAACAGTCGGGCCATCGCCGACGCGTGTTCCACCTGACAATGCGGGGTCGGCACGCGATGACGGAATGGATCGAGCAGCCCATCGCTGTAGACGATTTGCTCCGGGACGCGGCGATTGTCGATCTGCGGCTGGCGTTCATGAGTGATGCCGCGCCCGGACAGCTCGAGGGCTTTCTCGGTCAGTACGCGAGGGCCGCCGCCGAGTACGTCAAGCGGTTGGAGGCCGGCCGCGACGAATTCGAGAACGCCATCTCCAGGTCCGCGGCTCTGGCGTTCGAGCTTGGTATCACCCTGGCACGAGCGCGGGCGTCGTGGGTCCGCACGACGGCCAGCGCAGAGCAGGCCGCGTGAAGCCCAAGAAACCGATCGCGACTGCGCTGACATTGTTGGCGAGCACCCTCGGCTGCACGCATTCGGCGATGCCGGCGCCCGTGACTGCGCTTCGACTCGCGCGCCCAACGGGAGCACACAACTACGTGTTCACGTCGACGCAGAGCACTGCGGCAGGATCACACCGCACGCGTCTCACGTTCACGCTCGTCACTCAGCCGGGCGGCGATGAGGTGGCAGCGATCACGCGATACGAGCATGCTGACGGCGACGCACCGCTCAGCGTCGCGCAATTGGCGGATTCCTGCGCGAGGACGATCGGAGCCCCGGCTGGCAGCATCGTCCAGCTTCGCGTTACGCCGCCGACCCGCGATCTCGCGCGACTGCTGCCCACTTGCGTTCCCGAGGACTTCTGGGGTGCCGCGAGCGACATTCTGCCGCTCTTCATGATTCAGGCACAGCCGCAGTTCCGGGCGCGGGAGCTTCGCCGCGCCGGCGATCGCCTGCGATTCCTCGGCTACGACACGCGATGGAAGATGCCGACGACGATGCTGGATCAGCGGATCAGAGCCGACTCCGGCACAATCGGCTTGGATTCGCTGTCGGCCGAGGAAGCCGTCATCACCTGGGACACGAGCCCCATGGTCGTCGACCTGCTTCGGCGGCTTCCCACTGGGCAGAATGCGCTGCTCCACGGTCGTGAGTGGTTCGTTGCCCGTCTGCACGTCGACGCGACCACGGGAGAACTGCTTGCGGCAAGCACCGACGCTGATTCCCTCATCCTGCGTATGCGAATTTCGTACGAGGCAGACACGCTTCCGACGGTTGCCGACGATGGGCCAATCCCAGTGCGCATCATTCGGCATCTCGAATTGACGCGCACGGCGGATGGACACAGGCCTTAGCGACTGGGCTGCCGCAGCGTGCGGCCGCGGGTCGCGTCCCTGCGGCACGACAAGGCGCTCTGGCCGTTCGGTCCGGCGCGCTGCACCTTCCGCGAATGACGATCGCCTCCCGCTTGCGAGCCGAATGCACGGCGCTCGCTACCGCCGCGGTGTGCAGCTGCACCTATCCGAGCGCAACACCGAAGTCCGTGGCAGCGTCCAATGTGCCAGCCGGCGATTGGCCCGCCTACAACCGCACCCTCGCCGGCGACCGCTTCTCGCCGCTCGCCGTGATCGATCGCACGAACGTCTCGACGATGCGGCAGGTGTGCGCCTACACGTTGCCTGAAGTCGCCGCGCTGCAGGCGGGGCCCGTGGTCGTAGGCGGCGCGATGTACTTCTCTACCGATACGATCACGTACGCGATCGACGCGGGCACCTGTGTCGAGCGGTGGCGGCGTGCACGGCATGTCGCCACGCCGGGAGGCGGACCGGCGGTGAACCGCGGAGTCGCGTATCTCGACGGCCGGATCTTTCGTGGAACATCCGACGCGCACGTGCTGGCACTCGACGCAAGCGACGGGCACACGCAATGGGACGTGCAACTCGACGTTGCCGGCCCGGGCGTCCAGCTGCCGATGGCGCCGGTTGCCTGGCACGGACGCGTCTTCATCGGGAACGCCGGCGGCGACCGCGCTGGCGTGATTGGCCACGTGTATGCGCTCGATGCGGCCACGGGACGAGTGGTGTGGAGATTCGACGTCGTTCCGCCGTCGGGGCCCGCCCGCGCCACGTGGGGCCGGGGCGCCGCATCGGCGTACCCTCTCTCGGGCGGTGCCTTCTGGACGTCGTTCACGCTCGACGAAGCGAGCGGCGCGCTCTATGTGTCGGCCGGTAATCCGGCGCCGGACTTCGACAGCGCGATGCGCGACGGCGAGAACCACTATGCGAATTCCCTCATCGCACTGGATGCGGCGACCGGCCGGATGCTCGGCGTCAACCAACTCGTGAAGCACGACTTTCACGACTGGGACGTCGATAGTCCGTCTCCGGTCGTCACGACGCGTTCGGGCCGAACGGTCGTTGCATCCGCGAACAAGGACGGATTGCTGTCGGTGGTGGATCGAAGCCGACTGGCCAGCCGTGGGGCGGTCGAGACGCTCGTCGCGGCGGGTAGTGCGCCCTCGGAACTCCCCGTGTTGTACCAAGTCCCCACGACTAGCCGGGAGAACATAGACGCTCCGTTATCCCGCGATCATGCGACGCGCTTTTGTCCCGGAATTCTCGGCGGATCGGAGTGGAACGGCGCCGCGTACGATCCTACGCGTAACACGTTCTTCGTTGGGGCGAACGACTGGTGCAGCACCGTGCAACTGCAAAGCGAAACGGCGCCGGTGCCGCGCGTCGGTGCGCCATGGTTCGGCAACACATCGGGTGGTCAACGCATGGACTCCACGTCGGCCGCCAAGGGCTGGCTCACGGCGTATGACGCCGAGACCGGCAAGGTGCGATGGAGATTCCAGGCGCCCAAACCCGTCCTCGCCGGCGTGACGCCAACTGCGGGCGGTCTGGTGTTCACCGCGGACCTCGGCGGCAACGTGTACGCCTTTGACGCGGACGACGGACACATACGCTGGCAAACATCGACCGGGCAGTCCGTCGGCGGCGGCGTGATCAGCTACCTCGTGGGTGGGCATCAACGGATTGCGATTGCCGCCGGCATGCGATCGCCGATCTGGCCCGGCGGCTCGCAATCCAGTCACGTCATCGTATACGGCGTGCGCTGATCGCCTCGCTCGCGGTCCAGAGCGCCGCTCCGAGCAACGTCAGGTCCTTGAGCAGGAACGGCGCGCCCTCGCCGATGTTCGGCGTCGTGACGAGGAAGCTCAGTGTCACGACGAACATGCCGCTCGCGGCCAGGCTTCCCACGGCGGATGCGCGCGGCGCCCAGCGGCGTATGGCGATGAGGATTCCGATCACGAGCTCGATGACGCCGATGACTTCCGAGCCGCCTTGCACGCCGGCTGCCGGGTAGAGCCAGAAGAAGAATGGGCTGTGGCTCACCATTGGTTGAATGGCCTTTGCTTCAGCCGGCGTCCACTTGAGCGCGCCGAAGAACAGCAGGAAGAACACGAGTGAATAGCGAAGGACGAACGCGCCGACGCGGCCGAGCAAAACGGCGGCATTGGATTCCGGAGCGGCGGCGTGAGCAATGGACTGGACGGACGACGACATGAGCGACTCCACGATCGGCAAAGGGATTCGATGCTACAGGGTCGCTGTCCCAAGTACGCCAATCACCACGAAGTTCCGTTCGTCCAGCACCGCGCATCGAAGGGAACTAACGTCGCAAGTGATGGCTTATGCGTTCTTACGCGGACGAAAAGAGTGAGCGTTCGTCGCCGACTCGCTTGCGTCGGTCAGCGACAGTGGCTTGAATTGCAAATAGCCCATCGCAATCGCGCTCGCGGAGTCTCCATGAAACGTCGTTCGCTCGCACTCCTTGTCGCATGCCTCGGCGCAGCACGTGTCGCTGCTGCCCAGAAGCCGCAGCCCGGCACACGGGATCTACCTCCCGATCCCTATCTCTGGCTCGAGGACCAGCGTGGCGCGCGGGCGCTGGCCTGGGTCAACCAGGAGAATGCGAAGACCACGGCCGTCCTCGAGAAGGATCCCCGTTTCGCGGCGCTCGATCGCGACGCGCTCGCCGTGGCACAGGCGAGCGACCGCATCCCGTACGTGACCTTCATTGGCGGCGCGCTCTACAACTTCTGGCAGGACAGCGCGCACGTCCGCGGGATCTGGCGCCGGACAACGCTCACCAGTTATCGCACCGCGACACCGGCGTGGACGACGGTGCTCGATTTGGATTCGCTCGCCCGCGTCGAGAAAGCGAATTGGGTGTGGGAGGGTGCCGATTGTGCCGCACCGGCGGATCGGCGATGCATGATCGCCCTGTCGGACGGCGGGGAAGACGCCGTCACCGTTCGCGAGTTCGATCCAGGCACACGGGCGTTCGTGAACGGCGGCTTCGTGCTGCCGCACGGCAAGCAGCGCTTCGCCTGGGTGGGGCAGGACACGCTGCTCGTGTCGCGCGAGTGGAACAAGGGCGAGCTGACGGCATCGGGGTATCCGTACATCGTCAAACGGCTCGTGCGCGGCCAGGCAACGTCGAGCGCCGCCGAGATCTTCCGTGGCGCCGCGAAAGACGGCGGCTACGGTGTCAGTCCGATCTCGCTCGACGACGGCACCGGCCACCGAGTCGTATTCATCGATCGGCCGATCAGCACCTTCGAGACCGAGGAATACATCGTCACGCCGCGCGCTGTGTCCAGGCTGGCGATGCCGCTCAAGTCCTCATTCGTCGCACTGGTGGACGGACAGGTCGTCGTTCAGCTCTCCGAGCCATGGCAGGCCGGCGCGACGAACATGCGCGCGGGCTCGCTCGTTTCGTTCGATGGTGCAGCGGCGGCGACCAATCCGACGCACCTCGCGCCGGTCGTGATGTTCGAACCCGGGCCCCGTGAGTCGGTCGATGGCGCCGCGGCCACGCGCGACAGGCTCGTGGTCAGCATTTACCAGAACGTCCGCGGACGCGTGTACCGCTTTTCACGCGCACCGAACGGAGCATGGACCCGCGAACAGCTGTCGTTCCCGGAGAACGTCGCGACGGGCATCACGGGCGCCAACCGTGAGGGCAGCGAAGCGTTCGTCAACGTGGCCGGGTTCCTGACGCCGAGCAGCGTGTGGCTCGCCGATGCCAACACCGGCGCGGTGTCGAGCGTGAAGGCGATCGGCCCCAAGTTCGACGCGTCGCGTGACACCGTGGAGCAGCTCGAGGCGACGTCGAAGGACGGAACGAAGATTCCGTATTTCGTCGTCCGTGCAAGACAGATGAAGCTCGATGGATCCAACCCAACGATTCTGAATGCGTACGGCGGGTTCGAGATCTCCGAAACACCGTTCTATTCGCCGACCATCGGCAAGCTCTGGCTCGAGCACGGCGGCGTCTTCGTGCTCGCGAACATTCGCGGCGGCGGCGAGTTCGGGCCGGCGTGGCACGAGGCCGGGCTCAAGACACATCGCCAGGTGATCTACGACGACTTCGCCGCGGTCGCGCGGGATCTGATCGCGCGAAAGATCACGAGTCCGCGACGCCTCGGCATCATGGGCGGATCGAACGGCGGGCTCCTGATGGGCGTCGAGATGACCCAGCATCCCGAGTTGTGGCACGCCGTGGACATCCAGGTACCGCTGCTCGACATGCTTCGCTACGAGCAGATCGACGCCGGCACGTCGTGGGTGGGTGAATACGGCTCCGTCTCGAATCCCGACGAGCGCAAGTTCCTCGCGTCGATTTCGCCGTATCACAACCTGAAGACCGGCGTGGCCTATCCCGTGCCGTTCATCTGGACCACCACGAAGGACGATCGAGTGGGGCCGCAGCACGCGCGCAAGTTCGCGGCAAAGATGAGCGCGATGGGGTTGCCGTATCTCTTCTACGAGGTGATCGAGGGCGGCCACGGCGCCGGCGCCAATCTGCGCGAGCGGGCGCACACGTCGGCGCTCGAGTACACGTATTTCACGCGACAGCTCATGCCCTGAGGGGCCTGCGGTGAAGACGAACGAAACTGGCCGGCTAGGTGTTCTGGCCGGCCAGCGCGTTTTCCAGCAGCCTGTCGCGGGGCTGATCGAACGTCACTGCGTCGGAGCCACGACGATCACCGTCCCGCTCATACCGGGATGGATGTGACAGTCGTATTCGTACGTGCCTGTCGTCGTGAAGGTGACGCTCTTGTTCACGTTGGCATTTTGGCCCGTGATGTTCGCCGGCGCGCCAGAGGCGTTGTCGAAGTACACGTTGTGTGCGACCGACCCGAACTTGAAGGTGACGGTGCCGCCCTGAGCGACCGTCACAGTACCCGGTGTGAAGGCGAGCGCGGGCGTGGCGGCGACGTCCGCGGCCAGCGCAGGGGTCTGCTGCGGGCCGGTGCTCGTCGAGCTGCCGCCACAAGCGACAAGGCCGAGCGTGGCCGTGAGTACAAGCAAGCGTTTCATCGGTGTCTGTTATTCGTAAAGGCTAATGTTGGCGCGATGCCACCGGCCCATGGATGAGCCAGCGAGTCGGAGACATCGTGCTCCGAGTCTTGGAGCACAACTCGCGGCGCCTGGGAATCGTTCCCGCCGGTCACCCGCGTGACGCGCCGCACATACGCCGGAGCGCGGAATAAATCGGGAGTCGCCGAGGTCTCGCTGCGTGTCGGCGCGCGGGTCTTGTGTTCGCCCGGCCGACCGCGCGATATTCAAAAAGCGAACGATCGTTCTCTTTCACTGAGCGCACGGGCCATGACGTCGAAGCCCCGACTTCCGAAGAGCAAGGGCGAGCGCACGCGCGAGCGGATCGTCGCGCGAGTTGCGCCGCTGTTCAACCAGCGCGGCTTTGCCGGCGCATCGATGGCCGACCTGATCGCGGCCACGGGGCTTCGCGCCGGTGGCCTGTATCGGCACTTCGAGGGAAAGGAGGCGCTGGCGATCGCGGCCTTCGACCACGCCGCTGCCCGACACTGGGCGTTCTACAACGAGGCCGTTGCCGGCGCCACCGGCGCGATCGATCGCGCCGTCGCACTCGTCGACGCGGTCGCGAGCATCGTCGAACAGCCGATCGTCGCCGGCGGCTGCCCGCTGCTCAACACGGCGGTCGAAACCGACGATGCGCATCCCGGCATGCCCGCGCTGCGCGCCCGCGTCAGACGCGCGATGGACAAGGTCATCGGACTCGGCCGCCAGATTCTCGCCGATGGCATCGCCACGGGCGAGCTCCCGCCGTCGGTTGACGCGGCCGCCGAAGCGCGGTTCGCGGTTGCCGCGATCGAAGGCGCGATCATGCTCGCCAAGCTGTACAACGATCCATCGATTGCACGAGAGGCGGCGGCGCACGTCGGTGAGCGGATCCGCACGCTTGCCGGCGGCCCGCGTCCGCGCCGGCGGACGAGCCGGAAGCGCACACGATGAGCAGCTCCGTCTCGAGCGATCGCGTGGTGGTCACAGGGCTCGGCGCCGTTACCCCGCTCGGTATCGGCGTCGCCGAGTTCTGGAGCGCGCTCGTCTCCGGCAAAAGCGGCGCGGCTCCGATCAGGCAGTTCGATGCCTCGGGGCTGGATACAACGTTCGCGTGCGAGCTCAAGGGGTTCGATCCGCTCGCGAACCTCGATCGCAAGCAGGCGAATCGACTCGACCCGGTGACGCACTACGCCGTCGCCGCGACCGACGAAGCGCTTCGCGATGCAGCACTGGACGCTAGCCGAATGAGCGAAGCCGATCGATCGCGTGTCGGTGTAGTGTTTGGCAGCGGGATCGGCGGGATCCAGACCTTTCAGCGGCAGGCGGAGGCGTGGGTCCGCGGCGGGCCGAAGCGCATCTCTCCTTTCTTCATTCCGACGATGATTCCGGACATGACGACGGGAGTGATCTCGATGCGCCATGGATTCCGCGGCCCGACGCAGTGCGTCGTGTCGGCGTGCGCGACGGGGAATCACAACATCGCGGCCGCGCTGTCGCTCATCCGCGCCGGCGAGGCCGATATCGTGGTCGCCGGTGGCACGGAGGCCGCGATCTGCGAGTTGGGCATCGGCGGCTTCTCGGCGATGAAGGCTCTCTCAACGCAGAATGACAGCCCGGATACGGCGAGCCGGCCATTCGACCTCACGCGCGATGGGTTCGTGTTGGGCGAAGGCGCGGGCGCGCTCGTGCTCGAGTCCCTGTCTCACGCCGTGGCGCGCGGAGCACGAATTCACGCCGAGGTACTCGCCGTCGGCGCATCGGCTGATGCGCACCATATGACCGCGCCGCATCCAGAGGGAATGGGCGCGCGGCTGGCGATGGAGCGAGCGCTCGCGCAAGCCGGTTTGCGCCCGCTCGATGTCGACGTCATCAACATGCACGGCACCTCCACGGTGCCCGGCGATCTTGCCGAGTCGCGTGCCGTGCGTGCCACGTTCGGCGCGCACGCCGACTCGATGATCGCGACGTCGACCAAGAGCATGACGGGCCACATGCTGGGCGCGGCAGGCGCCGTCGAGGCGATCGCAAGCATCCTCACGATCGCCCATGGACTGGTGCCGCCGACGATCAACGTCGAGGCGCCGGACCCCGCGTGTCATCTGCGGTTCGCATTCGGCACGGCGCACCGCGCGCCGGTTCGAGTTGCGCTGAGCAACGCGTTCGGATTCGGCGGTCACAATACGTGCGCGGTGTTCGCGGCGTACGACGACAGCCGGCGCAATTGACATTCATATGCTGGAGGCACGTACTCTCATGATCGCGGTCGTCGAAACCACTGCCGCCGGCGCTGCCAACGCGGCGCACACTCGGTTGCTTCGCGTTGGGGGCGTCGAGTTCGCATATCGGACCTTCGGCGCCGAGAGCGACGTACCAATTGTGTTGTTGCCGCGCTTTCGCGGCACGATGGACGACTGGGACCCGGCGTTCCTCGACGCTCTGGCCGCCGACCGTCGAGTCGTCATCTTCGACAACGCGGGCGTTGGTCGTTCGGCTGGCGAATCGCCGGCGACCATCGCGGGCATGGCCGAACACGCGGCCGCGTTCATCCGCGCGCTCGGGTACTCGCTCGTCGACCTGCTTGGCTGGTCGATGGGCGGTGCCGTTGCGCAGGCGCTGACACTCAACCAGCCCGAGCTGGTGCGCCGGCTCGTTGTCGCGGGGAGCGGTCCCGGTGGCGTGCCGGGCGCTCCGCCGATGTCCGAGCGCGTCCGAGAGACGATCGGCAAGCCGGTCAACAGCGACGACGATTTTCTGTATCTGTTCTTCGATGGCACGGACGAGCGGCGGTCCGCGGGGCGCGAGCACCTGCTGCGCTTGCACCGCCGTGTCGAGCCGGACGGTCCGCCTACGCGCATGCAGACGGTCCAGGCGATGGGCAGGGCGTTGGCCGGCTGGAGCGCGGGCGGCGAGGGCGTGTACTCGCGGCTTCACGAGATCCATCAGGCTGTGCTCGTGGCGACCGGCGCGCACGACGTGATGATCCCGGCGTACAACTCGTACGCCATGATCGAGCGGCTACCCAACGCCGAGCTGGTGATCTATTCGGATGCCGGCCACGGTTTCCTCTTCCAGCACGCCGAGCGATTCGCGTCGCGCGTCCTGCAGTTTCTCGGTTGAAGGTTCCCGGTTGAAGCGGCGGGGTGCGTGATCCGCGCGCGGTCGACGGGTTGCACCGGCGACTGGTATGCACATCTTCTCGCGGATGACCTCCCGATGTGATCGTACGAATGACGGCACGAACGTGACACGCCGATGCGGCTGAGCGACCGGCGCCAGCATCACGCCTGCGCGCCGTTGCGTACGCGAGCGCCGCGTGTGGCGGCGCTCGTGACCTCGTGCATGTTCGCCTGCAGGAGTACGACGAACGCCGATCATCCAGCGTCGGAGCCACCGAGCCGCACGTACCGCATGGGCTTTTCGGCCAATCCGCCCAAGGCCACCACCGCTTCGGCAATCGCGACGATCGAGGCGTGGTCGCCGCGCGCCGACGCGGCCATTATGCACATCTCCGTGCCCTACAAGTCGCTGCTGTCGGGCACGACGGCGACGACGTATGTCAATACCGTCAATGTGCCGCTCGCGAATTACTATCGCGGCAAGGGATTTCCTCTCGCGATCACGGTGGACGTGACCGACGGCCTGAATCGATCCGCCGAGGCGCCAGAGCTCGTCGAGCTGGGTCGAAGCATCACCGAGCCGGCGGTGCAGGCAGTGTATCGGCAATACGTGCACGAGCTGGCATCGCTGATTCGCCCGGAGTATCTGGGACTCGCCGCTGAAACGAACCTCATCCGCCTGCAGGCGCCGGCCGCCGTGTACAATGCGCTGGTGCAAATGACGAACGCCGCGGCGGCGGACGTCCGCGGGATGCGCGGCAGACTGCCGTTGCTCTACGCGAGCGTGCAGGCGGACGTCGCGTGGGGTCCACCACCCGCGGCCTATCGCGGCGTCGAGACGGACTTCACGGATTTCCCGTTCGTGCAGGTGCTCGCGATCTCGTCGTATCCGTACTTCGTCTATCCTGATCCAGATCAGATTCCGCTCGACTATTACACGCGGCTCGCCACGGGACGCCCGCTCCCGATAATGGTTGTCGAAGGCGGGTGGACTTCGGCCGCGGTGGGATCCGTGCAATCATCGCCGGCCGTGCAGGCGAAGTATCTCCGGCGGCAGGAACGTCTGCTCGACTCGGCGAAGGCGATCGCCGTCTTCGAGTTGAACTACACGGACATCGACATCTCGGCGTATCCACCCCAGCCGCCGGGATCGGCGCTGCCCTTGTTCAAGTCGATCGGACTGGTGGACACGGCATTCAAGGCAAAGCCGGCACTGGCCACCTACGACAGCATCTTCGCGCGGCCGCTCAAGAAGTGAGCGGCGGACGGCGTCGCGATCGTCCAGAGT
>DATJHY010000096.1:0-11074 GCA_035493635.1 Gemmatimonadaceae bacterium | reverse complement strand
GATGAGCACGAGCGGAAGGGGAAAAGCGTGTGGGCTTGGAAGTTGATCATCTACGCCACGCTTGGTCGCGCGGACGACGTGATTGGCGCGCTCGAACGTGCGTACGACGAACGCGCGTCGACGCTGATCATCCAGCTGAATCACCCCTTTCTCGATTTCGTGCGCCAGGACCCGCGCTTTCACGCGCTACTTCGCAGGATGGGCCTGGATCACCTCGTCTCGTATCGGCCGACGAGAGAATTCAAGCGGGAAAACACGCTGGCCAACGTGTCGTCCAGTTAGAGGCGGCGGCGCGAAGGATCGGCGACTGCCACACTGAGACTCGTCGCGCTGCCCTGGGCAAGGACTGATCACTCGACGGCTGTGGACTGACAGCCGAGATCAGACATCAGGTTAGGCGTTTAAAAAGGTGGTATTGCAGGACTCCATACCTAGCAACGCCCCACCTGATGTCTGACAACGGATGTCCGTTCGCAGCCGTCGAGTGATAAGCCGAACCATACGTCGCGGGCCGAGTCTCCAGTGGCAGTCGCAGTCTCTGAGTGACGCTGCGCGTGCCTGCAAGTTCGGCGCACCGCGATAACCGCGCGGCCCGCGGCGGTGTCTCGGTCAGCCGATCGCTTTCTCCACCGCCGCCGTCGCCTCGTCGACGAACCGGCGCGTCTTCGCCAGCAACTGGTTCGCTTCCTCGACGAGCCCCGCGCCGCGCGATTTGTCATCGAGTGACGCGATGTTGATGCGAATGTTGTAAACGGCCCCGCGACAAGCGGCGTCGGCGAGCAATGCAGCCACGCCGGCATCGGAGACGGCGTTGGTGTTGCCTTTGTTCGCGCAGGTGGCCGCCAGCTCGGCGACCTCCGCACACGCGCGCGCGGTCTCCAGCGGAACAGCCGCCGCGCCAATCAGCGCGTCATTGATCGCTGCCTTGCGAGCGGCCGCTGCTGCTTCCGGCTCGTTCGGCATCTTGTACGCGCTCGACACCGCGCCGTACGACTCGGCGTCCTTCTGCACGAGCGTCGAGAGCGTGTTCACGAGCCCTGCCGCCTTGAGGCCAAGCTCGCGCATCTCCGCGTCCACCGCTGCGTACTTCTTTCGGCCCGCGGTGAGACCGGCGACCATTTGCGCGAGCGCCGCGCCCAGCGCGCCGACGTGCGCGGCGACGCTCCCGCCGCCCGGCGTCGGCGCCGACGAAGCAACCGCGCCGATGAATCCGGAGACGGACTCTCCGCCTTGCATCGCCGCGCGGACTTTGTGCTCGAGCACCATCTCGGGCTTGAACTCGCGGAGCTGGATGTGCCGCGCCGCCGTGTCGAACAGCGCGCGCTCCGGAACCAACCCAACGATCTCGCTCCACGTCGGCGACACGCCTTGCGATTCCGCTTCCATCTTCACCATGTCATAGGCGCGGTAGAGCGGCGTCTTCTCGGTGTCGACGAGATTCATCGAGACCTGAGCCTGTCCGTCCACTTCGAGACCGAGTCCTTTCACGTAGCGCAAGCCGCCCGACGATCCACGGACGGCTTTGGCGACCGCCTTCGCGACGCTCAAGTTCGACGCGGGTCCGAGGTAGACGTTGTATGCGACGAGGAACGGGCGCGCGCCGATCGCCACCGCGCCGGCCGTTGGGTGAATCTTGTTCGGGCCGAAATCCGGAGCACGATTCGCCGCGCCGGCGTTCATCTCGTCCCGAATGCCCTCGAACTCACCGCGGCGAACATCGGCCAGGTTCTCACGATCGGGACGGGTCGCGGCGCGCTCGTACAGAAAGACTGGAATCTCGAGCTCCTTGCCCACGCGCTCGCCGAGCGTTCGGGCGAGGACGATGCAATCCTCCATCGTCGCGCCCTCGAGCGGAATGAACGGGACGACGTCCGTCGCGCCCATCCGCGGATGCTCGCCGGTGTGGTGATTCAGGTCGATGTGCTGCCGCGCCGCTTTGATTCCGGCGAACGCCGCGTCCACCGCGTTCTCGACGGGAACGACAAAAGTGATGACGGTGCGGTTGTGCGACTGATCAGATGAGACATCGAGGACGGCGACGCCATCCACCGCGGCAATCGCATCGCGGATGGCGGAGACGATCTCGGGACGCCGTCCTTCGGAAAAGTTCGGGACGCATTCGACGATTTTCATGCTGCCAATCTATGGGAATCGTCATCGTCGGCGAAGACGAGACGGTCATCTTCCCGGTCGCTCTGCACCCGGCACGTCTGGTACGAGTGAGACGGCCTAGCGCGGGTGGGGCTCGCTGACTAACGCGGTCACTCGCGGGCTAACGCGGTGTCGGACCCGCTAGACCGTCCCGCCCGTACCAAGCGAAACCTGTTCACTTACCATCAAGTTCAAGCGACTATCGTGTGTTCTGCACGATGTTCAGAAGCCACGCGTGCATCTGTGGATTGCCGGCGACCACTGACGTTCGCGCGACCCGACACGGCTCCCCAAATCGGTCGGTCACGATTCCACCCGCTTCTCGAACGAGCAGCAATCCCGCGGCGATGTCCCAGGGAGAGAGTGTCAGTTCCCAGAAGGCCTCGAACCGACCGCACGCGACGTCCGCCAGATCGAGCGCCGCGGAACCGGGGCGTCGGATGCCTGCGATGTCACGCATGAGCGGGGGTAGCATGGCGAGGTAGTCCTGGATGTTTTTCGGATCCTTGAACGGAAAGCCCGTGCCGATGAGCGCGCGCTGTGGCTCCGCGATCGACGAGACGCGAATCGGCTGGCCGTTGAGTCGCGCGCCGCCGCCGGCGGTGGCGGTGAACAGCTCACCGTTCGCGGCGTTGAGGACCACGCCGGCGACGAGGGCGCCCTCCGCCATCGCGCCGATCGACACCGCGTACCAGGGGAAACCGTGAAGAAAGTTGGTCGTGCCGTCGAGCGGATCAGCGACGAAGACCAGGCCGTCGCTCACCGACTCCGAAGGTGAGAGCTCTTCGCCGAGCACGCGGGCGTCGGGATGTCGCTCGGCGACGATCTCCCGAATCGCGCGCTCGGCGTCGCGATCGACGTCGCTCACGAAGTCCGTCGCCGACTTGGTTTCCCAGGTCAGCGTGTCGCGCCGCGCGGCGCCTTGTCGAATGATTTCAGCAGCGCGCGCCGCGGCGGCGACGCATGTCGCCAGCAGCGCCCGGCCGCTGTTATGTTGACCGGATGTCACGGATTTTCAGTGGGATTCAACCGTCCGGGGAGCTCCACATCGGGAACTACCTCGGCGCGGTCAAGAATTGGGCTCGGCTGCAGCACGAGTACGATTCGATTTTTTGTATCGTCGACTATCACGCGATCACCGTCGTCTACGAGCCGGAACAGCTCCGCACCCGGCGACACAGCATGGCGGTGTCGCTGCTTGCCGCGGGGCTCGATCCGAACGTCTGCGCGGTGTTCGTGCAGTCGCAGGTGCCGGAACATACCGAGCTAGCCTGGATCTTCAACACCATCACGCCGCTCGGTGAGCTCGAGCGCCAAACGCAATTCAAGGAGAAGGCGGCGCGGCAGGAAAGCGTCAGCGCCGGGATCCTGAACTATCCCGTGCTGCAGGCGGCGGACATCCTACTGTATCGCGCCAATCTCGTCCCGGTGGGCGAGGATCAGGTTCAACATCTCGAGCTGTCGCGGGTGTGCGCGCGCCGGTGGAACTCATTGTTCGGACGCTTGACGGGAAACAAGACCGAAGACGGCGCCGACGAACGCGAGCAGTTCTTTCCCGAACCGGAGCCGCTGCTCACGCCGACTCGCCGCATCATGGGGCTCGACGGCAGGGCGAAGATGTCGAAGTCGATGGGAAACACCATCGGACTACTCGAGACGCGCGAGGAGATCTGGAATAAGCTCAGGCCCGCGGTAACGGACCCCAAGCGGATCAAGAGGACCGACCCGGGGACGCCGGAGGTTTGTAACATCTATCACCTCCACAAGGCGTTCAGCCCGGTCGCAACGGTCGAGCACGTCGCCACGCAATGCTCGACGGCCGGCTGGGGTTGCATCGATTGCAAGAAGGTCCTCGCCGAATCGATGGAGCAGGAGCTGGTGCCGATCCGTAGTCGTGCTGCTGAGCTTGCGGCGAAACCAAAAATGATCGATGATGCCCTTTCGGCGGGAGCTGCTCGATGCCGTCGGCTCGCGCGCGAAACGATGGATGCCGTGCGGGACCGGATGGGTTTCTGAAGGTAGTTCCGCCCATCGCGTCACACGGCATGCGCCGTGCATTTTCAGCCGGTAAGACAATCCGGGTCACCGATGCAGTTCATACGTCGTCTCATTGCGCGGATCAAAGCTTGGAACTTCGGACGGCCATCACGGCCGCCGCTGTTGATCCCGCTGCACGTGCATTTGTCGAGCTACGCGGCCCCCATCCATCGTGAGGTCACGCCGAACGGCGTCCGCGTGTTCAGTCTCTGCGGCAGCTGCGGCGCGCGTCTCAACGCCAGCGCGACTCTTTGCGAGGAATGCGCGCAAAAACGCAGCGGACAGGCGCGACCGTATTGAGCGACCGCTCGGCATGATCGTCGGGCCGCCGGCGGGGATTCAAGGTTTCGCGGCTCGCTTCATCGTCGGCGTGGCGCTGCTCGCGCCGTGGCTCTGGCTCGTCGTCTTCGACCGCCTGCTGCGGCGGACGCGCTGAGTGTACGTCGGGCACGCCGCGATCGCGGCGTTGCTGAAAGGCAAGCGTCCGCGAGTTTCCATCGCACTCCTCGTCCCGATCGCTTTCGCCCCGGATTGGATCGACGCGTTTTCTCACGTCGTCCATCGCCCCAATAGCAGCCTGTCACACTCGCTCCTCTCCGTCGCCATCGGCGCGACGGTGTGCGGGCTGTTGTATTGGCTTTGGTCCAAGAATGCCGGCGACGCTCTCGTGGTTTGGCTCGCCTATGCCTCGCACTGGCCGGCTGATTTCATCACCGGTGTCAAGCCGACCTGGCCGACGGGGCCAATGGTCGGCCTCGAGCTTTACGCGCGCCCCGGCTGGGATCTGTCGCTCGAGTCCGCGCTGGCTGTGGTGTGCTGGCTCGTGTATCGGCGGTCGTTGCCGGCCGAATCGCGCGGGCGGTCGATCGGATGGTTGATTCCACTCGGACTGATCGCGATGCAGGTCGTATTCGAGGCCTTGCAGCGGCCGAGTTTTCCGTAGGTGCCGCGCGGCACACTCGGGATGCCTCGCCAGGACGAAACCAAGCCAAGCTCGCTGAGCGTGCCCGTTACGACTAGAATTCCGTCGAGGTCGCCTGTCACGACCACCGCATGCCTCTTGCAACGTGAGGCTCGCAGACTCAACGCGAGCGAATCATGGCGGATGCAGCACGGGGGAAGGGCCGGGAAGCCCGGAACGGGGCGGGACCTCGAGGTCTCGTCACGCTGGTGTGCCTGACCTGCGGCAATGAAAAGTTCTACGACCAGGCGGTCCCTGACGCCGTGAAATGTGAGAAGTGCGGCGGGACCGTGTTCCGTCACTTCGCGACACCGACCGAGCCGGATGAAGCGTCGATTGCTCAGCTCGAGGAACAAGCACGAAGCATCAGCTACGGCGATTCGTCTCCCGACACGTCGCCGGGTGACATTCGCGACCTCGACATGCGCTGAGTCTCGTCGCCGGCGCGCTCAGGCCTGGCGATGAGCGCGCCCTTCGTGGCGACGGCGGCGGCCATCGCGGCCGTCCTCGCGCACGCCGCCGACGCCCCGTCCTGGTCGGATATCAACGCCGTCCTCCGATTCGACCTTCTTCTCAAGCTCATGCTCGCCGTCGTGCTCGGCGGTGCCATTGGACTCGAGCGCGAGATCAAGGCAAAACCAGCCGGACTTCGCACCAACATCCTCATCTGCGTCGGCGCCGCTCTGCTGAGTGACGTCTCGATTCGCATCGGCCTGATCGGCGGAGAGCGTGTTGGCGATCCGGCGCGCATCGCGGCGCAGATCGTCTCCGGAATCGGCTTCATCGGTGCCGGTACGATCATGCAAGGCGGCGGCACGATCACCGGACTGACGTCGGCGGCGACGATCTGGGTGGTCGCCGCGATCGGGATCGCGATCGGGGCCGGCTTTTACGTGGAAGCGGCCGGGTCAGGGGTGCTGGTCATGGTTGTTCTTGCCTGGCTGACGCGCGTCGAGAATCGTGTCAGGCGAATGCGCCGCGTCGTTGCATTCACAATCAGGGCGCGGCCCGGTATGCCCCTCGCCGACCTTCGCGAAGTACTCACCGCCCATGGGCTCCACATCGCTTCGTGCGAGACGTTCGATCACGCCGACGACCGGACGTTCGAGCTTCGATTGGTCGGTCCGGCCATCCAATTCGAGACGATCGCCGATCGTCTGCTGTCGCGAGGAGATGTGTTGAGTGTCCATGGAGGCTGACAGCCCCGGCGAGCGCTTGCTCGTCGTCGATCTTGCCGCACGTTCGAAGAATTGGGCGCTCACGACCGAAGGCGAGCGGCGAATCAGAGCCGGGGCACCCGAGGGCTGGACAGTCTGCATCATCAAATCCGAGACGAGCTCGGATGGTGACGGGCCTCCACGGCCGAGCGATGAGGTGATGACGGCGATCCGTGGCGCTGAGGCGTATTACGGCTTCGGCATTCCGCGGCTCCTCTTCCTTGAAGCTCAGCGGCTTCGATGGGCACACTCGGCGGCCGCCGGGGTCGGCACCGCGCTTTATCGCGAGATGGTCGAGAGCGACGTCTCTTTCACGAACTCGGCCGGCATCCACGCGATTCCGATCGCCGAGTATGTCGTCGCCGGGGTGCTGCACTTTCTGCGAGGATTGGACATCGCGCTCGACCAGCAGCGGCGAATCGAATGGGACAAGGCGCCGTTCGTGGCGATAGACTCGGTACTGCGTGAGGTGGATAGCGTCCGTGCGCTGATCGTCGGCGTCGGCGGGATCGGCGGGGCGATTGGAGAACGATTGACGGCCCTCGGCGCGCGGTGCACTGGCGTCCGGCGTCGCGTAGGGTTGGGTCCGCCGGCAGGGTTCGAGCGCGCGATCGGCCTCGACGACCTGGACGCAGAGCTGCCGAACCACGACGTCGTCGTCCTGGCGGCGCCCCAGACCGCCGAAACGGATGGCCTGCTCACGGCCGAGCGCCTCGATCTGCTCCCTCGGACGGCGATTGTGGTGAACGTGGCTCGCGGGGCTCTGGTCGATGAGGAGGCGCTCGCTGCCCGGCTGAAAAATGGTCGGTTGCGCGGCGCGGTTCTCGACGTCTTTCGCCAGGAGCCACTCGCACCTACCAGTGACCTGTGGAAGCTCCGGCAGGTCCTTCTCACCCCGCACGTCTCCCCAGTTTCGCCAGGCCGGTTTTGGCCGCGGCAGTTGGATCTCTTTCTCGACAACTGGAGCCGATACTCCAGAGGAGAGCCGCTGCGAAACGTGGTCAATAAACAGGCTGGATACTGACTCCATGGAAAAGATCATCAAGGCGGCAGTAGACCGCGGCGCGTCGGACCTGCACATCAAGGCGGGCGACGTCTTCCGCGCGCGTGTCCACGGCGAGCTGGTGCCGCTCACCAAGCAGGCACTCTCGCCGGAGCAGACCAAGCAGATCGCGCTCCACCTCATGAGCAATGAGGACGACAAGAAGCGGATCGACACGATCCTCGACTACGACTGCTCCTGGGCGGCGCCCGGCATCGGGCGATTCCGCGTCAACATCATGAGGCAGCGCGGATCGTTCTCGATCATCATGCGCGTCATCCCGTGGGAGGTGCCGACGTTCGACAAGCTCGGCCTTCCACCCGTGCTGGCGAGGATCGCCTCCGTCGAGCGCGGCATGATCCTCGTCACCGGCGTGACCGGCTCGGGCAAGTCGAGCACGATGGCGGCGCTGATCAACTACATCAATCAGCGCGAAAACCGGCACATTCTCACCCTCGAGAATCCGATCGAGTTCCTGCACCGCGACAGCAAGTCGTCGATCACGCAGCGCGAGGTCGGTTCCGACACGTCCGATTTCAAGATGGGACTGCGCGCCGCGCTGCGTCAGGACCCTGACGTCATCATGATCGGCGAAATGCGCGACGCCGAGACGGTGGACACCGCGATCAAGGCGGCCGAGACCGGCCACCTGCTCATGTCGACCCTCCACACCCCGGATGCCCAGAGCACCATTCTCCGCATCGTCGCCATGTTCCCGCCGGAGGAGCAGGAAGTCATCCGGATCCGGCTCGCCGAGTCGCTCTACGCGGTCATCTCCCAGCGGCTTCTGCCCACGAAAACCGGGAAGGGCCGCGCGGTGGCCGCCGAAATCATGATCAACACCCCGGCGATCAAGGACTTGATCCTCGACGGGAAGAACATCGCCGAGATCCGGGACTTCATCGTCGAGGGCCGGGAGCAGTACGGGATGCAGAGCTTCGACCAGTGCCTGGCTGACCTTGTGGCCGCCGGCACCGTAACTTTCGAGACGGCAAAGGCCGCTGCCAGCAACCCGTCCGACTTCGAGCTCAAATTGAGGATGTTCTCGCAATCCGTCGCCGAGAACGAAGTCGTTGTCGAGGAGGCGCCCGCGGAGGCCCCCCCTTCGACGGAGCTCGACGGTCTCCAAAGCGGCTCATTCGACTTTTTGGCACAATCATGAAGCTTCAGGGAGTCTTCGCCCCGGTCGTCACCACGTTCTACCGGGAATCGGGTGAGGTGGATGTCGCGAGCTTCGCGGCGAACATTCGCGCGCATCTCGCCGCCGGCCTGCACGGCATCGTCGTGACCGGGTCGACCGGCGAAGCGGCGCTGCTCGATAACGACGAGCGTTCGGCGCTCATCGACACGGCACGCGAGATGGTGCCGCGCGACAAGGTCCTGCTGATCGGCACCGGCGCGGAGTCGACGCGCACTTGCCTCGGGCTCACGCGGGACGCAGCGTCGCGCGGAGCGGACGGCGTGCTGGTCGTGGCTCCGCACTATTACGGTTCGGCGATGAACGACGCGGCGCTGCGCGCGCACTACCTGCGCGTCGCCGACGCGAGCCCCGTTCCGGTCGTGCTCTACTCGATTCCGAAGTACATGCACTTCGCACTGTCGGCGGCTCTCGTCGCCGAGTTGGCGCGGCATCCCAACATCGCCGGGATCAAGGACAGCTCGGGCAACCTCGAGATTCTCGGCGGCTATCTCAAGTCGCAGTCGGACGCGTTCACCGTGCTGACCGGAAACGCGACCACATTCCACGGCGCCCTTCAGGCGGGCGCGCGGGGTGGTATCCTGGCGGCCGCACTGTTCGCGCCGACCCTCTCGCTCGACATCTTCGAGGCACATCAGCGGGTCGACGAGTCCGCCGCGACGGCGGCGCAGTCGCGGCTAGCGCCGCTCGGCTCGAAGATCGTCGGTGATCTTGGTGTGCCCGGGGTGAAAGCGGCGATGGATCGCGTTGGCCTCGTCGGCGGGCCGGTGCGCGCTCCGCTGATGCCGCTCGCCGGTGAGCAGCTCGGGAATGTCGCGAACCTGATGCAGAGCGCGGAGCTGGTCGCCGCCTAGAGTGGCCGCGTCGGCGCATCTCGCCAGGCTTGGCGCCGTCTCGCGCGCCACGGGAAGCCACGAGATCGCCGAGGCGCGAGCGTACTGCGCCGAGATCCTGAACGGGCTCGGGTTCGGCGTCCGGGAGCATCCGTTCGAGTTCTCCGCGTTCGGCGGCCGTTGGGCCGCGCCCCTCGCGGGCCTGCTGATTCCGACGCTCGCCACCCTGCTGTTGTTCGCGGGGAGGTCGCGTGTGGTCTGGCTCGGCATCGGCGTGGTCATGGCGCTGCTCGTTCTCGTTGGACGGTGGTCGAGCGGTGGAGGGGTCGTGCGCGCGCCAGTACTCCGGCGCCGTGGCGTGAATCTCGAGGCGACGCGCGGCGATTCGCCGAGAGTCTGGCTCATCGCCCACCTCGATTCCAAGTGGCAGCCCGTGTCGATGATCATGCGGGTCGGCGGCGTGCTCACGCTCGCCGTCGGTTTGGTTGCGCTCGGGGCGCTGTCGCTCGTGCGTGCGCCGTTCGCGGGATGGATGCTGGTCGTCGTCTGGGTCGGCGCGCTGCCGTTGATCCTCTCGGTTGTCGGCGCGCGAAATCACGGCACGTTGGATAACGCCAGCGGCGTCGCCAC
The DNA here is from genome assembly GCA_035493635.1 of Gemmatimonadaceae bacterium. Classification (GTDB taxonomy): domain Bacteria; phylum Gemmatimonadota; class Gemmatimonadetes; order Gemmatimonadales; family Gemmatimonadaceae; genus JAQBQB01. The sequence continues at coordinate 1,005 of DATJHY010000096.1, read as the reverse complement.
CATCCTCGACGCCGCGGCCCGCGTCGATCGCTCACGTTCGTTAGGTGTTCTGATCACCGACGCCGAAGAGCTGGCGCTTGCCGGCGCACGAGTGTGGGCGAGCGAAGGCCGCTTTCAACCGGCGATCGCGATCAACTGCGACACCGTCGATGACGACGGGGCGCTCGTCCTCATGTACACCGGTTCGCGGCCCAGCCGGCTCGTCTCGGCGCTGGAGCAGGGCGCGTCGGCGGCTGGTGAGGAGATCCGAACGCTTCGCTTGATCCCCGGAATCTTGACCGACAGCATCGCCCTGTCGGCACATGGCTGGGAGACGCTGACACTCAGCCGCGGCACGCTTCGTACGTTGCAACGGGTCCACACGTCGCAAGACACGGTTGCGGCGATGTCCGGGAAGGGAATCGACGGGGCGGCCACTGTGCTCGCCCGCACGGTAATGGAGCTCGGCTGATGCAGATCCTGCTGCTCATCGCGGCGATCGTCCTTGGACTCTTCATGATCCCGTTCGGGTTCCCGGGAACGCTGGTCATGTTCGCCGCGGCGCTCTGCTACTACCTGTTGGTGCCGGCCGGCGGAATCGGGCTCGCGACGGTCGTCGGCGTGGGCGTCCTCATGGTGGTGGCCGAGGGGCTCGAATGGATCCTCACGGCGCGCTTCACCAAGAAGTACGGAGGCTCCCGCCGGGCCGGCTGGGGCGCGATCATCGGTGGCATGGTCGGCGCGTTTCTCGGCGTCCCGGTGCCGATCATCGGGTCGATCGTCGGCGCGTTCGTGGGCGCGTTCCTCGGTGCCTTCGTCTTCGAGTATACGCGCGGAACGGGGCACGGGACGGCGACGCGCGTCGCGTGGGGCGCGTTCGTGGGACGCGTCACCGCCGCGGCGATCAAGGTGGCGATCGGATTCATGATCGCCGTTTGGATGATCGCCGCGGTGATGTTCTAAGGGGCAGCTCGGAGGCTCGGCGGCTCGGCGGCTCGGCGGCCGCTTAGTCGCTGAAGGCCGCCT
>DATJHY010000095.1:0-3165 GCA_035493635.1 Gemmatimonadaceae bacterium | reverse complement strand
GCCGTTCGAGATCGCCTCCGTCCCGGTCATCGCCACGCACCCCTCGGCGAAGGCGCGGAGAATGAGAAAGGTGAACGCGAATCCCAACGGGCCGCCATGCGGCACGGCGGGCACCACGTGGCGGGGCACGACGGTGCCCGCGAACACGCGCGCGAGGCCCGTCACGATCAGCGCCAGCATGATCGCGATGAAGACGTACGTCGGCACGCTGAACGCGATCCCCGACTCGCGCACGCCCCGCAGGTTGATCACCATGAGCAGAAGCACGGCGGCAACACAGAGCACCACCGTGTGCGGCACGAGCCGGGGATAGGCCGACGTGATGGCCGCGATGCCGCTGGAGATGGAGACCGATACGGTGAGGATGTAATCGGTGAGGAGGGCGGCCGCGGCAACGAGTCCCGGCATCCGGCCCAGGTTGTCCTTGGCCACGGTGTACGAACCGCCGCCGCTCGGGTAGGCGTAGATCGTCTGCCGATACGAGAGCGCGACGAGGACGAGCAGCCCGACGATGACGGCCGAGATCGGAACGACGTAGTTCAGCGCCGCGGCGCCCAGGACGACGAGAACGAGGAGTGTCTGCTCGGTGGCGTACGCGACCGAGGAGATCGCGTCGGACGAGAGAACGGCGAGCGCGGTCTTTTTATTGAGCCGTTCGTGCTCGAGCCGGTCGGACGCGAGCGGCCGGCCGAACAGGATGCGTTTGGCGTGAACCAATGGCGACGACATGAGTGGGTCCGATGCACTCGGCAGGAAGACAGCACTATGTGGTTACACCGGCGGCCGTAAAGATCGCGTGAAGACCATGCATCTCGTCGTGAAGAACCCGTGAGCGCCGGCTCCGACAGCGAAGAATTCATGCGATCCTATGCCACCACGCCGTCGCGTTCATGCGTCCTTTACGGCGTCGTCGCCACTGTCAGGGCAATCCCCTGACGGGAGAGCCACACGTTCGCCCACGGTCTGCACGCGTCACCGTCGACCACACCGATCGGATCCAACGACTGGTGGGGCTTCGAGCGCATGGCACCGCATACCGCAAATGCCCTCGCGCGTTTCCTCGAATCCGTCGAAGAGCTTTCGCTCGAACAGTGGCTGCGAATCGCCGATGCGGCGCTGAGCGTCGATGCAGGTACCACGGCGTACCAGCTCGCGGGGCGCCGACTGGATGCGGCGATCGCCGAGCGCGGACTGGGGCTCACCAGTTGGTTCGTGCGAGACGCCGTCGATACCGCCGTGCAGGAGGCGATCCTTGCGCGTCGGATTCATCACCGACCAGTGCTCTCGGCTGCACGCGCCGCCCGCGAGGCAGTGTACCGCGCGGCGATGGCGCTGGCGTTGCGCGATTGGCTCAGCCGACCGGATTACGACATCTTGTCGGCCACATGCCGGAGCTCGATGGCGACATAGGGCACGCGCAGTGCAAACACACTGCCTCCGCCTTCTCGCGCACTCACTGTGACCGAGCCGCCCTGCGCCTCGGCAATGCCCCGCGCGATCGACAACCCAAGCCCGGCGCCCCCGGCATCGGGTGCGACGCTCGCTCGGCGGTAGAACGGCTCGAAGATTCGCTCACGCTCGGCTTCCGGAATGCCCGGGCCGCGGTCGGCGACCGTGAACGCGAGCCACGGACCGTCGCGCGACGCTCGCAGATCGATCGGCGCCCCGGGCGGCGAGTACTTCGCGGCGTTCTCGATCAGGTTCGTGAGGGAGCGGAGTGTTTGCGTGAAGTCGAATCTGCCGAACAGCAGGCCATCGACCGGTTCGACGGCGATGCGCAGCTCGTGATCGGCCAAGCCGCCCGCAACCTGCTGCGCGACGGCGCCGAGCAGATCCTCCGCCTCGTTTGGCTGGACCTGTAGCGCCGCGGTGCCGGTCTCGATGCGCGACAGGTCCAACATCTGCGTTACGAATGCGTTCAGGCGATCTGCCTCCTCTTCGATCGTCGCTGCGCGATCGTCGCCGCCAGCCGCGATCTCGCTCGCCAGCGCCTTGATGGTCGTGAGTGGCGTCCGCAAGTCGTGAGAGACCGACGCCAGCACGGCGTCCTTCGTTCGGTGCGCGTCCTGCAGCAGAGCGGCCCGTGCCGCTTCCGCCCGCGCGCGATACAGGAGTTGCGCCGAGACGATGCTCGTCGCAAAGAATGCCCCGAGCACAACCCAGTTGAGTGGATCGGCGAGCGCCAACGTGCCGAACGGCGGCAGGAAGAAGTAATCGAAGCACACGAACGCGACGGTGGCCAACGCGATCCCGAGCGGCCGTCCGCCGCGTGCGCTTCCCGCTTGCACCACGAGCAAGTACGCGAGCGCGATGTACGTCTCGTTGAGGCGTCGGCGCCCGACAAAGAGGACAAGCGTCGCCGCCGCGAATACCGAAAACCAGATCAGCCATTCGCGCCGCCGCACGCCGCGAGCCGTTGCGCCGAACGCACTCACGGGACTCCCTCGAGCCGGTAGCCTACGCCAGGCTCGGTGATGATCAGGCGTGGCCGGACCGGATCCGCCTCGAGCTTCTGCCGCAGGCTGCGCACGTGAACGCGCAGATACTGTTGCATGTCGCCCGAGGAGTTTCCCCAGACCGGCCGGAACAACTGCTGGTGTGTGAGTGTGCGACCCGCGTACTTGAGGAACGTTCGGAGAAGCTCCCACTCCGTCTTGGTGAGATGAACCGCCGCGCCGGCTTTGATCACCGACGGCTTGACGAGGTCGATCGCCAGATCGCCGATCGTGATCACCTGCCCCGAACCAGCGGCGGGCGCGAGTCGCGCGCGGCGGAGTTGGGCGCGCACCCGGGCTTGCAGCTCCGCCGGGCTGAAAGGTTTGGTGACGTAATCATCGGCGCCCGCATCGAGCAGCGCGACTTTCTCCTGGTCCGCGTGCCGCGCCGATAGCACGATGATCGGCGCGTCCGACCACGAGCGAATTTCCCTGCAGACTTCGAGACCAGGCATATCCGGTAATCCGATGTCGAGCACGATCAGCGCCGGCCGTTGCGCTGCCGCGAGATCGACGCCTTCCCGGCCCGTCGCCGCCTCGATCACCCGGGCGTTCTCCGGCGCGAGCGCGTTCCGCACCACACGCCGAATCTGCGGCTCGTCGTCGACGACGAGAATGACGTCCCCTGGCATGTGTTGAAGTGTGATTGGCCACCGGGAAATGTCCAGGT